>NZ_JBXAJH010000007.1:0-197035 GCF_058797075.1 Acidovorax sp. GW823-FHT02H02 | reverse complement strand
AGCGTGGGGGTCGCAGACTGTGGGTCGCCTTTCTTTTGGGTACGTTTCTTTGGCGAAGCAAAGAAAAGTACCTCGCCAGCCGGGGCGAGACCCGGCCTCCGACCTCAGCAAAAGCACACAGCAAACTACAAAAACAAGAGCTACCAGAGCTTTAAAAATAAGCGCTACAACCCAGCTTGATCCAAAAAATCAAACCACCCCTTCCCTCTCATCCGCCGCAAACTCCCGCAATCCCCGCAGCCGCTCATAAATCGGCGCAAAGTCCCCCGCCGTCATGTCGAACAACTGCTCGAAGCTGTCGATCACAAAGTACGTCTGCTGGTAGGTGTCAATCTTGTAGCGCGTGCGCATCGTGCGCTCCAGTTGCAGGGGCAGGCGCTGCGGTTCAGGGCTTTGCACGGAGTAGGGCAGCTCGCCCGATGAACTGAGGATGCCGGCCCCATACGCCCGCAGACCGCCCGCCTCGCGGATCAGGCCGAACTCTATCGTGTACCAGTACAGGCGGCTGAGCAGCTCGCAGGCGCCCAGTTGCTGCGCCTTCAGGCCACCCTGGCCGTAGCGCTGCACATAGTCGGCAAACACCGGGTTGAACAGGAGCGGCACATGGCCGAACAGGTCGTGAAAGATGTCGGGCTCGACGATGTAGTCGAATTCGGCGGGCGTGCGGATCCAGTCCGTCACCGGGAATTGGCGGTTCGCCAGCAGGGTGAAGAACGGCACTTCGGGAATCAGCCCTGGCACGGCCACGATCTCCCAGCGCGTGGCGCGGTACAGGCGCTCGTTGATTTCCTCGAAGCGCGGGATATGGTCCTTGATGCCCAGCGAGGGCAGGGCCGCCACGAAGGCCTCGCTGGCCAGGCCGGGCAGCAGGGCCGACTGGCGCTCGTACAGGCGCCGGTAGGTGTCGTGGTCGGCGGCGGTATAGGCCGCGAAGTTCTGCGGGCAGGTGTAGTCGGCGGCGGCGCGCGTGTAGTCGCCGCGCGGTGGGCGCGCGCTGGCGCCATAGACGACGGGTTCGGTGGCCATGGCCGGCTCCCGTTCAGTCTTTCCTGCCTTCGAGCACGCCGCGCCGGATCTGGTCGAGCTCGATGCTTTCGAACAGCGCCTTGAAGTTGCCGTTGCCAAAGCCATCGTCGCCCTTGCGCTGGATGAACTCGAAGAAGATCGGGCCCAGCTGGTTCTCGCTGAAGATCTGCAGCAGCAGCTTGCCGGCCACGCCATCGATGAGGATCTTGCGCTGGTGCAGTGCTTCCAGCGGCTCGCCGTGGCCGGGGATGCGTTTTTCGACCAGCTCGTAGTAGGTGTCGGGCGTATCGAGCAGGCGCACGCCGCTGGCGCGCAATGCATCGACCGTGTCGTAGAGGTTGTCCGAGCCCATGGCGATGTGCTGGATGCCCTCGCCCTTGTACATGTCCAGGTATTCCTGGATCTGGCCGGCCTTTTCTTTGCCTTCTTCGTTGATCGGGATGCGGATCTTGCCGCAGGGACTGGTCATGGCCTTGCTCTTGACGCCTGTGACCTGGCCCTCGATGTCGAAGTATTTGATTTCTCGGAAGTTGAACACGCGCTCGTAGAAATCGGCCCATTCGGCCATGCGGCCGCGGTGCACGTTGTGCGTGAGGTGGTCGATGTAGGTCAGGCCATGGCCCCTGGGGTTCAGGGCCTCGTCGGCCGACACGCCGGGCAGGGGCTCGAAGTCCACGTCAAAGAAGCCGATGTTGCCGATGTCGCCAGGCTGGGCGCCGTTCTTGCCGCGCCAGCGGTCCACCAGGTAGATCAGACTGTCGCCCACGCCCTTGATGGCGGGGATGTTCAGCTCGCCCGGGCCGGCCACGCCCGCGTAGCCCCAGGCGCCCAGGCCCAGCGCGCGCTCGTAGGCGGCCTTGGTGTCGTGCACGCGAAAGGCAATGGCACAGACGCTGGGGCCGTGCAGGCGGGCAAAGCGCTGGGCAAAGCTGTCGGGCTCGGCGTTGATGATGAAGTTGATCTCGCCCTGGCGGTACAGCAGCACGTTCTTGTGGCGGTGGCGCGCCACCGGCTTGAAGCCCATGCCCTCGAACACCTTGCCCATGGCTTGCGGATCGGGCGCCGCGAATTCGATGAATTCGAACCCGTCCGTGCCCATGGGGTTCTCCCAGGCGGCGGTGTCCTGCCTGGCTTGTTGCGGCAATGCTGCGTTCATGTTGTCTCCGGTCAGAAATGGGGAATGCTGTGCACTGTAGGCGCGCAAGTCCTCATTTTTCTGGCGAATTGAAGAGACAATGGCGTATTGTTTGCAGGAATCATGCGCCAAATCAATATTTTACGAACGACGGTTGTTGATAATCTTGCGCCATTTTTTGGGGTGTTCGCCGGCTTCAGCGGCGTGCTGGCTCAGCGTGCCGCCGCGGTGGGTTGCCGCCCGCGCAGGGCCGGGGCGTGCGCCGCCTCTTCGCCGCGATGGGCGTTGCGGGTGTTCGTTCGTAGAATCCTGCGCAATGAACGATGCCAACGCACTCGACAAGCTGGACAGGGCCATCCTGCGCCGCCTGCAGGACAACGGGCGCGAAACCTACGACGTGATGGGCGAGCAGGTGGGTTTGTCGCCGAGTGCCGTGCTGCGGCGCGTGAAGCGCCTGGAAGACAGCGGCGTGATCGCCCGCTATGTGGCCCTGGTCCGGCCCGAGGCCGTGGGGCTGGGGCTCACGGCCTACCTCAATGTGCGCCTCGAAAAACACACCGAAAGCCACAAGCGCAACCCCATGGACCTGTTCCGCGCCAGCGTGCAGACCTGGCCCGAAGTGGTGGAGTGCGCGGCGCTCACCGGCGAGATGGATTACCTGCTGCGGGTGGTGGTGGCCGATATGGCGCACTACAGCCGCTTCATCATGGACACGCTGCTCAAACACCCCAGCGTGCAGGACTGCAAGACCAGCTTTGTGCTCGACCGGGTCAAAGCCACCACCGCCGTGCCGGTGTGAGCCCCGGGGACGCCTGGATCGGGTTTTTTTGTAACAACAGCTATTGATTCAATAGCTTGTGGCGCTTTATCCGTTTTGAATATCACGGTTTTGGGCCTGATTGGATGCTTGCCCCTATTTTTGTTGCGGCGCAACAAAAGTGCTGGAAAAAATGAGGGAAAACCCTTAAATTCCATACCATGATCGCAACCAAAGACTGGCTCAGGGCTTCGTGGGACGCCAGCAAAGACATGCTGGCGCCCTTCGCCAGCCCTTCGCTGGATGATGCCCCCGCGTCCACTCCGCTGATGGTGCCCATCCGTTCGCTGGGCCCGTCCTACCGCGAGCGCATCACGCAGCATCTGCTGCGGCTGGAGCCGCCCGACCGGTATCTGCGCTTTGGCTATGCCGCCACGGACGAGCAGATCCGCCGCTACACCGAGCGGCTCGATTTCGACCGTGACGAAATCTTTGGCATCTACAACCGCCACCTGGAACTCATCGCCATGGCCCATCTGGCGTTTGCCGAGCACCCCGAGCACAAGCAATGTGCCGAGTTTGGCGTGTCGGTGCTCAAGCAGGCACGGGGTCGGGGGTTTGGTGCACGCCTGTTTGACCGCGCCATCATGCATGCCCGCAACGAAGGGGTGAACATGGTGTTCATCCATGCGCTGACGGAAAACACCGCCATGCTCAAGATCGCTCGCAACGCGGGCGCCACGGTGCAGCGCGACGGCTCCGAGTCCGAGGCCTACCTGCAGATTCCGCCCGCCAGCCTGGACACGCGCATGGCCGAAATCGTCGAGCAGCAATTCGCCGAGATGGACTACCGGCTCAAGCGCCAGGCCAAGCAGTTCTGGGACTTCCTGGCCGGCGTGCAGGAAGTGCGCAAGGGCGTGCAGCACGGACGCCACCAGTCGGCCGAATAGGGCCGTTGCCCGCCTGTGGCGCGGGCGGTGTCATGACAATCCGGTATCCTAGGGGTCTGTTCAACTACCGCACGTCCTGCACTCCAAGACAGTGTCTGACCCGCACCCCCAGCGCCTGCCCGAAAAGGAAGACAAGCGCACTTTCCTGCAAAAGGTGGCCGAGTTCATCCATCCCGGACCGGACTCCACCGAAGAACTCATCGAGACGTTGGCCGAGGCCGAGGACAACGAAGTCATTGGCGCCGACTCCCGCGTGATGCTGGAGCGCGTCATCCGCATGGCCGACATGACGGCCGGCGACGTGATGGTGGCCGCACCCCGCATGGACCTCGTCAACATCGAGGCACCCTTTGACGAGTTGCTGCGCCTGGTGATCAACACCGCGCACTCGCGTTTTCCGGTGTACCAGGGCGAGCGGGAAAACATCATCGGCATCCTCATGGCCAAGGACCTGCTCAAGCTGCAGCGGGCGCCCGAGCTGAACATCCGCGCCCTGCTGCGCCCGGCCGCCTTCGTGCCGGAAAGCAAGGGCCTGAACGACCTGCTGCGCGAGTTCCGCGGCAACCGCAACCACCTGGCCATCGTGATCGACGAGTTCGGCCGGGTGGCGGGCCTGATCACCATCGAGGACGTGCTGGAACAGATCGTGGGCGAGATCGAAGACGAGTTCGACATTCCCGAGGACGAGGGCGACATCTTCGGCCTGGCCGACCATACCTACCGCGTGAGTGGCGACACCCCCATCGAACGCGTGGCCGAAGCCTTTGGCATCACCCTGCAAGGCAGTGATCCCGAGGAAAGCTTTGACACCGTGGGTGGCCTGATCGCCCACGAAATGGGGCATGTGCCCAAGCGGGGCGAACACCTGCAGCTGTGCGGCCTGCACTTTGTGGTGCTGCACACCAAGGGCGGCGCCGTGCGCTGGTTCAAGGTGTCGCGCATCGACGAAGACAGCACCTCCGGCTGATGGCCCGGCTGCAACGCCTGCCGGTTGCCGCGCTTGCGGGGCAGGCCTGTCTGGCCGCTGCGGCGGGCGTGGCGCAGGCCCTGTCCCTGGCCCTGCCGTGGAGCGGCGAACCGCAATGGTGGCTGCAGATCCTTTCGCTGGCGGTGCTGGCGTGGCTGGTGCGGGCGCCAACGCCCTGGCGCCGGGCGGCGGGCCTGGGCTGGGTGTTTGCCACGGCCTGGATGGTGGCCACCTTCTGGTGGCTGTTCATTTCCATGCACCACTACGGCGGCCTGGCGGCGCCACTGGCGGTGGTGGCCGTGCTGGGGCTGGCGGGCTTTCTGGGGGCCTACTATGCGGCGGTTGTGGCGCTTTTTTCGCGTCTGGCACCCACCCATCGTGCGCTGGCGGCTATTGTTTTCGGAGCGATCTGGATGCTGGCGGAGCTGGCACGCGGCACGCTGTGGACGGGTTTTCCATGGGGCGCCGGCGGCTATGCCCATGTGCAGGGGCCCCTGAGTGCGCTGGCACGCACCGTGGGCGTGTACGGCATCGGTTGCGTGGCAGCGGTGCTGGCCATGCTGCTGGCGCAGGCACGCCCCGGCGATCTGCTCCGCCTGCGTGCCTGGGCGCTGGTGGCGTTGGGTGCGCTGGTGCTGGTGGGCGCGGGCCTGCAGCGCCAATGCGCCATTGAGTTGTGCCACACCCCGGCGCTGCCGCCGCCGCCACCGATCAGCCTGGCGCTGCTCCAGGGCAACATCCCGCAGGACGAAAAATTTCAGCCCGGCAGCGGCGTGCCGCTGGCCCTGCAGTGGTATGCCGATGCACTGCGGTCTGCCAAGGCAAGCCTTGTCGTGGCGCCGGAAACCGCCATTCCGCTGCTGCCGCAGCAACTCATGCCGGGTTATCTGGAGGGGCTGGCGGCGCGTTTCGGCCAGGGCCAGCAGGCGGCGCTGGTGGGGATTCCGATGGGCGATGAAGTGCAGGGCTACACCAATTCGGTGCTCGGCCTGAAACCCGCGCAGCCGGCCCCCTACCAGTACGACAAGCACCACCTGGTGCCGTTTGGCGAGTTCATTCCACCGTTTTTCCGCTGGTTCACGGCCATGATGAACATTCCCCTGGGCGATTTCAACCGGGGCGCCATCGGGCAGCCGTCCTTTGCCTGGGCGGGCCAGCGCATTGCGCCCAACATCTGCTACGAGGACTTGTTTGGCGAAGAGCTGGGCGCGCGTTTTGTCGATCCGGCCAGCGCCCCCACGCTGTTTGTCAATTTCAGCAACATCGGCTGGTTCGGCAACACGGTGGCCATCGACCAGCACCTGCAGATCAGCCGCATGCGCGCACTGGAGTTCGAGCGCCCCATGGTGCGCGCCACCAACACCGGTGCCACCGCCATCATCGACCACCGGGGCGTGGTCACCCATGCGCTGGCGCGCCACACCCGCGGGGTGCTGACCGGCCAGGTGCAGGGGCGCGGGCTCAGCGCGCAAGACGGCTGGGGCATCACGCCCTATGCCTGGTGGGTGGCACGCTGGGGCCTGGCACCCCTGTGGGCGGCAGGCTTTTGCGTGGTCGCAGGGGCTGCGCTTGCGCGGCGCCAGCGCTTGCGGGGCTGAGACGGCAGGCTGGCGTGGGCTCCGGGCCTGCCGCACCTTGATTCAGATCAGGCAACAAAGGGGGCTGTCGCGGTTGGCCGGCGGTTCAATCGGCAGGTATGGGGCCATGGACCGTGTTGTGCCTTGATAATGGAGCCCTGCAACTGTGAGCAGGGGTTGCGAACGGTGAATTATTGAAGCGGCACGGCCGCTGTTCTGGAGCACGACTGAAAATGGCAGATTCCTTTTCCTACGAACAACTGATTGCCTCGGGCGAGGGCCGGCTGTTCGGCGCTGACAGCGGGCGTCTGCCGCTGCCACCCATGCTGATGTTCGACCGCATCACCCACATCGACAGCGATGGCGGCGCGCACGGGCTGGGGAAAATCCGCGCCGAACTCGACGTCAAGCCCGACCTGTGGTTCTTTGCCTGCCATTTCCAGGGCGATCCCGTCATGCCCGGCTGCCTGGGGCTCGACGCCATGTGGCAGCTCATCGGCTTTTACCTGACCTGGCTGCAGTTGCCGGGCCGGGGCCGTGCGCTGGGTGCGGGTGAGGTCAAGTTCACGGGCGAAGTGGGCCCCGATGTGAAGCGGGTCACTTACGAAATCGACATCAAGCGCGTCATCAAGCGCAAGCTCGTCATGGCCATTGGCGACGCCCGCCTGCTGGCCGACGGCAAGGAAATCTATGTAGCCAATGACCTGCGCGTGGGCCTGTTCAAACGCGAGGAAGACGGCAAGGAAGCAGCATGACCACCAAGAAGCGCGTAGTCATCACCGGCGCGGGCATCGTCTCGTGCATTGGCAACGACCTGGCCACCGTGGAAGCCTCGCTGCGCGCGGGCACCAGCGGCATCAAGGCCGTGGAGAAGTTCAAGGAACTGGGCCTGCGCAGCCAGGTGGGCGGCGCGCCCGAGATCGACATCGAGGCGCGCATCGACCGCAAGCAGCTGCGCTTCATGGGCGATGCGGCGGCCTATGCGCAGATCGCGCTGGAAGACGCTATCCAGCAAGCAGGCCTCACGCCCGAGCAGGTCAGCCACCCCCGCACCGGCCTCATCATGGGTTCGGGCGGCGGCTCGCCCGCCAACCAGATCGAAGCGGCGGACACGCTGCGCGAAAAGGGCATCCGCCGTGTGGGGCCCTACCAGGTCACGCGCTGCATGAGCTCCACCGTGTCCGCGTGCCTGGCCACCAACTTCAAGGTCAAGGGCATCAACTACTCCATCACCTCGGCCTGCTCCACGTCGGCACACTGCATCGGCGCGGCCGCGCAGCAGATCGCCTGGGGCGTTCAGGACGTGATGTTTGCCGGCGGCGGCGAAGAGCTCAGCTGGGGCATGTCGCTGCTGTTCGACGGCATGGGCGCCATGTCCAGCAAATACAACGAGACACCCGAGAAAGCCTCGCGCGCCTACGATGCGAACCGCGATGGCTTTGTGATCGCGGGCGGCGGCGGCGCCGTGGTGCTGGAAAGCCTGGAGCATGCCCAGGCCCGTGGCGCCACCATCCTGGCCGAGGTGGTGGGCTTTGGTGCCACCAGCGATGGCGAAGACATGGTGGCCCCCTCGGGCGACGGCGCCATTGCCTGCATGCAGCAGGCCATGGAAGGGCTGTCTGCCCCCATCGACTACATCAACACCCACGGCACCTCCACCCCGGTGGGTGACATGCAGGAAGTGCGCGCCATGCGGGCCCTGTTCGGCGACAAGGTGCCGCCGTTCTCGTCCACCAAGTCGCTCACCGGCCACTCGCTGGGCGCGACCGGCGTGCAAGAGGCGATCTACTGCATGCTCATGCTGAACAAGGGCTTCATCGCAGGTTCGGCCAATGTGGAAACACCCGACCCCGCCCTGGGCGACATGCCCCTGGTCACGCAAACACGCGACGCGCAGCTGACCACCGTGCTGTCCAACAGCTTCGGCTTTGGCGGCACCAACGCCAGCCTCGTGTTGCGCCGCTGGGACGGTCAATAAGACGCCCTGCGGGAAGTGGGAATCCGGGCCACAGGTCCATGAAAAGGAGAGCCATCGGCTCTCTTTTTTTATGCCCGTTGCCGGCGCTGTTTCGCGGGGGCCTTCAGCGCATCGACTTTGCACGGGCCGCAACGGCCTTGGCGCTCTCGCCCACCAGTTGCGCATAGAGCTGGGGGTCGGTTGCGGCTTCACTGCCAAAGAACAGGATGCGGCTGTCGGCCGTGAGGCCCAGCGCCTGGCGCGCTGCAGCGCTCTGGCAGGCGGCCACGGCCGCCGCCACGCCGGCCACGGCGGATTCCCCCGCCACGATCACCGGGTCGTTGCCGAGCGGGCGGGCCAGCAGGCGCATGGCCTCGACGGCAGCCTGGTCGTTGATCACGCAAAAACCGTCGGTGCCGTGTTCCAGGATCTCCCAGGCCAGGTGCGACACCTCGCCGCAGGCCAGGCCCGCCATCAGCGTGTCGAGGTCGCCGGTGATGGCGGTGAGCCGACCCGCCTTGGCGCTTTGCGCCAGGCAGTCGGCACGGTCGGGTTCCACCACCACGAACACCGGGCGCTCGCTGCCGTCCCGCTCCCAGAAATAGCCGCACACCGCCGCGGCCAGGCCGCCCACGCCGGCCTGCACAAAGAGGTGCGTGGGGCGCTGCGCGAGCTGTTGCGCGGCTTCCTGCACCATCAGCTGGTAGCCCTGCATCACGTCGCGCGGCACGTCCATGTAGCCGGGGTACGAAGTGTCGGAGATGACGAAGCGGCCATGCAGCCTGGCGTCGGCATCGGCCTGGCGCACGGCGTCGTCGTAGTTGCCGGGCGTGCGCACCACCTCGGCGCCATAGCGGGCGATGGCGGCCTTGCGGCCTTCGCTCACCGTGGCGTGGATGTAGATCACGCAGCGGCAGCCCAACAATTGCGCGCCCCAGGCCACGGACCGGCCATGGTTGCCGTCGGTGGCGCAGGTGACGGTGATGCCGGCGCACAGCGCGCGCAGTTCGGGTGTCCGCAGGTCCTGCGTGGAAAGCGGGCGGGCCAGGCGGGCGCCCAGCTCGCGGCACAGCAGGCGCGCCACCGCGTAGGCGCCGCCCAGGGCCTTGAAGCTGCCCAGGCCGAAGCGGCTGCCCTCGTCCTTGTAGTGCACGGCGGCCACGCCCAGGGCCTGCGCCAGCGCGGGCAGGCTGTGCAGCGGCGTGACTGCATAGCCCTGCCAGCTGGTCAGCTCGCGCTCGGCCTGCGCCAGTGCCGGTGCGTCCAGGATGGCGCTGCGGCGCTCGCCATACGGGGCCTGGCGGTCGGCTGCAGGGTTGGCCAGGCATTCAGCGGTGAGGGCGGGGGGTGGTGGCATGGGGGATCTTTCTGTCAAACCAAAGATAAGGCTCAGGGCATTTGGCATCGCCACGCGGCGCGGCCTTGAAGCGGCAGAGCCAGTGCAGCCCTCCCCATCAAACAGTCCAGCGCGCACGCCGGCGCCGCAATGCCCAGGAGGGCGCTGGAGACGTGTGCCGCATGCGCCATGGTGGTGCCATTCCAGAATTTACAGGGGTTGCAGGGCCGGCGGCGACGGTCGCGGCATATCGCTGTGCTGCACCTTAAAATCACCGTTTGCGCAGCGCGGACTGCCACTCTTTTTCATAGCCGCAGGCCCGGCCTGTGGCAAGCCAGAATCGATCCATGCTGACCTTCCAACAAATCATTCTCAAGCTGCAGACCTACTGGGACGCCCAGGGTTGCGCGCTGTTGCAACCTTATGACATGGAAGTGGGCGCCGGGACATCGCACACCGCTACGTTTTTGCGCGCCATCGGCCCCGAGCCCTGGAAGGCCGCCTACGTGCAGCCCAGCCGCCGCCCCAAGGACGGCCGCTACGGCGAGAATCCCAACCGCCTGCAGCACTACTACCAGTTCCAGGTGGTGCTGAAGCCCGCACCGGCCAACATCCTGGAGCTGTACCTGGGCTCGCTGGAAGCGCTCGGCTTCGATCTGAAGAAAAACGACATCCGCTTTGTCGAGGACGACTGGGAAAACCCCACGCTCGGCGCCTGGGGCCTGGGCTGGGAGGTCTGGCTCAACGGCATGGAGGTGACCCAGTTCACCTACTTCCAGCAGGTCGGCGGCATTGACTGCAAGCCCGCCACCGGCGAGATCACCTACGGCCTGGAACGCCTGGCCATGTACCTGCAGGGCGTGGACAACGTCTACAACCTGACCTGGACCGAAGGCGCCGACGGCAGCAAGCTGAGCTACGGCGACGTGTACAAGCAAAACGAGATCGAGCAGTCCACCTACAACTTCGAGCACAGCGACGCCGACTTCCTGTTCACCGCATTCAACGCGCACGAGAAGCAGGCCCAGCACCTCATGGAGCAGCAGCTGGCCCTGCCTGCCTACGAGCAGGTGCTCAAGGGCGCGCACAGCTTCAATCTGCTCGATGCGCGCGGCGCCATCAGCGTGACCGAGCGCGCCGCCTACATCGGCCGCATCCGCAACCTGGCCCGTGCCGTGGCCAAGAGCTATCTGGACAGCCGTGCGCGCCTGGGCTTCCCCATGGCGCCCAAGGAGTGGGCCGCCGAGGTGCTGGCCGACCTGGCCCGGGCCGAGCAGCAGCAACAGCACAAGAAGGCCGCCTGAAGGCGCAGCGCGGAGCACTGAAACCACCATGACCCACCCGAATCTTCTCGTCGAACTGTTTGTCGAAGAACTGCCTCCCAAGGCCCTGCAGAAACTGGGCGACGCCTTTGCCGGCGTGCTGCTGGAGCAGCTCCAGGCCCAGGGCCTGGCGGCTGCCGGCTCGCGCCTGACCGCCTATGCCTCGCCGCGCCGCCTGGCCGCGCACATCACCGAAGTGGCCACCAGCGCGGCCGACAAGGCCGTGTCGCAAAAGCTCATGCCCGTGGCCGTGGGGCTGGGCGCCGATGGCCAGGCCACGCCGGCGCTGCTCAAGAAACTGGCGGTGCTGGGCGCCGATGCGTCGGCCGTGGCAAGCCTGGAGCGCGTGCACGACGGCAAGGCCGACGTGCTGTTCTACAACAGCACCGCCAAGGGCGCGACGCTGGCCGAAGGCCTGCAAAAGGCGCTGGACGAGGCCATTGCCAGGCTGCCCATCCCCAAGGTGATGCGCTACCAGCTGCAGGACGGCTGGAGCAGCGTGCACTTCGTGCGCCCCGCGCATGGCCTGGTGGCGCTGCACGGCACCGAGGTGCTGCTGTCGGTGCAGGCGCTGGGCCTGGCCGCGGGCAACACCACGCACGGCCATCGCTTCGAGGCTGCGGTGGACCCGGTGGTCATCACCTGCGCCGACAGCTATGCCCAGCAACTGGCCAGCCAGGGCGCCGTGATTGCATCGTTTGCCGAGCGCAGGGCCGAGATAGCCCGCCAGCTCGCCGCCGCCGCCGCGAAGGTAGGCAACGGCGCGCGCCCGATTGACGACGACGCGCTGCTCGACGAAGTCACTGCGCTGGTCGAGCGGCCCAACGTGCTCATCTGCTCGTTTGAGAAAGCGTTTCTCGACGTGCCGCAGGAATGCCTCATCCTCACGATGAAGGCCAACCAGAAGTACTTTCCGCTGCTCGACGCCGCCGGCAAGCTCACCCACCAGTTTCTGGTGGTCAGCAACATCACGCCCGCCGATGCCAGCCTGGTCATCGGCGGCAACGAGCGCGTGGTGCGTCCGCGCCTGGCCGATGCCAAGTTCTTCTTCGACCAGGACCGCAAGAAGACCCTGGCTTCGCGCGTGGAAGGCCTGGGCAAGGTGGTTTACCACAACAAGCTCGGCACGCAGGGCGAGCGCGTGGAACGGGTGAGGTCGATCGCCAAGGCCATCGCAACGCAGCTGGGCGACGCCGCTCTGGTGGCAGATGCCGACCAGGCCGCGCTGCTGGCCAAGACCGACCTCGTGACCGACATGGTCGGCGAGTTCCCCGAGTTGCAGGGCACCATGGGCCGCTATTACGCGCTCAACGACGGCCTGGGTGACACCATTGCCGACGCCATCGAAGACCACTACAAGCCCCGCTTTGCCGGCGATGCACTGCCGCGCAACACCGCGGGCGTGGTGGTGGCCCTGGCCGACAAGCTCGAAACCCTGGTCGGCATGTTCGGCATCGGCAACCTGCCCACGGGCGACCGTGACCCGTTCGCGCTGCGCCGCCATGCGCTGGGCGTGATCCGCATGCTGGTCGAAAAAGACCTGCCGCTCGATCTGAATGCCCTGCTGGCGGGCGCCGCGCCTGCCTTTGGCGACAAGATCACCGATGCCTCGCCCGCGCTGGCTGACTTCATCTACGACCGCCTCGCCGGCAGCCTGCGCGAGCAGGGCTACAGCGCGCAGGAGGTGGATGCCGTGCTGGCCCTGCGACCGCAGCGCCTGGTGCAGGTGCCCCAGTTCCTTGCCGCCGTGCGCGCCTTTGCCGCGCTGCCCGAAAGCCCGGCCCTGGCCGCGGCCAACAAACGCGTGGGCAACATCCTCAAGAAGGCCGAACTCGAAGGCCCGGTGGACGCCCACGTCAACCCCGCCCTGTTGCAAGAGCAGGCCGAGCAGGACTTGTTCGCCGCCCTGCAGCGCTTTGTGCCCGAAGCCAATGCGCAGTTCGCAGCCGGCGACTACACCGCCAGCCTGCAGACCCTGGCCGTGCTGCGCGCGCCGGTGGATGCGTTCTTTGACGATGTGATGGTCAATGCCGAGCAGCTCGACCTGCGCCTCAATCGCCAGGGCTTGCTCAAGACGCTGCACGAAGCCATGAACCGCGTGGCCGACCTGTCGCGCCTGGCGTGAAATGGTGCATCCCCCTGAGCGGCTTTGCCGCTTCCCCCTTCTCTCGCACCGCTGCGCGCTGCGGGAAGGGGGACGCCGCCAGCGCGGCGGGGCGGCCCTTGCGCGGCGGCCGCTGGCTTCTGCCGCGCCCGTATCATGTGCTGAGCCCCAGTCATGCGCGGGGCTGAGTACAGAAGGGCACTGATGCTATGAAACTCGTGATCCTGGACCGCGACGGCACGCTCAACCCGCAGGGCGATGATTTCATCACCTCGCCCGAAGAGTGGAGCGCCCAGCCGAGCGCACTGGAGGCCGTGGCGCGGCTCAACCATGCCGGCTGGCGGGTGGTGGTGGCCACCAACCAGCCCGGGCTGGGGCGGGGTTTGTTCGACGTGGTGTCGCTCAACGCCATCCACGCCAAGATGCTGCGGCAGGTGGCTGCGGTGGGCGGGCGCATCGACGCGGTGTTTTACTGCCCGCACGCACCCGATGAGGTCTGCCATTGCCGCGCGCCCGCGCCCGGCCTGCTGGAGCAGATCTGCGACCGCTATGGCGTGGAACCGTTCGATGTGCAGGTGGTGGGCAGTTGCGCCGAGCATCTGCAGGCGGGGGCCGCGCTGGGTGCGCAGGTGCATCTGGTGTGCACGGGCCGGTCGGCCCATTGGCAGCCCGGACAGGCTTTGCCCATCGACTTTCCCGCCACGACGCAGGTGCATGCCAGCCTGGGGGCGTTTGCCGAGCAAATGCTGCCCACGGCGCCTGCGCCGTCTCCAACACCTGCGCCGCCCCTGGTGGTTTGATGCTGCCCATTTGATCGCTTGCAGCGCCTGTCTGGCAAGCGCCATCTTCCGAAAACACTTGAAAAATATATGGCCCTGATCCGTTCCATCCTCCACATGCTCTGGATGGGCATCACCGTGGTGCCCTACACGCTGGCCATCCTGCTGGTGCGCATGCTGGGCGCCAGCAGCCGCACGCGTTACCGCATCGCGCGGGCCTGGCTCAAGCTCAGTGTGGATTCGGCGCGCGTGATCATGGGCATCCGCACCCGCATCACCGGCATGGAGCACCTGCCCACCGCGGAAAACCAGGGCGTGGTGCTGCTGGTCAAGCACCAGTCCACCTATGAGACCTTCCTCATGCCGGCGATCATGCCGCGCCCGCTGGCCTATGTGTTCAAGAAGGAGCTGCTGCGCGTGCCCTTCTTCGGCTGGTCCATCGGCAGCCTGGACATGATCCACATCGACCGCGGCCAGAGCGCGCGCGCCTTCGTCAAGGTGGTGCAGCAGGGCCGGGCGCTGCTGGCCCAGGGCACCTGGGTCATCATGTTTCCCGAGGGCACCCGGATAGAGCGGGGGCAGGCGGGGCAGTACAAGAGCGGCGGCACGCGGCTGGCCATTGATACCGGGGTGCCCGTGGTGCCCGTGGCCGTCACCTCGGCACGGGTCTGGCCGCGCAAGGCCTTCATCAAGCGCCCCGGGGTGGTGGATGTGTCGATCGGCCAACCCATCCCCAGCGTGGGCCGCAAGCCCGACGAGCTGATGCAGGAGGTCCAGGCCTGGATCGAAGCCGAAATGCGCCGCCTCGACCCGGAGGCTTACCCCGAGGCCGCTTCCGCCAACCCGTGAGGGCACCATGATGCAGCGGCTGGTGCAGCTGGCGCTCGATCTGTTCGACCCGCCCGGTGCGGATCGCCACGCGGGTGAGGCGCCTGTGGTGCCAGAGCCTTCCGCGCAAGAAATCAAGCCAAGAGGGCCTGTGGCGCCGGTGGGCACAGCGCCAACTGCGCCTGGTAGCGTAGCGATGGATCCGCGCCCGGTGCCTCCTGCCGCAGCGGCCCTGCCGTCGCTGCTGTCCCCCGCCGAGTTCCGCCACCCACGGGCCAACCGCGAGGTGCTGCTGGGCGATGCCGTGGTGGCCTATGCGCTGCAGCGCGTACGCCGGCGCAGTATCGGTTTCACGGTGGGGGTCGATGGCCTGGCCGTGCGGGCACCCACCTGGGTCACCTTGCCAGCCGTGGATGCGGCGCTGCGCGAAAAATCGGGCTGGATCCTGCGCAAGCTCGATGAAGCGCGCGCGCGCCAGCAGCGCAGCGAGGGCGGCCGCATCGTCTGGGCCCATGGAGCGCAGCTGCCCTACCTGGGCGAGCCGCTGACGGTGGTGCTGGACCCCACCCACGGCTTCACCGGCAAGGGCGGTGCCCTGCATGCCGGCAGTGAAGGCGCCGGGGGGGCGAGCCTGCGCATCGGCCTGTCCCACAGCGCCAGCCCGGCGCAGATCCGCGATGCCGTGCAGGCCTGGCTGATGCGCGATGCACGCCGCCATTTCACCACCCGGCTCGACCATTTCGCGCCGCTGCTCGGTGTGCGCTGGACCAGCCTGCGCCTGTCGAGCGCCCAGACCCGCTGGGGCAGTGCCAAGGCCGATGGCTCCATCCGCCTGAACTGGCGCCTGCTGCACTACCGCCCGGCCATCATCGACTATGTGGTGGCGCACGAGCTGGCCCACCTGCGCGTGATGGACCACAGCCCGCGTTTCTGGGGCACCGTGGCCACGGTGGTGCCTGACTACCCGGTGCTGCGCCACGCCCTGCGCGAACAGCCGGCCCCGCTGTGGGAATGAGCGCGCCGATGCGCGCCTGCCGCGTTTGAAAGCAAAGGCGGCTGGCGGCACAATGGCAGCCCGTTCCGCCTGGATCTCACCGCCTGGATGCCCGCCATGATTCCCCTGCAGCTGTTCGACCCCGCTTCCAGCACCTACACCTACATCCTGCACGACCCCGCCACGCGCGATGCCCTCATCATCGACCCGGTGGACGAGCAGCTCGACCGCGACCTGGCAGTGCTGCAGGCGCACCACCTCACGCTGCGCTGGGCCGTGGAAACCCATGCGCACGCCGACCACATCACCAGCGCCGGCCGCCTGGCCGAGCACACCGGGGCGCACACGGCGGTGCCCGCGGGCTGCGGCATCGGCACGGCAGCGGTGCAGCTGCTCGACGGCGAGACGCTGGCCTTCGGTGGCGAAACCCTGAGCGCGCTGCACACCCCCGGCCACACGGCGGGCGGCATGTCGTACCGGTGGCGCAACCATGTCTTTACTGGCGACACCTTGCTCATCAACGGCTGCGGCCGCACGGATTTCCAGTCGGGCAGCGCGGCCGACCTGTACCAAAGCATCACCGGCGTGCTGTTTGCGTTGCCGCCGGAAACCACTGTCTGGCCCGGCCACGATTACCACGGGCGCAGCCACTCCACCATCGCCGCCGAAAAGGCCGGCAATGCCCGCGTGGCCGGCCGCAGCCAGGCCGAGTTTGTGGCGCTGATGGAGTCGCTGCACCTGCCGCGCCCGCGCCGCATCGACGAAGCCGTGCCCGCCAACCTGCATTCGGGCCTGCGGCACGACGCCGATGGCGCCACCCTGCAGGCACCGCGCACGGCCGAGGGCTATGCGGGCGATGTGTCAGCCCAGCTGGCCTGGCAATGGGTGCAGAGCGGGCAGGCCGTGCTGATCGATGTGCGCAGCGATGCCGAGCGCGAATGGGTGGGGCAGGTGCCCGGCGCCATCGCCGTGGCCTGGAAGCAATGGCCCGGCATGGCGATGAATGCCGATTTCGACGCCCAGCTGCGCGCCGCCGTGCCCGAGGGCGGCCGCGCCGTGCTGCTGTGTCGCAGTGGGGTGCGCTCCATCGCTGCCGCCCGCCGCGCTACGGAACTGGGCATCACCGCCTACAACATCCTCGAAGGCTTCGAGGGCGACCCCGATGGCCATGCGCAGCGCGGCAAGAAGGGCGGCTGGCGCTTTCAGGGTCTGCCGTGGAAGCAGGGTTGATGCTCCCAAAAAAATAGCCACCAGCGCTGGCATGTGAAGCGCTGCCAGCTGATTTCTCAAATTCGGCTTGCTCCCGTGCCGCATCCATCGGCAGCGCTTGAACCACCACTGCCCACACCAGTGCACCCGTGGAACCGGCTTTGCCGGGCCACCGGGTGCGTCCCCCTCGGGGGAAGGCGCCGCAGGCGACTCAGGGGGCTACTTGACTGCCGGAATGCGCAGCTTCTGCCCGGGGTAGATCTTGTCGGGGTGCGTCAGCATGGGCTTGTTGGCCTCGAAGATCTGGGGGTACTTGCTGGCATCGCCGTAAAACTTCTTGGCGATGGCCGAGAGCGTGTCGCCGCGCACCACGTCGTGGTACTGGCCTTCGGGCTCGGGGTTGGTGACGTCCATCTGGTTGTCCACGCTGGTCACGTTGGCCACGTTGCCGCAGCACAGGGTGATCTTTTCCTTGACCGATTGCGTGGGTGCCGTGCCTTTCACGGTGACCTTGCCCTGCGCTCCATCAAAGGCCACCTGCACGTTGCTGGCGCCCAGGTTCTGGGATGCGATGTAGGTTTCGATGGCCTTGGCGGCATTGGCGTTGAGTTCGTCCGTGGCGGCCGGGCTGCCCGGTGCCGCCTGCGCGTCCTTGCCGCCAAAAAGTTTCTCGCCGGCTTCCTTGATGAAACTGAATAAACCCATGTCGATTCTCCTGTGGTTGCAGAGTGGGGGGAGGGGCCACTGTATCCCCGCGACTGCCGTGCGGCATGTCGGACAAATGCCCGATCTCGCGCGCAGTGCCTGCGCAGTGCGGCACCTGCCGTGGTGCCCAAAGGGGCGGGTGAAAAACTCTGGATAATCCGCCGCATGACATTCTTGGCCATCGACGTCGGCAACACGCGTCTCAAATGGGCGCTGTACGACGCCCACCGTCCGGGTGCTGCCTTGCTGGCGCATGGCGCCGAATTCCTCGACCATATCGACCGCCTGGCAGAAGGCTCGTGGGCGCAGCTGCCCGCACCGGCCAAAATGCTGGGCTGCGTGGTGGCGGGCGACGCCGTCAAGCGCCGCGTGCAGGACCAGATGGAGCTGTGGGATGTGGCGGCGCAATGGGTGGTGTCGTCGGCGCAAGAGGCGGGCGTCACCAATGGCTACGACTACCCCTCGCGCCTGGGCTCGGACCGCTGGGTGGCCATGATAGGCGCGCGACACCATGTGCTCGCGCAAGGCCCGGCGCGCCCCCTCGTGGTGGTGATGGTGGGCACGGCGGTCACCGTGGAATGCATCGACACCGAAGGGCGTTTTCTGGGCGGCCTGATCCTGCCGGGCCACGGCATCATGCTGCGCGCCCTGGAGGCCGGCACCGCCGGGCTGCATGTGCCCACGGGCGACGTGCGCCTTTTCCCTACCAACACCAGCGATGCACTGACCAGCGGCGGCACCTATGCCATTGCCGGGGCGGTCGAGCGCATGGTGCAGCATGTCATGGCCCACTGCGGCGCCGAACCCGCCTGTGTGATGACCGGCGGTGCGGGCTGGAAGATGGCGCCCAGCATGACGCGGCCGTTCGAACTGGTGGACAACCTGATCTTTGACGGCCTGCTGGAGATCGCCGCGCGGCGTTTCGGCTGACCCTGGGCGCAGCCTTGGAGCTGCACGGCGTTCAGTTCTCTTGCAGCTCAATGCGCGCCATTTCCACGTCCAGGCGCTCTCTGGCGTCCAGGGGCTCGGTGGCGGCCGCCTTTTCGTAGAGCTGCGTGGCTTCCTGCATTTTGGGGTCGCCTTCCAGCATCACCAGCGCATTGGCATATTCGATCATGCCGATGGCGGAGCCGGGGTGGATCCGCAAGGCTTGCTGAAACAGCTGCAGGCCCACGTCCTTCCTGGCGCCATAGGTCATGCCGCCAATCAGCGGGCCCACCTTGTCGATCACCTCTGCATGGAATGTGCCCAGCGCAATGTGGGCATCGGCATGCCGGGGTGCCAGTGCAATCGCCTTCTCCAGCGCATGCTTGACCCTGCCGCCCAGCCCTTGCGCCAGCGCCTTGGCCACGCTGATGCCCTGGCTGTAGCGGCCCAGGGCGTAGGCCTGCCAGTACCAGGCATTGGCGTTTTCGGGCTCCTGTGCCGCCTGGGCCTCGGCGCGCCCGGCGACCTGCATGAACAGATCGAGGCGGGCTTTTTCCCCGGGCTCCAGGTAGTTGGCATACACCGCGGTGGCCTTGTTGGCGACCGTGATGCCAGCCCCGCCGGCACGCAGGCCCGCCGCCGCGGCCTGCTCGAATTCGCCGTTGTGATAAAGCGCCCAGGCCTGCAGCACGGCGGCATCCTGGGGGCAGGGCTCGGCATCGTCGCAGTGCAGGCGGCTCCACTGCGCTTTGACGCTGGCCGCATCCAGGCGGTAGCCACCAGCATGGGGGAAAGGGGTCCATGGGGCCATGGTGTGTCTCCTCGGGTTGGGGATGGTGTGCGGTGGTCAGCCGGTGGCCGGTGCGTAGGCGCCCACGATCTGCTGCAGATGCGCCCGCTGCGCACTCTCCAGATAGGGCAGGAGCAGGTTCAGCACATGGTGCGCACCCCGCAGCAACGCTGCCTGTGCGCTCTCGGGCTCCAGCGCGCGGCGCGGATCCTGCACGTATTCGAAGCTCAGCCAGTAGGTCAGCACCACCACCATGCTGGTGGCGGTGGCCTGCCGATCGCTGGCATCGATGCGCAAGGCGTCTGCGCGGCCCATGCCATCGAGCATGGCCCGCACCGCGCGGGTCTTTTCTTTCAGGATGGCCTGGAAATGCGTTTCCAGCCGGCGGTTCTTGGACAGCAGGTCGTTCAGGTCGCGGTACAGAAAGCGGTATTGCCAGATGATTTCAAACAACGTGTGCATGAAGAACCAGGCGTCTTCCACATTGCGCACGTTGTCGCTGGCACCCAGCAGGTCGTTCAGCGACTGTTCATACCGGTCAAACAGCGCGTTGATGAGCGCGTCCTTGGCCGGGTAGTGGTAATAAAGGTTGCCGGGGCTGATGCGCAGCTCGGCCGAGATGAGGGTGGTGGACACGTTGGGCTCGCCAAACCGGTTGAACAGCTCCAGGGCCACCTCCAGGATGCGTTCGGCGGTGCGGCGCGGCGCTTTCTTCACCATGGATGCGTGCCCCTTCGTGTCGTTGTTTGTGCCGTGGTTGCTTGCTTTCGCAGGCCTACTCTACCCCAGTCGTTTTGCTGCAATGCAGCACGAAGACGCAGTACCGGTGCGGCTTGCAAAGGCATCCGCATCGTTGGCCTGGCCTGGCGTGCCGTGGCACGGGCAGCGCAAAAAAGAAGCGACCGCATGCGGGGCATGCCGGTCGCTTTCATGGCCGGGGCAAGGCTCAGGAGGCGGCGGGGGTGTCGTCGGCAGCCGTCCCGGCCTTGGGCGCCGCCGCTGCGGGGGATTTTGCCGGGGCCTTCCTGGCCGGCGCGGCTTTCAGGGCGGGCCTGGCCGCTGCCTTGCGCGCAGCGGTCTTGGTGGGCGCGGGCTTGGCGGCCCTGGCTGGCGCCTTGGCCGCGGTCGTCGCGGCGGCGGCCTTGCCTGCAGCCTGGGTCAGTGCCTCGATGCGTGCATGCAGGGCCTCGATATCACGGGCCGAGGGCACGCCCAGTTTGGAAAGGGCCTTGGCCACACGCTCTTCAAAGAGGTTCTCCAGCTTGTCCCACTGGCCCTGGGCCTTGGAGCCGATGTCGCTGGCCATGGTGGTCATGCGGCTGGTGGCTTCGGTGATCTTTTCCTCGGCCACGGCCTGCGTCTTGCGCTGGATGGTCAGGCCCTCCTTGACCAGGGCTTCAAACACCTTGCCGCCTTCTTCCTGCGCCTTCGAAAAAGCGCCCAGGCCCGCCAGCCAGATCTGCTGCGCCGAATCCTTGACGGTGCTGGACAGCTGGGCATCGCTCTGCTTCTTGTTGCCGCTGGTCTTCTGCATCTTCTTGGCCATGGAACCTCCAATAAGGGGAAAGAATAAAGTGTAGAGGATGGCTGCACGGACACCGTTCCCCCCTGTGCAGCACCTGGTTACGTGACAATCCGAAGCGGGTGAGATAATTTTTGGCTTTGCCAGCAGGCAGTATCTTTGGGGCACATCATGATTCTCGTTACCGGCGCCGCCGGCTTCATCGGCGCCAATTTCGTTCTCGACTGGCTGGCGCAATCGCAGGAACCCGTCGTCAACCTCGACAAGCTGACCTACGCGGGCAACCTCGAAACCCTGGCCTCGGTGCAAGACGATGAACGGCACACCTTCGTGCAGGGCGACATCGGCGACAGCGCCCTGGTGGCCCGCCTGCTGGCCGAGCACCAGCCGCGCGCCGTCATCAACTTTGCCGCCGAAAGCCATGTGGACCGCTCCATCCACAGCCCCGAAGACTTCATCCAGACCAATGTGGTCGGTACCTTTCGCCTGCTCGAAGCCGTGCGCGCCTACTGGAGCAGTTTGCCCGCCGAAGGCAAAGCGGCCTTTCGCCTGCTGCATGTCTCCACCGACGAGGTCTATGGCTCGCTGGCCGCAGGCGATGCGGCATTTACCGAGCAGCACCGCTACGAGCCCAACAGCCCGTACTCGGCCAGCAAGGCCGCCAGCGACCACCTGGTGCGCGCCTACCACCACACCTACGGCCTGCCGGTGCTCACCACCAACTGCAGCAACAACTACGGCCCTTACCACTTCCCCGAAAAACTCATCCCGCTGATGATCGTCAACGCCCTGGCCGGCAAGTCGCTGCCGGTGTACGGCGATGGCATGCAGATTCGCGACTGGCTCTACGTCAAGGACCACTGCAGCGCCATCCGCCGCGTGCTGGACGCAGGCAAGCTGGGCGAGGTCTACAACATCGGCGGCTGGAACGAAAAGCCCAACATCGAGATCGTGCAAACCGTGTGCGCTTTGCTCGACGAGCTGCGCCCCAAGGCGGACGGCAGCAGCTACAGCACGCAAATCAGCTACGTCAAAGACCGCCCCGGCCACGACCGGCGCTACGCCATCGACGCCAGCAAGATCGAACGCGAGCTGGGTTGGAAGCCTGCCGAAACCTTTGACACCGGCATCCGCAAGACCGTGCAGTGGTACCTGGCCCACCCCGAGTGGGTGGCCAACGTGCAAAGCGGCGCCTACCGCGACTGGCTGCAAACCCAATACGCGGGCACGGTTGCGGCATGAAAATCCTTCTGCTCGGCAAAAACGGCCAGGTTGGCTGGGAGCTGCAGCGCAGCCTGGCCCCGCTGGGCGAATTGGTCGCGCTGGACCGCCATAGCACGGACTTTTGCGGCGACCTCTCCAACCTGCAAGGTTTGGCTGAAACGGTGCGCGCGGTCCGCCCCGACGTCATCGTCAACGCCGCCGCCCACACTGCCGTGGACAAAGCCGAAAGCGAGCCCGACCTGGCCCGCACCCTCAACGCCACCGCCCCTGGCGTGCTGGCGCAAGAGGCGCACCAACTGGGCGCCTGGCTGGTGCACTACTCCACCGACTATGTGTTTGACGGCAGCGGCAGCCAGCCCTGGAAAGAAACCGACGCACCAGCACCGCTCAACATCTATGGCCAGACCAAGCTGGAAGGCGAGCAACTGATTGCCAAGCACTGCCCCAAGCACCTGATCTTCAGGACCAGCTGGGTCTATGCCGCACGCGGCGGCAATTTCGCCAAGACCATGCTGCGCCTGGGCAGCGAGCGCGAACGCCTTACCGTCATCGACGACCAATGGGGCGCACCCACTGGCGCCGACCTGATCGCCGACATCACCGCCCATGCCATCCGCCACCTGCGGCAGCGCCCGCAAGACGCAGGCCTGTACCACCTGGTGGCGGGCGGTGAAACCAATTGGCACCAGTATGCAAAATACGTTCTGGCGCAGGCACTGCATGCGCAGGAAGCTATCAAAATAAAAGCAACCGAAGTAACCCCCGTGCCCACCAGCGCCTTTCCCACACCGGCCAGACGCCCCCACAACTCGCGCCTGGACACCGCACCACTGCAAGCCACCTTCGGTCTCACGCTGCCGCATTGGCAGCAGGGCGTGGCGCGCATGCTGACCGAGGTGTTAGCATGAAACGAGTCATCGTTTGATGTCTTGTTTGATGATTTGAAAGAAGTCCATGCGTACCACCCTCACCCTTGACGACGAATTGCTCGCCCAAGCACAGCAAATCAGCGGGTTGACTGAGCGTACCCAGTTGATCCGCGAAGCGCTGCTGGCGCTGGTGCAGCGTGAAAGCGCACGCCGTCTGGCCCGACTTGGCGGGACAGAAGCCCAACTGCAGCCCATCCCCCGCCGCAGAGAGCCTGAAGCATGATGCTGGTGGACACATCGGTGTGGATTGACCATTTGCGTCACGGTGACGCGGAGTTGATGGCCGCGCTTCAGGCGGGGCAGGTGGGCATGCACCCGTTCGTGGTGGGTGAACTGGCCTGCGGAAGCTTGCGCGCGCGCGCCGAGGTGCTGGGCTTGCTGCAGGCGCTGCCCCCCGTGCCGGTGGCTACCGACAAGGAAGTCCTGTTTTTTATGGATGAGCACGCACTGATGGGGCGTGGCATTGGCTACGTGGACATGCACCTGCTGGCATCCACCCGGCTGGGTGGGGATTTGCTTTGGACGCGAGACAAAAGGCTGCATGCCATCGCCGCCGCACTCGGCCTGGCGCATAGCGAAAAACAACACTGAATCAAGGACACAAATTACACCATGACCGCTCACCCCACGACCCAGCGCAAGGGCATCATCCTCGCCGGCGGCTCCGGCACACGCCTGCACCCGGCCACCCTGGCCATCAGCAAGCAACTGCTGCCGGTGTACGACAAGCCCATGATCTACTACCCGCTCAGCACCCTCATGCTGGCGGGCATCCGCGATGTGCTCATCATCAGCACTCCGCAAGACACCCCGCGCTTCGAGCAGCTGCTGGGCGACGGCAGCCAGTGGGGCATGAACCTGCAATACGCCGTGCAGCCCAGCCCCGACGGCCTGGCGCAGGCCTTCATCATTGGCGACAAGTTTGTGGGCAACCACCCCAGCGCGCTGGTGCTGGGCGACAACATCTTCCACGGCCACGACTTCGTGCAACTGCTGGCCGATGCCGATGCGCAAACCAGCGGTGCCACCGTGTTTGCCTACCATGTGCAAGACCCCGAGCGCTACGGCGTGGTGGCCTTTGACGCCAACGGCAAAGCCAGCAGCATCGAAGAAAAACCCAAGACGCCCCAGAGCAACTACGCCGTCACCGGCCTGTACTTCTACGACAACCAGGTGGTGGACATCGCCAAGGCCGTCAAGCCCAGTGCCCGCGGTGAACTGGAGATCACCGCCGTCAACCAGGCCTACCTGGACAAAGACCAGCTCAGCGTGCAAATCATGCAGCGCGGCTACGCCTGGCTGGACACTGGCACACACGACAGCCTGCTCGAAGCCAGCCAGTTCATCGCCACGCTGGAGCACCGCCAGGGCCTGAAGATCGCCTGTCCCGAAGAGATCGCCTGGCGCAACGGCTTCATCAGCGCCGAACAGTTTGAAAAACTGGCCCAGCCCCTGCTGAAGAACGGCTATGGGCAATACATGCAGCGCCTGCTGAAAGAGGGGGGTAGGCAATCCGCCTAAGCATTGCCGTCAATAAAAAGAGAAATCCGCTGTCAGCTCAATTGGTATCTTGGCAAAAATAACCATGACAATGCTCAGCCCTGAGGGCGTCAAACCATGACCCAACCCGCTAGCATCTGGCCCTATTTCGTCCTCTCGGGTGTCTTCCTCCTCTTTTCTGGGGGAATTTATCTGATCGCCCGCAAATTCTCATGGAAGGGGGTGGTGAGCGAAGGAGGGCGACACGAGTCCATCGACGGCTTGCGCGGTTTGCTTGCGCTGGGAGTGTTCTTTCACCATGCGCTGATCAATTTCGCATTTCAGACAAGCGGTGCCTGGAAAGCTCCTGATGAGCCGTTTTATGCCATGACAGGGCAACTTGGCGTAGGGTTCTTTTTCATGATCACTGCCTTCTTGTTTTGGGGCCGCATCTTGAAGAGTGAATCGGGGGTTGACTGGGTTGCTCTTTATCGATCCAGGATTCGTCGGATCGTCCCCATGTATCTCGTGGCGGTGGTCGTACTGGTGCTGATTGCGTTGAGTAAAGCGGCGGGAAAAAGCGATGTTCAATACATAAGTGTTTTTACGAATATTGTTAGATGGTTCTATTTTTCCTTTCTCGGTGCGCCCGACATTAATGAATTACCCCGTACATTTACTATTAATGCCGGTGTGTTTTGGACGTTGGCTTATGAATGGCGATTTTACTTTGCGCTGCCATTTTTGGCGGCATTGATGAGTATTTCAGGGCGTTGGAGTGTCTATTTTCTTGTTGGGTTTTACGCTGCACTCTCGGAAGAAAAATTCTTGTACTATTTTCTGGGTGGAATGCTGGTGGCAGATATCCACAAACAAAGGTGGTTTGTCTCCAGCATCCGGTCATGGCTCTCTGACGTCCTGTTTGTCGGTGTACTTTATGTGCTGATGACTTCATTTGATACGGCTTATGGTTTTTTTGCCGGCGTATTGGCAATGGTGGCTTTTTTGCTCATATTGAATGGTGGTGGAGTTTTTGGATTGCTTCACACAAAGGCAGCGAGGCTCTTGGGTGAAGTCAGTTACAGCATCTATCTCTTGCATGGCCTGGTTATTACTCTGTTCTTGAGCGTTGCGGGTTCGGTTGGTTTCCGCTGGACGGTATCCAACTACTGGCCGGTAGTTCTGTCGATGGGTTTGATCTTGGTGGCGATCTCCGTCATTACGTTCAGGTTGATAGAGCGGCCTTTTATCCAAAAAACCTTGAGCGTCAACGTGAAAGCAAACACACCGACCGGGTTTGTTCGTACGTTTTAAATTTTTCTCTGAATGCAAATACTAGGTACGCTATGAAAGTCACCCCCACCGCCATCCCCGACGTGCTGGTCATCGAACCCAAGGTGTTTGGCGACGCACGCGGCTTTTTCTATGAAAGCTTTAACCAGAAAGCGTTCAACGAGGCCACCGGCACCAGCCATCAGTTCGTTCAGGACAACCACAGCCGCAGCGCCAAAGGTGTGCTGCGCGGTCTGCACTACCAGATTGAGCAACCCCAGGGAAAGCTAGTACGGGTGGTGCGCGGAGCGGTGTTTGACGTGGCGGTGGATATTCGCAGGAGCTCACCTACTTTTGGCCAGTGGGCGGGGATTGAACTGACCGAAGACAACCACAAGCAGTTTTGGGTGCCGCCAGGGTTTGCGCATGGGTTTGTTGTGCTGAGCGACAGTGCCGACTTCCTTTACAAGACCACCGACTATTACGCACCGCAGCATGAGCGTTGCATTGTCTGGAATGACCCCGTCATTGGTATCGATTGGCCGCTGGCTCAGCACGGCATCGTACAGCCTCAACTTTCGACCAAGGATCAGCAGGGGCAATCACTTGAATCGGTACGCGCTGCGGAATCTGAGCGGCGCCTGAAGGATGAAATAGATGAGTTGCCGCTGTAAGTGCATCTTGGTTCCGCGCTCGGCGCGAGCTGTGTGCGGATATGTTGATCGTCGGTTGATGTCAGCTCATGTCGCTGAGTAAAAACACCCTGTGGAATGTTGCCGGTAATGTTGTGCCACTGGTTATTGGTGCCATCACGATTCCGTTCCTCATTCAACGTTTAGGCATCGAGAGATTCGGTATCCTGACGTTGCTGTGGACGATCATTGGGTATTTCAGCCTGTTTGATTTTGGGATCGGACGTGCCATCACCCAGCAAGTGGCTTCCCATATTGCCGGGCAGCGACGTAACGAAATCTCGTCCACCATCAAGGCGGGACTCGAATTCACGATCCTGACGGGAATGCTTGGAATGTTAATATTGCTGCTGGCCGCCTATCCGCTAAGTCATAGGGGCCTCAGTATCTCTCCCGAACTCCATCAGGAGGTATTCTTCAGTCTGATCGTTGCGGCTATCGGGATTCCATTTGCCACGTTCAGTTCGGGCCAGCGCGGTGCTCTTGAGGGATATGAGAATTTCCAGTCAAGCAACCTGGCTCGGATGTTTCTGGGAATCTCCATATTCTTGTTTCCATGCATTGCCTTCTTCTTGCATGGTGTTTCCTTGGTTTTCATTACCCTCTGGCTTGTGGGCGCCAGAATGATAAGTTGTCTATTGCTTGCATGGTTGGTTGGCAGGCTGCCAAGCGGAAAATTCTGGCGTGCTGAGATTACCCCCGGTACACGAAAACGTCTCTTTTCTTTCGGTGCATGGATGGCGATTACAAATCTGGTCAGCCCCTTGCTGGTGAATGCTGATCGATTTATCGTCTCCTACCTGATGGGTGCGGCAGTTGTTGCTTATTACACGGTCCCATTGGAGTTCCTTGTCAGGCTGCTTATATTGCCGGGAGCACTCGGGACAAGCCTCTTGCCGAAGCTGACCCGTGATAACTCTTCTCGTACCCTGGACGCTGAAAAAACCTTCTGGAATAGTGTGACGGTTGTTGCTGTGGTCATGTTGGTGTTGTGCGTGTTGGCTTCAGCAGTCGCTTATCCCTTGATGAAATTTTTCATCTCGGAAAGTTTTGCGCAGCAATCATGGCTTCTTTGCGTCATCCTCTCGTGTGGCATATTGGCAAATAGCGTTGCATACATTCCCTACACGGCATTGCATGCCATGGGACATGCAAGACCGACTGGTCTGCTGCATATAATTGAACTGGTTGTTTATTTGCCGGTTTTATTCTTGCTTGTGCATTATTTAGGTTTAACCGGTGCGGCAATCGCCTGGACTGCGCGTACATCTTGTGATGCACTGGCGCTTTTTGTTTTGTATCGACGAAAGAGGACGAGATATGTTCTCTCCTAGATTTATTTTTCTCACTCTTTGGGGGTTGCAGGTTGTCTTGCATATCGGGTTTTACGACCTTTTTTTTCCGTTTGAAGTTATTACCTGGGTTGCGATTTTTCTGGGGGTTTTGTTTTTTACTCTGGGTACATTGATTGCCAGTTATTTGCCTGGGCTGCAGTACGACCATTCGGCGCAAGCGGTACAACGGGATCAGTGTTTTCAGTTCGAACGCTATTTTCAACTTTTCTTGTTGATATATTCCTTCGCTGGCGTTTTTGCGGTGTACTCCATCTATACATTAATGATTGGCGGTGGTTTGGCTGAACTAAGTGCCCCATCGATCCGGCAGTTTGTTGTTGACGACTTCAACGGGGAGAGAAGCCTCTATGCTTTTTTCCGCATCCTCTATGTGGGTGTCGGATTCAGTATTTTTTTTCTGGCTTTTGCAAAATCTCTTTCGCGAAGGCAGGTAGTCGTTATTTTTCTGGTTGGATTGATTTCAGCGGTCGCTACGACGGGGCGCTTGTTTTTGCTGCTCTTTTTTGTTGCATCCATTGCGCTTTTGTATCGCAACAAAGTTATCTCGGCTCGAACTGTTGTTGCGTCAGCGCTGAGTTTTTTGACGATTTTTTTTATTATTGCGCTGGTTTTCAAAAAGGGAGAGGAGTCCAACTCGGTCACAGGAAACATTCTCTGGAATGCGCAGGTCTATGTGATGAGCAGTGTTTCATGTTTTAACGACTTTGTTGCTTCAAGAAGCCAGGAAATTGCTGGTGGAGCACTGCTTCCCAACCCGCTTAGGGAACTCTGGAGTGTGTTGTTTTTTGAAATCCCTCCCAAGCCCTCGTTAAACCCGTTTGTCGAAGTACCAATCCAGTGCAATACCTACACGGTGTTTTTTCCCTTGTTTCACGATGGTGCGCTGATGGGCGTGGCTGGAGGGCTGTTGATTCTTGGAATTTTTCATCAGTATCTTTATATGCGGTATGAGAATGCTAATAATCCGGTCTGGTGGTATCTCTACAGCGTTTCCCTTTATCCGCTTTTCATGTCGATTTTTGAAGATGCTTACTTCTCATCTCCGGGTTTTTGGCTGCTGCTTTGGGTGCCGCCAGTTTGTTATCTGATCGCTCGCAGACTTCACATGGTTCGGGTATACGAATTACAATAAAATCATAAATGACACGATTTTTCCCAGGACATCAGCCATGAATTCGCACGCCGCACTGACCATTTGCTCTATCAATTACATCGGGAAAGCCTTGGTGCTGGTTGATTCTTACATCCAGCATCACCCCGATCACAGCATGTACCTTGTGCTGGTAGACCGAAAAACGCCGGAGGTCGTGGTTGATCGCCCAGATTTGACTGTGATTTGGGTTGAAGATTTGCCAATTGAAAATTTCCTGCAGCATGCGTTCAGCTATGACGTGATCGAGTTCAATACTAATGTCAAGCCAACTGCGCTAAAGATGCTTTTGCAGAGGCATGAGTTCGCAATCTATCTCGATCCGGATATCAAGGTCTATGCGCCACTGGTGCAGGTTTTTGACGCGCTGCAAAATGGCGCTTCGCTTGTTGTGACGCCTCACAGCAATACACCAATTCTGGACGGTTACAAGCCTGACGATCTTGAACTTCTCAAGTTTGGTGCTTTTAATCTGGGCTTCGTGGGGGTTGCCCGATGCCAGGAGGGTTTGGCATTTCTGGATTGGTGGTCCGAGCGCTGCCTGAATCATGGTTTCTATGAACCCCAACTTGGCCTGGCGGTCGATCAGAAGTGGGTTAGTTTGGCTCCCATCTACTTTCCTAAAATGCGAATTTTGCATGATGCCGGCTTGAATGTGGCTTTCTGGAATTTGCACGAGCGGCAATTGACGGAGCGCGATGGGGCCTGGTTTGTCAATGAAACGACGCCGCTGCGCTTTATTCATTTCAGCTCTTTCAGCGAGAACACGCCTGAGGTGGTAGCAAAAAAGCAGACGCGTTATGCCGCCGGAAGCCGTCCCGATTTCACAGTGCTTGCGACGACCTATGCACTTGAGCTTATGGCAAATTCCTCGAAAGAGTTCTCTAGCCATCGCTACTCGTTTGACTATTTTGATGATGGCTCATATGTGACTCCTGCTTTGCGCAGGTTTTATGCGTCGCTCAGAGAAAGCGCTTTCTCTTCAGAAGTGAACCCCTATCGAACCGACGGGCCTGTGATGCGCTTCGGCAAGGCCCATCGCTTAGTTGGTTCCCGTAATGAGACGGCCCGACGGAAAATTTTCAAGGACATGAACGCTTATGGATCCCAGATTGCGGTGATCAATAAAATACTAAGGTTGGCTCTTTTTCTTCTGGGGCCCGAGCGGTATTTTAATCTAATGCGATATTTGGCCCATATATCGTCACTGCGCAATCAAGTTGATATGTTCGGGAAAATTCGGTTGAAATAAGAAATTAATCTCAAGGAATTATTTATGACTTCGGATGCACAACAGATATTGATAACGGGTGGTGCGGGCTTCATTGGACAGCGCCTTGCGCGCGCTTTGTTGAAGCTGGGAAATCGAGTTCGTGTTCTGGATAATTTCAGTCCTCAAATTCACGCCAGTCAAACGTTGCCGGCGGATTTGGAAGGACATGTGGAGCTAATCAAGGCCGATGTGCGTGACCGGGATGCGATGAGGCGGGCGTTGACAGGAGTCAATAGCGTGGTGCATTTGGCCGCTGAGACTGGTACTGGCCAATCCATGTACGAGATTGATCGATATTTCAGCGTCAATGTGCAAGGCACGGCCACGATGCTGGACTTGTTGCAAAACGAAGACTGCGCGAAATCGCTTCGCTCAATTGTGGTTGCCTCAAGTCGGGCTGTTTATGGTGAAGGTGCATATCAGTGCGCGAATCACGGCATGGTATTTCCGGAGCAACGTGGCCGTGCACGCATGTCTGATGGCCTGTTTGAGCCAGTATGCCCAGATTGTGGATCCCCCGTAGTTTTGTTGCCGACTCCTGAGTTGGCGCCTTTCAGCCCCATGTCGATGTATGGCTTGACGAAGCAGGTTCAGGAACAGGCGGTTTTACTGTTTGCCCGGACACGAGGCATCAATGGGTTTGGACTGCGTTATCAAAACGTGTATGGTCCCGGCCAGTCTCTCAAGAATCCCTATACCGGTATTCTTGCAGTCTTTTCCAATCTGGCACGTCAGAATCAGTCTATTGAGATTTATGAGGATGGGTTGGAGTCGCGCGATTTTGTTTACATCGATGATGTCGTTGAAGCGACCGTCCGCAGCGTTAACTATCCGGGTCAATTTGTCGGGGCTCTGAACGTGGGATCCGGCCAAGCCACGAGTGTGATGATGGTGGCGCAAGAGATTAAATCATTTTTTGAGAGTGAAAGCGTCATAGGTGTCACTGGAGCATTCCGAATGGGTGATATTCGGCACAATATCGCTGACGTGAGGATGCTGGAACAGATCTTGGGCTTTGTTCCTGGTATGGGTTTCAAGCAGGGTTTGGCTAATTTTCTGGGCTGGGCTGCGGAGCAAGCGCCAGAGGACAAGGCGGCCTACTTGCGCTCTGTGAGTGAGCTGGCGGCAAGAGGATTGATGGGAAACATCTCGGCAACATGAAAAAGACGGTTTCAATTATGCCGACAGAGAATTTCAGGCTGCTGCCTTATTTGGCTGCTGATTTACGCCGTGCTCTTGTCGTCATGCATGGCTCGGCTGATGGTGTGTCAGGTCTACGGCTTTGGCTTGGGATTTTTTCACCAAGGTTTATCCCCGTTCTACTTTGCAGGCTGGCGCATGGCTTATATCGTCTGAAATTGGGGCCAATCGCGAAATTGGTTTCGCTGCTGAATTTCTTTTTTTTCGGTATCGAAATAGCCGTCCGGTGCCCAATTGGCAAAGGTTTGTTCCTGCCGCATACCCAGGGCACGGTGATTGGTGCTTGGTCTATTGGTGAAAATGCCACTATTTTTCAGGGCGTTACTTTGGGTGCGCGTGAAGTGGATTTTTCCTACCAAGAGTCATCACGACCCACGGTGGGGCATGGCGTTACTATTGGCTCTGGTGCAAAAGTGCTGGGCGGGGTTATATTGGGGTCCGATTCACGTATTGGTGCGAATGCGGTTGTGTTAAGCCATGTTGCGCCAGGTTTGCTGGCCGTCGGTATCCCAGCGAAAGTAATAGACAAGGGGCAATCCGACCATGCAGCCTGATGGTGGCCTGAAACGTGTGCAGGGTACCTTGCGCGGCCATGTACTTCTGGTGTCTCCGCTCACTTTTTCTTACCATCTGTCCATATCCGAGACGCTGCGCTCGATGGGCTACGACGTAACGTGGTGGGATGAGCGAGCCAGCAGCGCAACTTGGTACAAACTCGCACTCCGATTGCTTCCTGTAATGACGGTCCGTTGGTCCGAGCGCTCATTTCTTTCGCGATTGGAAAAACTTGAACCGGGCTCAGTTTCCCACGTTCTGGTGATTAAGGGTGAAGGGCTGTCGCGGCGGGTTGTGCTGGAGATGCGCAAAAAATTGGCTTCGGCCAGTATGGGGCTTTATCTTTGGGATGGCGTTGAAAACGTCAAGGGTGTGGCGAGTATTTTTCCGGCATTCGATTCAGTAGCAACTTTCGATCCTGTTGATGCGAAGAAATTTGCTTGGAACTATAGGCCATTGTTTTGGCGCAATATTTCAGCAGATCATGATATGTCGATGCAGGTGGTGTTTGATTGGTGCTTTATCGGCACCATCCACTCTGATCGTCATCGTGTGATTCACCGCTTGCGCCAGCGTTACGGCCAGCAAGTCAGAAGTTTTGTGTTTGGCTACTTCCAAAGCCCCTTGATGCTCTTCATGCGTCGCTTGCTGGACTGGACTTTGTGGCGGGCTCCGAAGGGAACATTGTCAACCAAGCCCATGCCTGCAGCTGAGGTTGCTCAGTACGTCGAGCGTTCCAGGAGCGTATTGGATGTGGAGCATCCACGCCAACGTGGGTTCACCATGCGCACCATTGAAACGTTGCTGGCGGAAAAGAAGCTGATCACCACCAACAAGTACATTTTGACCAGCAATCTTTATGATCCGTCCCGTGTCTGCGTAATCGACAGGTCTGCGCCTGAGATTCCGGCTGAATTTCTTGAAAAACCTTACTTGGCTGTCCCAGAAGTGCTCAGAAACTACTATTCCTGCGAAGGCTGGATTTCTGAACTACTGGCACTTCAAGATTCCGCAAGAAAAAATCGACGTACCCGGGTTTGAAAAATGAAGAAGGTTGATGTGAAAAGAGGGTTTGATTTTTTGCTGGCTTGTGCGGCGGCTGTGATTTTGGCCCTGCCGGTGCTCTTGGTCGCGGTGGCTGTGCGTCTGACTTCGTTCGGCCCGGCTTTGTACTGGTCGGACCGCGTGGGTCGAAACAACAGAATTTTCCGGATGCCCAAGTTCCGCAGCATGCGGGTTGGCACGCCCGCCGTGGCCACGCATCTGCTGGTGGATGCGAACGCGCACCTCACGCCGATTGGCAGCTTCTTGCGCAAGAGCAGTCTGGACGAATTGCCCCAACTTTGGAGCATTCTGGTCGGCGACATGAGCTTTGTCGGTCCCCGGCCTGCGCTTTTTAATCAGCATGACCTGATTGAATTGCGCACGCAGTTGGGTGTGCATGCATTGGTGCCGGGGTTGACGGGCTGGGCGCAAATCAATGGGCGCGACGAGCTGCCCATACCTGACAAGGTGAAGCTGGATGTGGAGTATCTGCAGCGCCAGTCGCTGTGGTTTGATATTCGTATCCTGTGGCTGACGTTCGTGAAGGTCATTCGGCGCGACGGAATCACCCATTGATGGAATGCCTGCAATGAAACGTTTGTTGATCGTGGGAGCCGGTGGCCATGGCCGTTCGGTGGCCGAGGCGGTGCTGGCCGGTGGTGTCTTCACGTTGGCGGGTTTCGTGGACGATGCGGCGCCTGGTTTGGGCCAGGTGTGGGAGTGGCCGGTATTCGGCAGCACGGCTGACCTGGACCGGTGCCGCCCGCATGCAGATGCTGCCATTGTGGCCATAGGCAACAACCGCTTGCGCGAGGAACTGCATCACAGGCTGGGTGCAGCGGGTTTCGAGCTGGCTACGGTGATTCACCCCCAGGCCATGGTGTCGCCCCGGGCGCGCATTGGCGTTGGCAGTGCTGTCATGGCCGGTGCCATTGTCGGAACCGAAGCACAGTTGGGTACTGGCGTTATTGTCAATTGCGGTGCGGTGGTAGACCACCATTGCCAGGTGGAAAACTTTGGCCATTTGGGTGTGAAGGCGGGCATGGCGGGTGGCTCGGTCTTGGGGCATGGCGCCTGGATGCAGGCGGGGGCTGTTCTGGGCTATGGGGTAACGGTGGTGGCCGGGGTGGTGCTGCAACCCGGTCAGGCTGTGGCCGCGAAATAAGAAGTCGAGAAATGCCAATTCATAAATTCATGGTGACTCCATTGCTGGTGCTGCCGCGCCCTGTCAAACGCCTGGTGGTGGTAGCGATCGATCTGGTGCTGTCGTTGCTTTCGGTCTGGGCCGCTTTCTATTTGCGCATCGACCAGACGGGTCTGCCGCAAGCGCAGCAACAGTATGTCTACCTGCTGGCGCCCTTGCTGGCGGTGCCCCTGTTTGTGCGCTTTGGGCTGTACCGCGCCATTTTCCGTTACACCGGCATGGCGGCGCTGTTCACTACAGCCAAGGCTGTGGGGGTCTATGCGGTACTGTTTTTTATTGCCCTGCTGGTGTTGAAGTGGGATGGGGTGCCGCGCAGCGTGGGCCTGATTCAGCCGCTGATTTTTTTGCTGCTGGTAGGGGGCAGCCGGGCGATTGCACGCTATTGGCTGGCGGGTGGCACCCGCAAGGCGCGCCATGCCAAGGGCCGCTTGCTGATCTACGGGGCCGGCGATGCGGGGGTCCAGACTGCGTACGCGTTGGGTCTGGCACACCAGTTTGTGCTGCTGGGTTTTATCGACGATGACCAGGCCAAGGCGGGGCGCAGCATCAACGGTGTTGACGTCATCGCACCCGACGAGGTGGCCGATGCCGTGGAGCGCATGGGCGTTACCGATATTTTGCTGGCCATGCCGTCGCTCGACCGCACGCGCCGCAATGAAATCGTTGCCATGTTGCGCAAGCTGCATGTGCACGTGCGCAGCCTGCCCGGCATGGGCGACCTGGCATCGGGCCGGGTGACGATGCAGGATTTTCAGGAGCTCGATGTCGAAGACCTTTTGGGGCGCCCACCCGTGCCGCCCGATTCGTCGTTGCTGGCCAAGAACCTGGCTGGCAAGGTCGTGCTGGTGACCGGCGCCGGCGGCAGCATAGGCAGCGAGCTGTGCCGCCAGATCATTCAAGAGAAACCGCGCCAGCTGGTGCTGGTGGAGCACAACGAGTTTGGCCTTTACTCCATCCACCGCGAGCTGGAGGGTTTGTGCACCGAGCATGCGTTGCCGGTGGACCTGGTTCCGCTGCTCGCCAGCGTCGGCAATTTTGGGCGCCTGAAGGAAATTTGCCACCTGTACCGGCCCGCCACCGTTTACCACGCGGCCGCATACAAGCATGTGCCGCTGGTGGAGAGCAATCCATCCGAGGGGGTATTGAACAATGTGTTCGGCACCTTGAACATGGCCCGTGCGGCCATGGAAAGCGAAGTGGCCCACTTTGTGCTGGTGTCCACCGACAAGGCCGTGCGCCCCACCAATGTGATGGGGGCCACCAAGCGCATGGCCGAACTGGTGCTGCAGGCGTTGTCGGCCAGCGCCTCGGTGGTTTTTCATCTGCCCGACGGATCGCAAAGCCCCGAGGTTCGCAACCGCACTCTGTTTTCCATGGTGCGCTTCGGCAATGTGCTGGGCAGCAGCGGCAGCGTGGTGCCCCTGTTTCGCAAACAATTGCGCGATGGTGGCCCGTTGACGGTGACGCACGCGGAAGTCACCCGGTACTTCATGACCATTCCCGAGGCCGCCCAGCTGGTGCTGCAGGCCGGTGCCATGGCGCGCGGCGGTGATGTGTTTGTGCTGGACATGGGGCAGCCGGTCAAGATCATGGACTTGGCACGGCGCATGGTGGAGCTGTCGGGCATGACGGTGTGCGACGAAGACCATCCTGGTGGCGACATCGAAATCCGCATCACCGGCCTGCGGCCCGGAGAGAAGCTCTATGAGGAACTGCTCATTAGCGATAATCCCGAAGGCACCGCCCACGCGCGCATCATGAAGGCGCACGAAGACTTCCTGCCCTGGCCGCAACTGGCACCGGTACTGGTGGAAATGCGGCACGCCGCCATACAGAGCGATCAGGAAACCATGAGAAGCATCCTGCTGCAACTGGTGCATGGATACAGCCCCGAATCTTTGCGGGCATCCACCACGGAGAAAGCGAACGGGGCTGCCCCGCAACGGCACACACCCTGTACATCGGGTCAACTGAAAATTTTGGAGTGAAGAATGCGTAAAAAAGTCGTGGCCGTGTTGGTTGCCATGGTGGTTGGTGCGGGTGTTGGAGCGGCTCTGGGCTATGGCCCGCTGCTGCGCTACAAATCCGAGGGCGTGCTCAGCATGGAAATCGGTACGGCGGAATACAAGCGATTTGCGGAATTGGCCGTGGACGGGCACACGGTGCAGCAGTATGTTGGCGTGGTGCCGCCGCCGGGGCTGGATCCATCCCAGGTCGAAAAACTGGTACGTGACATGCCGCGCGGCGAATGGCTTATGCCCGTGCCCAAGGTCAGCAAGGTGGATGCCAAGCAACTGCCGGATATTTTGCTGCAGATCGAACAAGAGCGTGAAAAGCTGCTTCTCAGCAAGGAAGGCAAGGAGGGCAAGGCCTCGGTCTACCTGGGTGTGCAGCTGAGCTATTCGGCACCCGACCCCCACCAGGCCGCCGGTGTGGCGGGCTGGCTGGGGGCGTATTTCAAGGACGTGGCCACGCGCGAGACGGTACGCGACCAGGTTTCCCGCTGGGCGGCGGACAACCGCCAGTTCTCCGACCGCGCGCTGGAGCGCAAGCTCAAGTACGAGTTTGACATCGAGCAGGCGCAGAACCGCGTGGCGGCGTTGAAGAAGGTCATGTCCAGTTATCCCGACGTTGCGCGGCGTGAAAACCAGCAGGTGGTGGATGTGCGAAAGGACAACGAGAAGTTCATGTCGCCCGTGGCACAGCTGGTGGGCGCAGAGTCTGAAATGATCGATATTCGCGAAAAACTCCAGCGACTTGATCGCGAAATGGAGCAACAGGCGTTTGCCAAGGCGCTCATCACAGACGCACAGGCCGCGCTGGGCCAGGCGCGCAGTGGCAGCGAGAGCGTACTCAAGCTGGCCGATGTGATCGTGCGGTTTTCCAAGGAGACCAACACCGAGGCACAGCGGGAAAAACTGTCCTCGCTGGCGGCAGACATGTCGTCCATCAGCGCCCGTTTTCTGTCGCAAGCGCAGTTCATCGCCCAGCCGTCCGTGCCCAGCCGGCCGGAGCGTCCGCGCCCGCTGATGGTGATTGCGCTGGTGGCCGTGCTGGCGGGTGTGCTGGCCGTCTTGTTTGCCTGGCGCGATGCGCTGGTGCAGCTGCTGCGCGAGCCCCAGGGCCCCAAGGCCTGACCGGCCCCATGGATGCGGCACAATTTGTGCCTCATTGTTTTCACCGAATGGCCCGCTTCCATGACCGACCCTTCCCCCGACCCCGACCTGTCCCACATCGGCCCGCGCGACAAGGCTGAAATCCTGGCGCAGGCGCTGCCCTATATCCGCAAGTTCCATGGCAAGACCATGGTCATCAAGTACGGCGGCAATGCCATGACCGACCCCGACCTGCAGGCCGATTTTGCCGAAGACGTGGTGCTGCTCAAGCTGGTGGGCATGAACCCGGTGGTGGTGCACGGGGGCGGCCCGCAGATCGAGACGGCGCTCAACCGCCTGGGCAAGAAGGGCCATTTCATCCAGGGCATGCGTGTGACCGACGCCGAAACCATGGAAGTGGTGGAGTGGGTGCTGGCCGGCGAGGTGCAGCAGGATATCGTGGGCCTGATCAACCAGGCCGGCGGCAAGGCCGTGGGCCTCACCGGGCGCGATGGCGGCATGATCCGCGCGCAAAAGCTCAAGATGGTGGACAGCAAGGACCCGAGCATCGAGCACGACGTGGGCCAGGTGGGCGACATCGTGTCCATCGACCCCAGCGTGGTCAAGGCCCTGCAGGACGATGCCTTCATCCCCGTCATCAGCCCGATCGGCTTTGGCGAAAACAACGAGAGCTACAACATCAACGCCGACGTGGTGGCCAGCAAGCTGGCCACGGTGCTGCAGGCCGAAAAGCTCATGCTGCTGACCAACACCCCCGGCGTGCTGGACAAGGCGGGCCAGCTGCTCACCGACCTCACCGCGCGCGAGATCGATGCCCTGTTTGCCGATGGCACCATTTCAGGCGGCATGCTGCCCAAGATTGCGGGGGCGCTCGATGCCGCCCGGGCCGGCGTGAATGCCGTGCACATCATCGACGGCCGCGTGCCGCACGCCATGCTGCTGGAAATCCTGACCGATCAGGCCTACGGCACCATGATCCGCAGTCATTGAGATGCTCCCCCTGAGTCGCCTTTGGCGCCTTCCCCCTCTCCTTCGGGAGGGGGACGCACCCGGTGGCCTGGCAAAGCCAGTTCCACGGGTGCACTGGCCTTGGCCGCGCCAGTTGCTGGGGCCGGGAGCCGTGCGCGGCCCGGTGGAGCATTGACATGCGCTTGCTGCTGGTCGAAGACGACGTCATGGTGGCCAGCGGCATCAAGCTGGGGCTCACCGATGCCGGCTACGCGGTCGATTGGGTGGGCAGTGGCGAGCGCGCCGAAGAGGTGCTGCGCACCGAGTCTTTCGATGCGGCCATCATCGACATCGGCCTGCCCGCCATGGACGGGCTGGAGCTGACCCGCCGCCTGCGCCGCCCCGGCATGGCCAGCCCCGCGATGCCGGTGCTGATTCTCACGGCCCGCGATGCCCTGCACGACCGGGTGCAGGGGCTCGATTGGGGCGCGGACGATTACATGGTCAAGCCCTTCGAATTGCCCGAGCTGCTGGCGCGGTTGCGCGCCCTGCTGCGCCGCTCGCAGGCCGCCACCACGGCGGTGCTGAGCTTTGGCCCGCTGGCGCTGGACACGGCCGGGCGCCGCGCCAGCATCCGGACGGACGATGCCGAACAGGTGATCGATCTCGGCCCGCGGGAATGGACGGTGCTGGAATACCTGCTCATCCACGCCCCCAAGCCGGCCAGCAAGGACAAGCTGCTGCAGGCGCTGACCGGCTGGGACAAGGAAATCACGCCCAACGCCGTCGAGGTCTATGTGTCGCGGCTGCGCGGCAAGCTGGAGCCGCATGGCGTGGCCCTGCGCTCGATTCGCGGTTTTGGCTACCGGCTGGAATTGCACGCGCAGTAAACCTGGGCTCCACCATGCAGCGGCCCCGACTTCGCGCGATGACTTCCGATCTGCGCAACCGGCTGCTGATGCTGCTGGTGCTGCCCCTGCTGGCGCTGGCGCTGGTGGGTGTCTGGCTCGACTACCGCTCGGCGGACGAGGCCGCAGAGCGGCACGACCAGCGCCTGCTGCGCCTGCTGCCGGCGCTGGCCGATTCCGTACTGGCTCCGCCCATCCGCGACAGCGAACCGCCCTTGCTGCTGCTGGCGCCGCCGGTGGAGGATTTTTTGCGCCAGCACCCAGGCTACGCGGCCTACAGCGTGCGCGACACCTCCGGCCGCCTGTTGCTGGGCGATGCCTGGGTGCAACCTGCCGTGCCCACCACGCAGGCGCCCGAGTTCCACAGCCTGGAATATGGCGGCGTCACCTACCGCGTGGCGGTGCAGCGCGGGCGCACGGGGGCTGGCGAGCTGGTGGTGGCGCTGGCCGATGGGTCCGATCCGCGCCAGCAATGGGCGCAGCAGCTGCTGCTGCGGGTGTTGCTGCCCAACCTGGTGCTGGTGGCGGCGGCGGGGCTGGCCATTCACTGGGCGGTGCGCCGGGCCTTCAAGCCGCTGGTGGACCTGGCCGACGCCGTGGAGCGCCGTTCGCCGCGCGACCTGAGTCCGATTGACGAAGCCGCATCGCCCGCCGAGGTGCGGCCGCTGGTGCGCTCGCTCAACCGCCTGTTCGCCCTGGTGAATGCGCAGGCAGAAGGACAGCGCCGCTTTGTGGCCGATGCGGCCCACCAGCTGCGCACACCGCTGGCCGGCCTGCAGGCCCAGGTGGAGGCATGGGCTATGGTGGCCCGCGCCTCCGTGCCGGCATCCCTGTCGTTGAACTTTGATAAAAAACACCCTCCAGCCCAGGGTGGGCAGGCGCAAGGCGCTATTGTTCTAGGCGTTGAGCAGATCGAAAAGCTGCGCCATGCCACGCGCCGCACCTCGCAGCTGGCGCACCAGTTGCTGGCCCTGTCGCGGGCCGACGCGCGCAGCCTGGATGCCCAGCCGTCCCGGCGCGTGGACCTGAAGGACCTGTGTGAAACCCTGCTCGAATCCTTTCTCGATGCCGCCACCGGCAAGGGGCTGGATCTGGGGCTCGATGTGCAGTCTGCGCACGTCACAGGCCACGACTGGTTGCTGCGCGAGCTGCTCTCCAATCTGGTGGACAACGCCATCAAGTACACGCCGGCTGCCGGAATCGTCACCATTCGCTGCGGCGTGCGCCATGCCATGGGTCTGCCCCGGGTGTTCCTGCAGGTGGAAGACGATGGCCCCGGTGTCCCCGAGGCCGAGCGCGGGCGGGTGATGCAGCGCTTTTACCGCGTGCCCGGCTCGGTGGGCGAGGGCACTGGCCTGGGGCTCGCCATTGCCGATGAGATTGCCCGCGTGCACCATGCGACGCTGACCCTGGGGGCCGGCGCTCAAGGGCGTGGGCTGGTGGTCACGGTGGTGTTTCCGCCCTAGCCGCCGGTTGCCGGCGCCTGAATGGCTGCGCTGCCGCGCCTGCCGGCACCGTGGAATGCCTGTGCGAGAATCATTTCCATACATGATTTACGCACTTGCCCACCCCATGGATTGCCTGCCTTGCGCGCCCCGGTACGTGGGTTGCGTGCACGGGGCCGGTGCCTCCACTTCTTGTTTGCTGCATGTCTGAACCATCGCCCACCTCCGAGCCAGTCAGCGCTGCCGATGCGGGCGACGGCACCGCTGTGCGCAAGCGGCCCAAGCCCGGCGAGCGCCGGGCGCAGATCCTGCAGGCGCTGGCCGGGATGCTGGAGCAGCCCGGGGCCGAGCGCATCACCACGGCGGCGCTGGCGGCGCGCCTGTCGGTCAGCGAGGCGGCCCTGTACCGCCATTTCGCCAGCAAGGCGCAGATGTTCGAGGGCCTGATCGATTTCATCGAGCAGACCGTGTTCACGCGGGTGGCGCAGATCGTCGGGCGCGACCTGGCCGATGGTGGGCAAGCCATTGAAGGCGGTGCCCACCAGGCGGCGCGCGTGGTGGCGCTGCTGCTGCAGTTTGGCGAGCGCAATCCGGGCCTGGTGCGGGTGATGGTGGGCGATGCGCTGGTGCTGGAGCACGAGCGCCTGCAACAGCGCATGAACCAGTTCTTCGAGCGCATCGAATCCTCGCTGCGCCAGTGCCTGCGCGCGGCAGCGGGCACGGCGAACTCCGCCACGCCCACGGTGGACGCCCAGGTGGCGGCCAGTGTGCTGACGGCCTTCACGCTGGGCCGCTTGCAGCGCTATGCCCGTTCGGGTTTTCGGCGGTTGCCAACCGAGCATCTGGACGCTAGTCTTGCGCTGATGCTGTGACGGCATAGGCCGGCAGCCGCAACTTGGCCGTCTCTGGCGGCCACATCGGACAGTGGCGGCCGGTGGCGTGCGAACAACGCCCGCAAAAATAAGCCCAAATCTTTGGTGGGGCTTTGGACGCAGCATCAAAAATGCTGCAAAATAGAACGAACGTTCGTTTTATTTTGCATATGCCCTTACCTACCAACTCCCGTCAGGCCACCCGTATCGCGCGCGCTGCCGGCGGCACGGGCCGCGCCCTGCAAAAAGGCCAGCAAACCAAGGCCGTCATCGTGGAGGCCGCCCTGGGGCTGGCCACCCACATTGGCCTGGAGGGGCTGTCGATTGGTGCGCTGGCAGACATCACCGGCATGAGCAAGTCGGGTGTCTTTGCCCATTTCGGCTCGCGCGAAGAGCTGCAGATCTCGGTCATCCGCGAATACCACACCCGCTTCGAGCAAGAGGTGTTCTACCCGGCCATGAGCGCACCGCGCGGCGTGCCACGCCTGCGGGCCCTGTTCGACAACTGGATGAAGCGCACTTCGATCGAGATCGATTCGGGCTGCATCTACATCAGCGGCGCCATCGAGTTTGGCGACCGTACCGGGCTGGTGCGCGATGCGCTGGTCAATTCGGTGCGAACCTGGCTGGCTGCCATGCAGCGCGCCATCGAGCATTGCAAGGAGCTGGGCCAGCTGCGCGACGAGGTGAGTCCCGAACAGATGCTGTTTGAAATCCACGGCCTCATCCTGGCGCTGCACTACGAAGCGCGCTTCCTGCAAACCCCGGGGGCCATCGATCGCGCCATCACGGGGTTCAACAACATTCTGGCCCGCTGCAGCCAACCGGCTGCGGCCAAGGGCCGCCCCGTTTCCACCCAAACCCCCAAGGAGTAAACCCATGCCTACCTACACGCCGCCCCTGCGCGACATGCAATTCGTCATGCACGAAGTGCTCAAGGTCAGTGATGAATTGAAGGCGCTGCCGCCGCATGCCGACGTGGATGCGGACACCATCAACGCCGTGCTCGAAGAAGGCGGCAAGTTTGCGGCCGAGGTGGCTTTTCCGATCAACATCAGCGGCGACACCGAAGGCTGCACGCTCGACAAGACCACCCATGAAGTGACCACGCCCCAGGGCTTCAAGGAAGCCTACGCCAAGTACGTCGAAGGCGGCTGGGCGGCACTCTCCTGCCACCCAGAGTACGGTGGCCAGGGCCTGCCGTTCGTGGTGAACCAGTGCTTCTACGAGATGATGAACTCGGCCAACCAGGCCTGGACCATGTACCCCGGCCTCTCGCACGGCGCCTACGAATGCCTGCACGCCCACGGCACCGAAGAGCAAAAGAAGATCTACCTGCCCAAGCTGACCAGCGGCGAGTGGACCGGCACCATGTGCCTGACCGAACCCCACTGCGGCACCGACCTGGGCCTGCTGCGCACCAAGGCCGAACCCCAGCCCGATGGCACCTACAAGATCACCGGCGCCAAGATCTTCATCTCGGCCGGCGAGCACGACATGACCCGCAACATCGTGCACCTGGTGCTGGCCCGCCTGCCCGATGCGCCCGCGGGCAGCAAGGGCATCAGCCTGTTCGTGGTGCCCAAGTTCCAGGTGAATGCCGACGGCAGCCTGGGCGAGCGCAACGCGATTTACTGCGGCGGCCTGGAGCACAAGATGGGCATCCACGGCAACGCCACGGCGCAGATCGTGATCGACGGCGCCACCGGCACCCTGGTGGGCCAGCCGCACAAGGGCCTGGCCGCCATGTTCGTGATGATGAACGCCGCCCGCCTGGGCGTTGGCAACCAGTCGCTGGGTTTGACCGAAGTAGCCTTTCAGAACGCGCTGGCCTACGCCAAGGACCGCATTCAGATGCGCAGCCTCTCGGGCACCAAGGCCAAGGACAAGCCGGCCGACCCCATCATCGTGCACCCCGACGTGCGCAAGATGCTGCTCACCGCCAAGGCCTACGCCGAAGGCGCCCGTGCGCTGCAGTGCTTCTGCGCCGTGCTGCTGGACAAGGAACTGAGCCACCCCGATGAGAAGGTGCGCAAGGACTCCGGCGAAATGCTGGCCCTGCTGACCCCCATCGTCAAGGCCTTCATCACCGACAACGGCTTTGAAGCCACCGTGATGTGCCAGCAGGTCTTTGGCGGCCACGGCTACATCAAGGAATGGGGCATGGAGCAGCATGTGCGCGATGCGCGCATCAACATGATCTACGAAGGCACCAACACCATTCAGTCGCTGGACCTGCTGGGCCGCAAGATCCTGGGCAACAACGGCGCCTCGCTCAAGAAGTTTGGCAAGCTGGTGGGCCAGCTGGTGGAGGAAGAGGGCGTCAACGAAAAGATGGCCGAGTTCATCAACCCCATCGCCTACCTCGGCGACCAGATGACCAAGTTCACCACCGAGATCGGTTTCAAGGGCCTGCAGAACCCTGACGAAGTGGGCGCCGCCGCCGTGGACTACCTGCGCGTGGCCGGCCACCTGGTGTTTGGCTATTTCTTCGCCCGCATGGCCCAGGTGGCACTGCGCGAAATCGCCGCCGGCAACACCGACCCGTTCTATGGCGCCAAGCTGCAGACCGCACGCTTTTACTTCGCCAAGCTGTTCCCCGAGACCGCCACGCTCATGCGTACGGCGCGTGCGGGCAGCCAGGTGCTGATGGACACCGACCTGGCCCTGGCCTGACCGGCAGGTGGGGCGGATTTCAAGCCTTTTTGCAATGGAGCCTCTATGTATAAAGCGGTAGCAGCTATTGTGTTGGTAGCGTCTGCGGTGCCCGCATGGGCGCAGATGACGCCCGAGGGCCTGTGGCGCAACATCGACGACAAGACCGGTGAGGCCAAGGCGGAAATCCGCATCCGTGACAACGGTGGCGCACTGTCTGGCGTGCTCGAAAAGCGCCTGGCCAAGGACGCCAAGCCCGACGAGCTGTGCAAGGAATGCAGCGACGACCGCAAGGACAAGCCGCTGCAGGGCCTGGAGATCATCCGCAACGCCAAGAAGGCCGAGGACAAGGATGTGTGGGAAGGCGGCAAGATTCTCGATCCCGAGAACGGCCGCAACTACACGCTGCGCCTGACGCCCATCGAGGGCGGCAAAAAACTCGAAGTGCGCGGCTCCATCGGCCCCTTTGGTCGCACGCAGACCTGGATCCGGGTGCAGTAAACGCCCACGCTCTTAACCCCCGCTCGCCCTGAGCTTGTCGAAGGGCCTGGATGCAAACCCTCGCCACGGCTTCGACAAGCTCAGCCCGAACGGAATTGAAACTCATCAAAATATGTCCAGATTCCAAGTGAAGAAAGTCGCCGTGCTCGGCGCAGGCGTGATGGGCGCGCAGATTGCAGCGCATCTCGTCAACGTCAAGGTGCCGGTGGTGCTGTTCGACCTTCCCGCCAAGGAAGGCGCCAAGAACGGCATCGTCACCCGCGCCATCGACAACCTCAAGAAGCTCAAGCCCGCACCGCTGGGCGTGGCCGACGACGCCGCCCTGATCGGCCAGGCCAACTACGAAGAGCACCTGGAGCAATTGCGCGACTGCGACCTCATCATCGAGGCCATCGCCGAGCGCATGGACTGGAAGCTCGACCTGTACAAGAAGATCGCGCCATTCGTGGCGCCGCACGCCATCGTGGCGTCCAACACCTCGGGCCTGTCGATCACCAAATTGAGCGAGGCGCTGCCCGAGAACATCAAGCCGCGCTTTTGCGGCATCCACTTCTTCAACCCGCCGCGCTACATGACGCTGGTGGAACTGATCGACACCCCCACCACCGCCCCCGAGGTGCTCGACCAGCTCGAAGCCTTCGTGACCAGCGGCCTGGGCAAGGGCGTGGTGCGCGCGCACGACACGCCCAACTTCATCGCCAACCGCGTGGGCATCGCCGGCATGCTGGCCACCATGAAGGAAGTCGAGAATTTCGGCCTGAGCTTTGATGTGGTGGACGACCTCACGGGCAAGAAGCTGGGCCGTGCCAGCAGCGGCACCTTCCGCACCGCCGACGTGGTGGGGCTGGACACCATGGCCCATGTCATCAAGACGCTGCAGGACAACCTGGACGAGAAGAGCGACCCGTTCTACGCCAGCTTTGAAACGCCCGCCGTGCTGAAAAAGCTGCTGGAGCTGGGCCACCTGGGCCAGAAGACCCAGGCCGGTTTCTACAAGAAGGTCGGTCGCGATGTGCTGCGCTTCGAACTGGAGGCGGAAGACTACGTGCCTGGCGGCCAGAAGGCCGACGAGGTGTACGGCCGCATGCTCAAGAAGCCTGCCGCCCAGCGCCTGAAGCTGCTGCGCAATGCCGAAGGCGCGCAGGGCCAGTTCCTGTGGGCGATCCTGCGCAACAGCTTTCACTATGCGGCCGTGCACCTGGGCACCATTGCCGACAACGCCCGCGACGTGGACCAGGCCATGCGCTGGGGCTTCGGCATGCAGCAGGGCCCGTTCGAGCTGTGGCAGGAAGCCGGCTGGCTCGAAGTGGCGAAGATGATCCAGGAAGACATCGATGCCGGCAAGGCATTGAGCCGTGCGCCGTTGCCCGAGTGGGTCTTCAAGGGCCCCGTGGCCGAGGCCGGTGGCGTGCACACCGCGCAAGGCTCGTGGAGTGCATCCGCTGCCAAATTCGTAGCGCGTCGCGCTTTGCCCGTGTACGCCAGGCAGCATTTTCCTGAAAGACTGCTGGGCGAAGCCTTGCCCGACTACAAGACGGCTGGCAAGACGCTGCACGAAGACGACGCCATCCGCCTGTGGACGCTGGACGGCGATGACCGTCCCTCCGGTAGCGGAGTGCTCATCGCCAGCATCAAGACCAAGATGCACGCCATCAGCCCCGACGTGTGCGAGGGCCTGAACCTGGCGGTCGAGATGGCCGAGAAGGACTTCCAGGGCGTGGTCATCTGGTCGGGCGACGAGCCCTTCAGCGTGGGTGCCGACCTGCAGGCCATGCTGCCCGCCTTCATGATCGCCGGCGTGAGCGCGGTCGAAGGGGCAGAGCACGAAATGCAGCAGACCATGCTGCGCCTGCGTTACGCCAACGTGCCCGTGGTCTCTGCCGTGCGCGGCATGGCGCTGGGCGGTGGCTGCGAACTGGCCGTGCACTCGGCCCGCCGCGTGGTGCACATGGAAAGCTACATCGGCCTGGTCGAAGTGGGGGTGGGCCTGGTGCCCGGCGCTGGCGGCCTGACCTACATCGCCCGCCGTGCGGCCGAGAACGCCGAGGCCTCGACCGGCAAGGACTTGCTGCCGTTTCTCACCGAAGGCTTCACCGCCGCCGCCATGGCCAAGGTGGGCACCAGCGCGCTCGAATCGCGCAAGCTGGGCTATGTGCTGCACAGCGACGTGATCGTGCCGCACAAGGACGAGCTGCTGTTCGTGGCCATCAACGAAGCCAAGGCCCTGGCCAGCGGCGGCTGGCGTGCGCCGCACAAGCGCCTGTTTCCCGTGGCGGGCCGCAGCGGCATCGCCACCATCAAGGGCTCGCTGGTCAACATGCGCGATGGCGGCTTCATCAGCCAGCACGACTTCCACATCGCCAGCCTGATCGCCGAAGTGGTGTGCGGCGGCGACGTGGATGCGGGCACGCTGGTGAGCGAGGAGTACCTGATGGCGCTGGAACGCAAGGCGTTCTGCGCGCTCATCGAGCACCCCAAGACGCAGGAGCGCATCCTGGGCATGCTCAACACCGGCAAGCCGGTGAGGAACTGAGCGCCACGATGGACCGCGCACCCAACAAGCTGCAGCGTTCGCTGATGCGCCTGGACGAGGCACCCGCTTTCATGCGCGGCTTTGTGCAGAACATCATCCTGCGCCGTGCCGTGCCCTTCACGGGCACGGCGGGCATCCGCTTCGACACGCTCACGCCCGAGCGTGTCGAAGTGCGCCTCGCCAACGAACACCGGGTGCAAAACCACATCGGTGGCGTGCACGCCTCGGCCATGAACCTGCTGGCCGAAACCGCCACCGGCATGGTGGTGGGCATGAATGTGCGCGACGACTGCACGCCGCTGGCCAAGGAGTTCAGCATGGCGTTCAGGAAGCGCGCCACGGGTGGCCTCAAGGCCGTGGCCACGCTCAGCGCCGAGCAGCGCGCCACCCTGCAGGCCAGCGACCAGGGCGAGGTGCAGGTCGCGGTCACCGTGACCGATGAAGCCGGCGTGGAGCCGGTCGAATGTGTTTTTACGTGGGCCTGGGTTCCAGCCAGCCGCCCCGCCAAGAATTGAAGGAGTTACCCCATGGCCCAACCCATCCAGGAAGCCTACATCGTCGCAGCCACGCGCACGCCCATCGGGCGCTCGCACCGCGGCTTCTTTCGCAACATGCGCCCCGACGATCTGCTGGCCACCACGCTCAAGGCGGCGCTGGCGGCTGCGCCGGGTCTTGACCCGGCAGCGATTGAAGACATCATCTGCGGCTGCGCTATTCCTGAAGCGCAGCAGGGCCTGAACGTGGCGCGCATTGGCGCCGTGCTGGCCGGCCTGCCCGCCAGCGTGGGCGGCATCACCGTCAACCGTTTCTGCGCATCGGGCCTGTCGGCCGTGCAGATGGCCGCCGACCGCATCCGCGTGGGCGAGGCCGAGGTGATGATCGCCGCCGGTGTGGAAAGCATGAGCATGGTGCCCATGATGGGCAACAGCCCCAGCCTGTCGCCCAGCATTTTCGAGCGCGAAGGCGATGTGGGCATTGCCTATGGCATGGGCCTCACGGCCGAGAAAGTGGCGCAGCAGTGGAAGGTGAGCCGCGAAGCGCAGGACGAGTTTGCGCTGCAGTCGCACCTGAAGGCCCTGGCTGCGCAAAAGGCCGGCTACTTTGCCGACGAGATCACGCCCATCGAGGTGACCGACCGCACGGCCAACCTCGAAACCGGCGAGTCCATCGCCACCACCCGCACCGTGAGCCTGGACGAAGGCGCGCGCGCCGACACCTCGCTCGAAGGCCTGGCCAGGCTGCGCACGGTATTCGCTGCGCGCGGCTCGGTCACGGCGGGCAACAGCTCGCAGACCAGCGACGGCGCCGGTGCGCTGATCCTGGCCAGCGAAGCGGCCGTGAAGCGCTTTGGCCTCACGCCACTGGCGCGTTTCGTGAGCTACGCGGCCAAGGGCGTGCCACCGCACATCATGGGGATCGGCCCTATCGAAGCCATTCCGGCCGCACTGCGCTATGCAGGCCTCAAGCACCAGGACATCGACTGGTACGAGCTGAACGAAGCCTTTGCGGCGCAGTCGCTGGCGGTGATGAACACGCTGGGGCTGGATCCAGCCAAGGTGAACCCGATGGGGGGCGCGATTGCGCTGGGGCATCCGCTGGGGGCGACGGGGGCGATCCGGTCGGCGACGGTGGTGCATGCGCTCAAGCGGAACAAGTTGAGGTATGGGATGGTGACGATGTGTGTGGGGATGGGGCAGGGGGCTGCGGGGATTTTTGAGGCTGTTTGATTTGATTTGACTTGACTGGCTACATGCCTGAGATGCCTTCCCCACCCGTTCGGGCTGAGCTTGTCGAAGCCAGGGCTGGTGCGCTGGTTTGGGCGGTGTGCGTTGGTTGAGTGCGGAGGCCGGGTCTCGCCCCGGCGGGCGCCTCACTTTCTTTTGCTTCGCCAAAAGAAAGTAAGCAAAGAAAAGGCGACCCTGCTGTCTGCGGCCCCTTCGGGGCAACCGCCCCGCCGCAGGCGCAGCCAGGAGGGGTTTGAACAACCCAACAGCCACACGGGCCATCGCTGTGCTCGGCCCAGGCTGCGCAGCGCGAGGCGCTTGCGCCCGCGAGGTGGGGCCGAGCGCAGCGAGTTCGAGCGAGACCCGGCCTCCGCCCTCAACCAGGACCAGCCACCCTCAAATACACCACCACAATCCAACCCACCCCCAACCCAGTCCCCTCCACGACCCTCCCTCCGCCCGTTTCGCGGCACACTTGCAGCCATGACCGACCCACACCCATTCGATCAAGCCATACAGCTACACGCCGAAATCCCCGGCCAGTACCAGGGCCAGACCCATGCGGGCTACTGGAACATGGTGGGCCCCTTTGGCGGCATCACCGCAGCCACGTTGCTGCAGGCCGTCATGCAGCACCCGGCGCGGCTGGGCGACCCGTTGTCGCTCACCGTCAACTACGCAGGCGCCCTGGTGGCGGGGCCTTTCACCGTGCAGGCCACGCCGGTGCGCACCAATCGCTCTACCCAGCACTGGACGCTGTCGATCCTGCAGGCCGATGCCGATGGCGCCCAGGTGGTCACCACCACCGCCACCGCCGTGACGGCCGTGCGCCGCGAGACCTGGAGCGCGGGCGATGTGCCCCTGCCCGACGTGCCGCAGCCGGCGGACCTGCCCGCCATTCCGCCGGGCTTTGGTTCGGAGTGGCTCAGCCGCTATGAGATGCGACCCGTGACTGGAACGCTGCCACGCGCCTGGGATGGCAGTGGCGACCACAGCCTGACCCAGCTGTGGATGCGCGATGCACCCCCGCGCCCGCTCGACTTTTGCGCGCTGGCGGCGCTGGCCGATGTGTTCTTTCCCCGTGTCTGGTTGCGCCGTGCGCACCGGGTGCCAGCGGGCACGGTGTCCATCACGGTGTACTTTCACGCCAGCGCCGAGCAGTTGCAGCAAACCGGCATGGGCTACCTGCTGGGCCAGGCGCGCGGGCAGGAGTTTCGCAACGGCTTTTTTGACCAGACCGTGCAGCTGTGGAACGAGGCGGGCACCATGCTGGCCACCAGCCACCAGATCGTTTACTACAAGGAATAAGAAGCGGGCACTGTGTCGCCCTCGTTTCCCCTCACCACCCCCAGACCCACCATGACCGAAGCCACCCAAGACATCCTCGTGCACACCGAAGCGGGCGTGACCACCATCACCTTCAACCGCGTGGACAAGAAAAATTCCATCACCACCGCCATGTATGCCGCCATGGCCGACGCGCTGGCTGCTGCCGAGGCGGACGCCAGCGTGCGCGCCGTGGTGTTCCAGGGCGACGTGGCGGTATTCAGCGCCGGCAATGACATTGGTGATTTTCTGCAGCAGCCGCCCGCCACCCAGGATTCGCCCGTGTTCCGCTTCCTGCGCGGCCTGGCCGCTTTCCCCAAGCCCGTGATTGCAGCGGTCTGCGGCCCGGCGGTGGGCATAGGCACCACCCTGCTGTTCCACTGCGATCTGGTCTATGCGGGCGACAACGCCGCATTCTCCATGCCGTTCGTCAACCTGGGCCTGTGCCCCGAGGCAGCATCGAGCCTGCTGGTGCCGCAGATGCTGGGCTACCACCGCGCTGCCGAAGCCCTGCTGCTGGGCGAACCCTTCATGGCCGAGGCGGCGCTCGAAGTGGGCCTGGTCAACCGCGTGGTGCCCCCCACGGAATGCAATGGCGTGGCACAGGCACAGGCGCGCAAGCTGGCCGCCAAGCCGCTGTCGGCGCTGATCGAGACCAAGCGCCTCATGAAAAAAAGCCAGGCCCCCCAGGTGCTCGCCGTGATGGCCGAAGAAGGCGCCAGCTTTGGCCGCATGCTGCGCGAGCCCGCAGCGCGCGAAGCCTTTGGCGCTTTCATGGAAAAACGCAAGCCCGACTTCAGCCAATGCTGAAACCAGCGCTGCGCCCGCCGCCCCAGGGACACCGATGACAAAAACCATAGCAACACCCGTCGCGTTCGAGCCCGAGTTCATTGCCGGCGTGAAAACCATTTTTGAGGAAAAGATTGTCTTCAACCAGGTGCTGGGCCTCAAGGTGGTCAGTCTCGCGCCCGAGCGTGTGGTGGCCCGCATCGACATGAAGCCCGAACTGGTCGGCCACTTTGCCTACAACCGCATCCACGGCGGCGTGATCAGCGCGGGCCTCGATGCCATGGGCGGCCTGGCCGTGATGGCCGCCATGGGCGCCAAGCACATGGACGAGACGCCCGAACAGCGCCTGCACCGCTTTGCCCGGCTGGGCACCATTGATCTGCGCGTGGACTATCTGCGGCCGGGCATCGGCAGCCATTTCGAGTTGCGCGCCGAGGTGCTGCGCCTGGGCTCGCGCGTGGCCACCACGCGCATGGAGTTTTTGGGGCCCGATGGCGTGCTCATGTCAGCGGCCGCCGCAGCCTATATCGTGTCCTGAACGCGCCCGATCTGGTGTGTCCATGCAAGTGATGCAAGTGCATGCAACCAGCGAACGATTTGGTTACTGATCTTGCGCAAGACGCCAAGGTGCAATGCCCCGGCACTCCTACGATGCCTTCTTTTCAAGGAGATCCGATGGCTGTGCAGAACCCCTTTTTTGGCAAGCGCGAAACTGAAACCTTCCAGCCCCGCCACAACACGGTCACCCCCAGCACCGTGAGCAATGTGTCACCCAGTGCCAGTGCAGCGGTGGCAGCCGCTGCCGCCAAGGCGCCGGCAGAAAGCAGTGGCAGCAAGCTCACCGTGGGCCCCAACATCAAGCTCAAGGGGGTGGAGATCACCGATTGCGACACCCTGGTGGTGGAAGGCACGGTGGAAGCCACCATGGATTCGCGGGTCATCCAGATTGCCGAGCAGGGTGCGTTCCGTGGTTCGGCCGACATCGATATCGCCGAAATCCGCGGCGAGTTCAATGGCACGCTCACCGTGCGCGACAAGCTCGTCGTCTTTGCCACCGGCAAGGTCAGCGGGAAAATCCGCTATGGCAAGCTGGTGGTGGAAGAGGGTGGCCAGCTGTCGGGCGAAATCGAGGTGGGCGTGGGCACCGCCACCAGTGCCCGTCCGGCGGCCGCAGCGCGGCCCATGGACGCACCAGTGCCCGCCGTGGCTCTGGCCTGAACGCAGGGCGTTCAGGTAGGCACCGGCACCGGCACCGGCACCGGGCGCGGCCGGCCGTCGGCGTCGATGGCCACATAGGTCAGGCGCGCTTCGGTCACCTTCAGGTATTGGCCCTGGTCCGAGAAGCGTTCGGCATACACCTCCACCTCTACCGTGATGGAGGTGCGGCCAATGCGCGTGACCGTGGCGAAGAAGGACAGGATGTCGCCCACCCGCACCGGCTGCTTGAAGATGAACTCGTTCACCGCCACGGTCGCCATGCGGCCCTGGATATAGCGCGCGGGCAGCACCGAACCGGCCAGATCGACCTGCGCCATCACCCAGCCGCCGAAGATATCGCCGTTGGCGTTGCTGTCGGCGGGCATGGGAATGACCTTCAGTACCAGTTCATGGCTGGAGGGCAAGGCGGGTGCGGGGAGGTGGGGCAAATCAGGCATGGGCACAATCGGGGTGAATAAGCAACCCCCGGAATTGTCCCTTATGCGCCACCACGGCGATTCTTCCCCCCCTCCTTCTCCGAACGACCCCGCGCACAAACGCTCTGACTGGGCCACGCTCTCACGCCTTCTGCCGTATCTGTGGCAGTACAAGGGGCGCGTCGTTCTGGCCATCGTGTTCATGGTGGGCGCCAAGGTCGCCAATGTGGGCGTGCCGGTGCTGCTCAAGAACCTGGTCGATGCCATGGCGCTCAGGCCCGGCGACCCGGCTGCCGCGCTGGTGGTGCCGGCCGGCTTGCTGCTGGCCTATGGATTGCTGCGCCTGTCCACCTCGCTGTTCACCGAGTTGCGCGAACTGGTGTTCGCCAAGGCCACGCAGGGCGCGGCGCGCTCGATTGCCTTGCAGACCTTCGAGCACCTGCACGCGCTGAGCCTGCGCTTTCACCTGGAGCGCCAGACCGGCGGCATGACGCGCGACATCGAGCGCGGCGTGCGCGGCATCGAGTCGCTGATCTCGTTCACGCTGTTCAACATCGGCGCCACGCTGATTGAAGTGGCCATGGTGCTCACGGTACTGGCCGTCAAGTTCGATGCCTGGTTTGCCTGGATCACGCTGGCTGCGCTGGCCTGCTACATCGCCTTCACGGTGCTGCTGACCGAGTGGCGCACCCAGTTCCGCCGCCAGGCCAACGAGTTCGACTCGGCCGCGCACAGCAAGGCGGTGGATTCGCTGCTCAACTACGAAACCGTCAAATATTTCAACAACGAAAGTTTCGAGGCCCACCGCTACGACGAAAGCCTGCAGCGCCTGCGTGCCGCGCGCCTGAAGGCGCAAAGCTCGCTCTCGCTGCTCAACACCGGCCAGCAGCTCATCATTGCCACGGGCCTGGTGGCCATGCTCTGGCGCGCCACGCAGGGCGTGGTCGATGGCCGCATGACCCTGGGCGACCTGGTCATGGTCAACGCCTTCATGATCCAGCTCTACATCCCGCTCAACTTCCTGGGCGTGATCTACCGCGAGATCAAGCAGAGCCTGACTGACCTGGACAAGATGTTCACCCTCATGGACCGCGAGCGCGAGGTGGCCGATGCCCCCGGCGCGCAGCCGCTCGTGGGGCTGGCACAGCCTACGGTGCGCTTTGAGAATGTGCAGTTTGCCTACGACCCGGCCCGGCCCATTCTCAAAGGCATCAGCTTCGAGATTCCGGCGGGCAAGACGGTGGCGGTGGTCGGCCCTTCGGGTTCGGGCAAGTCCACCCTGGCGCGGCTGCTGTTTCGCTTCTACGACATCCAGCAGGGCCGCATCACCATGGCCGGGCAGGAAATCCGCGACGTCACGCAGGCCAGCCTGCGCCAGGCGATCGGCATCGTGCCGCAGGACACCGTGCTGTTCAACGACACTGTGGCCTACAACATCGCCTACGGCCGCCCCGGCGCCAGCCAGGCCGAGATCGAGGAAGCCGCCCGCGCGGCACGCATCCACGACTTCATCGCCGCCACGCCCAAGGGCTACGCCACCCAGGTGGGCGAGCGCGGCTTGAAGCTGTCGGGCGGTGAAAAACAGCGCGTGGCCATTGCGCGCACCTTGCTGAAAAACCCGCCGGTGCTGATCTTCGACGAGGCCACCAGCGCGCTGGATTCGGCCAACGAACGCGCCATCCAGGCCGAACTGCAAAGCGCCGCGCGCAACCGCACCACGCTGCTCATCGCCCACCGCTTGTCCACCGTGGTCGATGCGCACCAGATCCTGGTGATGGACGCGGGGCAGATCGTCGAGCGCGGCACGCACGGCGAGCTGCTGGCGCTGGACGGGCGCTATGCCAGCATGTGGGCGCTGCAGCAAAGTGGAATGGAGTGACAGTGATGCCTGGTACAAACCCGAATGATTGATGTGAATTAAGCACCAATCCATTGTGATCCGACCGTCTTACTGACGGGGCGCTCTGGTGAAACAATCGAGCCGAGTCGCGATCGATGCTCTCCTTGCACCAAAAAGCACGGGAGCGTGATGGCCCACGAAGCCCGTTGTCCCTGGAGGAGCCCGGATTGTGTCGGATTTACGTTTTTCTCAGTTGATGCAGGCCCGCCTGGCGGCCGACCCGCAGGCTCCGGCCTTTGTGCACGGCGAGGGCGTCACCACGGTGGCGTCGCTGGCGCATCAGGTGCAGTGCATGGCGGCCTGGTTGCGTGCCGCGGGTATCGGTCCCGGGGACCGGGTGGCCGTGTGGCTGGTGAACCGGGTCGAATGGCTGGCGCTGCTGATGGCCGCCGCACGCATCGGCGCCACGGTGGCGGCGGTCAATACCCGCTACCGCCGGGAGGAGGTGGCTCACATTCTGCGCACCAGCGGCGCCCGTCTGCTGGTGACGCAGCTGCCCCATCAACGGCTGGACTTTTTGGCCATCCTGGCAGGCCTGGACCCCGCGCAAGTGCCCGATTTGCAGCAGGTGGCCGTATTGGGCAGCGGCAGCGCCGCGCCTGCTGGCGTGGCCGACCTTGCCGCCGGCCTGGCCTGGCGGCTGGTTCCATTGGACTGGCAGCCATGCGCGCTCGATACCGGGCCGGACGATTCGGACCCCGACGCCACGGTGGTGTTGTTCTCCACCTCGGGAACGACCAAGGCGCCCAAGCTGGTGATGCACCCGCAGCGCACCCTGGTGGACCATGCCTTGCGCTGCACGGCGGCTTACCGCCTGGATGCACCCGGTGCCTGCCTGCTGACCCTGCTGCCGCTGTGCGGCGCTTTTGGCTTGAACAGCACCCTGGCCGCGTTCGCCGCGGGCGCGCCGGTCGTCTTGCCGGCTTTGTTTGAAGCTGACGAGGCCGCGGCCTTGCTGGCACGCCATGCGGTGACGCATTGCTTTGGCAGTGACGAGATGGTGCGCCGCCTGGCGGAAAGCTCGGAGGCGGCGCAGCCTTTTGCGTCGCTGCGCTTCTTTGGCTTTGGTGCCTTCACGTCGAATTTCACCGAAATCGCCCAGGCCTGTTGTGCGCGGGGTATCCCGCTGCACGGCCTGTACGGTTCCAGCGAGGTGCTGGCGGTTTTCTCCGCCCAGGCCGGCGACCTGCCCCTGGCGCAGCGCCTGGAAGGTGGCGGCATGCCCGTGGCCGGGGCGCAGGCGCGCATTCGCATCCGCGACGAGGCCACGGGCCAGTTGCTGCCAAGCGGACAGTCGGGACAGATCGAAATTCAGGCGCCCAGCCTGTTCCAGGGCTACTTCGGCAATCCGGCGGCCACGGAAGAAGCCATGCACGAGGGCTATTTCAAGACCGGCGACCTGGGCCATCTGCGGCCCGATGGCAGCCTGGTGTTCGAGACGCGGCTGGGCGATGCCGTGCGCCTGGGCGGCAACCTGGTCAACCCGGCGGAAATCGAAGAACTCCTGCAGCGCGATCCCGGCGTGCGCGAAGCCCAGGTGGTGGCGGTGCCGATCCAGGGCCAGGACCGCCCCGTGGCCTTCATCGTGCCCGAGCCGGGTGCGGGGCCCGACACGGCGGCCTTGCTGGCCCAGTTGCGCCAGTCGATTGCCAGCTACAAGGTGCCGCAGCGGGTGTGGATGCTGGCGGCCTTTCCGCTGACCCAGGGCGCCAACGGCAACAAGATTTCCCGTGCGCAGTTGCGCCAGATGGCGCAGGAGCGCCTGGCCGCCGAAACCGCCCAGCCCAAGGAGCCCGCATGAACCCCCGTTACTTTGAAGACTTCACCGTGGGCGAGCAGTTCACCAGCTCGGGCCGCACCGTCACCGAAGCCGATCTGACCCTGTTCAACATGATCTCGGGTGACTGGAATCCCATCCACGCAGACGCTGAGTTTGCCGCTGGCACCCGCTTCGGCCAGCGCATCGTCCACGGCGCCTTTGGCGTGGCCTTGCTGACAGGCTTCATGCACCAGATGGGGATTTTCGAGGGCACGGCGGTGGCCATGCTGTCGCTCAAGGAATGGAGCTTCAAGGCCCCCATTCTGATGGGACAGACCCTGCGCCTGCAGCTCACCGTGACCGAGCTGGACCCTGGCAGCAGCGCCCGCATGGGTCGCCTGGGCCGGCATTTGCAGCTGCGCGACCAGCACGGCCAGGTGGTGCAGGAAGGCAGCAGCGATCTGCTCATCCTCAAGCGCCCGCCCACAAGTCACGCCTGATCCCGTCTGATTTCCCGGCCTTGCACGCTTCCCTTTCCCATCCTCAGGAGACAACATGAAAAAACGCCTTTCCACCCTTGCCGCAGTGACCCTGGCCCTGTGCTCCGCCACGGCGGTGACCCAGGCCCACGCCCAGGCCTACCCCAGCAAGCCCGTGACCATCGTCGTGCCGTATTCCGCGGGTGGGCCGGTGGACAACTTCATCCGCGCCCTGGGCCAGCAGCTGTCCGACAGCTGGAAGCAGCCAGTGGTGGTGCTCAACAAGCCGGGCGCCAACGAAATCATTGGCGCCGACCAGGTCGCTAAGAGCGCGCCCGACGGCTACACCCTGTTCGCCGGCACCGAGGCCTCGCTCACCATGGGCCCGCACCTCTACAAAAAGCTGCCCTACAACGTGGAGACCGACCTGGTACCCATCAGCCAGCTGATCAGCTTGCCGCTGATGCTTTTCACCCACAAGAACACCCCGGCCAACACCGTGACCGAGTTTGTCGAGCTGGCCCGCAAGGCCAAGGCCCAGGGCAAGCCGCTGAGCTACGGATCTTCCGGCGCGGGCGGCATTGCTCACCTGCCCATGGTGACTTTTGAAAAGCAGGAAGGTATTTCCATGACCCATGTGCCCTACCGGGGCGCGGCCAACCTGATTCCCGACGTGATCGCTGGCCAGGTGGATGCCGCGGTGCTGGCCGTGTCGGTGATCGAGCAGCATGTGAAGACCGGCGTGCTCAAGCCCCTGGCCGTGTCGTCCGAGACCCGCAGCGCGGCCTTGCCCCAGGTGCCCACTTTCAAGGAGGCGGGCGTCAAGGACATCCACGCCATCTTCAGCATCGGCCTGCTGGCGCCCAAGGGCACCCCGGTGGCGGTGGTGGACAAGGTTGCCGCCAGCGCCAAGGCCATCATCGCCACACCGGACTTTCGCCAGAAAAACATCGATGCCTTCAGCTACGTGCCCGTGGCCTCGACTCCGGTGGAGTTCAAGACCTATCTGAGCAGCAACAGCAAGCTGCAGGCCGAGCGGGTCAAGGCCTCTGGCGTGACGCTGGACTGAGCCCCATCTGTCTTCCCTTCGTTTCCTGACCTTCTGAGCGATTGACCATGAACGCCATCACGTCCCGAATCCCCGCCGCGCTGCAGAACCTGGCGCTGCCCATCATTGCCTCGCCAATGTTCACCGTCAGCTACCCCGAGCTGGTGCTGGCCCAGTGCAAGGCGGGCATCGTGGGCTCGTTCCCGGCGCTCAATGCCCGCCAGCCCGAGCTGCTGGGCGAGTGGCTGCACCAGATGAAGGCCGACCTGGATGCCTACCGCAGCGCCCACCCCGGCCAGCCGGTCGGCCCCATCGCGGTCAACCAGATTGCGCACAGCTCCAACGTGCGCCTGATGCAGGACATGGAAACCTGCATCCAGCACCAGGTGCCCGTCATCATCACGTCGCTGCGCGCGCCTGCGCGCGAAGTCGTGGATGCCGTGCACAGCTACGGCGGCGTGATCTTTCATGACGTGGTCAATGTGCGCCACGCGCAAAAGGCGCTGGAGGCGGGGGTGGACGGCCTGATCGTCGTGGCCGCAGGGGCGGGGGGGCATGCGGGTACCCAGTCGCCCTTTGCCTTGGTGGGCGAGGTGCGGCGCATTTTTGATGGCCCCCTGGCCCTGTCTGGTGCCATGGCCACCGGCGGCGCCGTGCTGGCTGCCCGTGCCATGGGTGCGGACTTTGCCTACATGGGCACGCGCTTTATCGCCAGCAAGGAAGCCAACGCCAGCGAGGAATACAAGCAGGCCATCGTGAAGGCGGGTGCGTCGGACATCATCTACAGCAACTGGTTCTCGGGCGTGCATGGCAACTATCTGCGCGAGAGCATCGAGCGCGTGGGCCTGGACCCGGAAAACCTGCCGGTGGGTGACAAGGCCAACATGAGCTTTGCCGATGGCCGATCCAAGGCCAAGGCCTGGAAAGACATCTGGGGCGCAGGCCAGGGCGTGGGCCAGATCCACGACCTGCCCGAAGTGCGCGAGATCGTGGCCAGGCTGCGCGCCGAATACGACCTGGCCCGCGCACGCATTTGCACGGGTTGACGTCTGGCGCTTTCCAGGTTCAGGGCGGTGGCACGATGACGAAGCCTTATGCTCGCGGTTCGAAGGAGGGGCCGGTGGATCAGTCGCCGTATTTGTTTTTTGCGGAAGTGGTGGAGGCTGGCAGTTTTGCGATTGCGGCCCGGCGCCTGGGCATGGACCGCTCGAATGTCAGCCGCCGTATCAAGGAGCTGGAGCACACCGCGGGTGTGCAATTGCTGCGCCGCACCACCCGCAAGATGGTGCTGACCGATCTGGGCGCTGCGTTCTACGAGCAGTGCCTGGCGGTGCGCAGCGAAATCGAGCAGGCCAAGAACCTTCTGCTGTCGCATGGCGATGGGGTGCGTGGACCCCTGCATGTCAGTTGCCCGCCGGCGATTGGCCGGCTGTACCTGGTGTCTTTGTTCGAGGCGTTCTGTCGCCGTTACCCTGCGGTGTCCCTGCAGATCACCTTGAAGTCGGGCGCGGTGGATTTGATCGATGAGCGGATCGATGTGGCGATCCGTTTCACCAACGAGCCATCGCCACACCAGGTGGCCAGGGTCTTGGGGCAGACACACTGGATTTTTTGTGCCAGCCCGGACTACCTGGCCGAGCATGGCGCCCCGCAGTTTCCCGAGGATCTTGCACACCATGCATGGCTGGGTATGCGCACCCGCATGGAGCTGCAGTTGCGCAAGGAGGCCGCCCTGCACCGCGTGGTGCTGCGCTCGCGCGTCGCCTGCCCCGATTACGCCCTGCTGGGGCAGATGGCCCGCGATGGGCTGGGCGTGTGCCTGCTGCCCGTCTATGTCGCGTCCCGCGGCCTGCCCCAGGGCGGCCTGGTCCAGGTGTTGGCTGACTACCAGATCGAGCCCACGCCTGGCAGCACCTTGTACGCCATGACCCTGCCAGGCATCCATTCACCGCCGCAGGTCAAGGCCTTTGTCCAGTTCCTGGCCGAGACCGTGCAGGCGGAATTCATCCATTGAGATTTCAAGAAAATATAGGCTCGTCTAGCGAATGCTAGTGACGGGCGTCGAAGGGCTCACGCTCAACCAGATGGCCCAGCCGCCTGAGCGTGGCACAAAGCACTGCCTTTCGCCGGAGTCACCGCTTCCTGGCCTGCACCAAGAGCGTGCAGGCTCGCCAGCTTCTCGGTATTGCCGAGGCCGACGAGTCCTCTTTCCCGGTCTCTTGCAAGGGACAAAGAGGGTTGCTGCGCAAGGCGCGCCACCGAGGGGGCAAAGCGCAGGCAGGCTGCAAGGGTTCTGAGTACACACCCGTGCTCATGGCGCGGGACCGCGCGGAGGGTAACGGCCAGCCTCATCCTGGAGGCGAACAAGGCGGTGAGCGTGCAGGCTGCACTCAAGCCCTTGCTGCCACACGACACCATCCTGTGCACCGATGGCCGTGTCACGCTGGCCAGCGTAGCCCAGGCCGTGAACATCAGCCAGGGCGTGCGCGGTCCCTGACATGTGCAGAACGGCAATGCCTATGTCAGCAGGCTGTGTGGGTGGATTCGCTAGAAGAGCCTGAAAATAACCTCTGGCGCTTGGACTTGAATCCGCCCTACCTGCTACAACTGGCCGACCACACCGGCGTGGACCTGCGCGATGCCGTGGAGCGCAAGCTGGTGATGAACGCCATCAAGCACCCGGTGTCTCCCGGTGGCCCGGCTTCTGTCGATTGACCCAAGCCGGGCGGGGGTGCTCACGCGTTCTCTGAATACCCCTTGGGCCAGCCGCCGCTGGCGTGGTTGCACTCCTGCCAGTCGCGCCCGCGCGGGGTGTGGCCAATGCCGGGGTTGAAGGTGTTGGTGGGGTCCAGCGACTGGTAGAAGCCCGCCAGTGCGGGCTTGGCCACATAAAGGTGGCCCACGTTGTGCTCGGCCGGGTACTCGGCGCGGCGCTCGTCCAGCAGCTCCCACATGCGGTGCTCCATGGCCAGCGGGTCCACGCCCTTCTTCACGATGTAGTCCTGGTGGAACACATGGCAGAAGAAGTGGCCGTAGTACAGCTTGTGCACCACATCGCGCTCCACGTCCTGCGGCAGTTGTTCCACCCATGCGCGGTCGTTGCGGCGCAGGGCAATGTCCAGCGCCACGATGTCTTCCACCTCGCTGCGGTGCACTTCGCGGTAGCGGATGGCGGCGCCCGCAATCGCAAAGCGGTGCAGGAAGGCCTTGCGCCCTTCGTCGGCATCGCACTCGAACCAGCCGCCCTGGGTGCTGTTCGCAAAGTGCTCCGTCAGGAACGTGCGCGTGGCGTCCACCTGGTCGTTCGATACGCGCACCAGCAGGTGGTGCTCGTACAGGTCGCGCCACTGGCGCACGCGCCGCGGCAGGTGGCTGGGCAGCAACCGGGTCACGGCCTGGATGGCGTGGTCCACAAAACCGCGCATCCCGAGGCGTTCAAAGAAGCCGTCGAATCGGCTCTTCAGTGCAAACGCCGCAGGCACGCGGGCCGTGCCAAAGCGGTCGATGAGCAGGAAGGTGTCCTTGCCGTATTTCTCGCCAATGTCGAACGCGGTGCGGTGGATGTACTCGCCCGCAATGGGCGGGCGCGGTAGCGCCGTGAGCAGGTGGCGGCGCACGGCCGTGAGGTCATCGGGCGTGTTGCTGCCGATGTAGAACACCGTGCTGGGTTCTTTGGGGAAGGTGTCGAGCCGCACGGCAAACAGGCACACCTTGCCAGCCGAGCCCGAGGCCTCGAACAGGCGGGACGGGTCGGCATTGAAGCGGGCGGGGCTGTCGGCGTCCACGGCGCGCACGTCCTGGGCGTAGCGGGCGTCCGATGCGGCGCGCTCGGGCTCGTGGCGCACGTCGGCTTCGGTGTAGCTGCCGTTTTGCAGGCGGGTCAGGATGTCTTCGGGTGTGTCGCCCAGCGCGATGCCCAGGTGGTTCACCAACTCCAGCGTGCCGTCATCGCGCACGCGGGCGTACAGCGCCAGCTCGGTATAGGCCGGGCCCCGGCGCACCAGCGCGCCGCCCGAGTTGTTGCAGATGCCGCCCAGCACCGAGGCGCCGATGCACGACGAGCCGATGACCGAATGCGGCTCGCGGTTGAAGGGGATCAGTGTCTGCTCCAGCCGGTCGAGCGTGGCGCCGGGCAGGCACACCACCTGCTCGCCGCCGCGCACCACCTGCACGCCCGCGATGCGCAGCGTGTTGATGAGCACGATCTCGCGGTCGTAGCCGCTGCCATCGGGCGTGGAGCCGCCCGTGAGGCCGGTGTTGGCCGCCTGCATGATGACGATGCGGTCGGCCGCCACGGCGGCCTGCAGCACCTTCCATTGCTCCAGCAGCGTGCCGGGGCGCACCACGGCCAGCACCGGGCCTTCGCCGGTGCGGTGGCCCTTGCGAAAGCGCCGGGTGGCCTGGTCGTCGGTCAGTACATGGGCGGCGCCCACGGCCTCGCGCAACTGCGTCAGCAAGACATCGCGGGTGATTTGCGGGGCGTCGCTCATGCTTCCCGTACCAGCAGGTCGCCGGTGATGTCGGCCACGCGGGCCACGCTGGTCAGGGTCATGGCCACGCGCATTTCTTTCTCCAGCAGCTCCAGCAGGTGTTTGACGCCCGCCTCGCCCGCTGTGGCCAGCGCGTAGATGAAAGCGCGGCCAATCATGGCGCAGTCCGCGCCCAGGGCAATGGCGCGCACCACGTCCAGCCCGTTGCGGATGCCAGAGTCGGCCAGGATCTTGATCTGGCCCTTCACCGCGTCGGCAATGGCCGGCAGGGCGCGGGCCGACGACAGCACGCCGTCGAGCTGGCGGCCGCCGTGGTTGGAGACGATGATGCCGTCCGCGCCAAAGCGCACGGCATCCTTGGCGTCCTCGGGGTCGAGGATGCCCTTGATGACCATCGGGCCCTTCCAGAAGGCGCGGATCCACTCCAGGTCTTTCCACGAGATGGATGGGTCGAAGTTGGCGCCCAGGTAGCCCATGTAGTCCTCCAGGCCCGTGGGGCTGCCGCGGTAGGCCGAGATGTTGCCCAGATCGTGCGGGCGGCCCAGCAGGCCCACGTCCACGGCCCAGCGGGGGTGCGTCACCGCCTGCCAGTAGCGGCGCAGGGCGGCGTTGGGGCCGCTCATGCCCGAATGCGCGTCGCGGTAGCGCGCGCCGGGCACGGGCATGTCCACCGTGAACACCAGGGTGGTGCAGCCCGCGGCCTGCGCGCGCTCCAGCGCGTTCTGCATGAAACCCCGGTCTTTCAGCACGTAGAGCTGGAACCACATGGGGCGTTGGAGCTTGGGCGCCACTTCTTCAATGGGGCAGACCGACACGCTGGACATGGTGAAGGGAATGCCATGCGCGTCGGCCGCACGCGCGGCCTGCACTTCGCCGCGGCGGCGGAACATGCCGGTCAGGCCCACGGGCGACAGGGCCACGGGAATCGAGAGCTTTTCGCCGAACAGCTCGATGCCGGTGTCGAGGCGGCTCATGTCCTTGAGCACGCGCTGGCGCAGCGCGACGGCGGCGAAGTCATCCACATTGCGGCGCAGCGTCTGCTCGGCATAGGCGCCGCCGTCTACGTAGTGGAACAGGAAGGGCGGGAGAAACTCTTGCGCCGCTGCGCGGTAGTCGTCGCTGGAGGAGATGATCATGATGGCTCTCTCAAATCGGTTGGGGCGGCTGCGCTGCAGGCAGCAGCGTCGGCGCCAGGTCAAGGGGAAGGCGCGTGGAACGTTCGCGCCGTGCGCGGTCTTCGTCCATGCGCTGGATGGTGGTGCGCACATGCTCCAGGTGTTCACCAATGCATTCGCGCGCGCGTTGCGGGTCGCCGTCCAGAATGGCCTGCATCAGCGCCTGGTGCTGCGCGGTGAGCGCCTGCAGGGTGACGGGTGCGCTCAGGCGGAACATGTCGTGGCGGTTGCGCTCCACGGTGGAGAGCACCACGGTGAACAGGCTGTGCATCACCTGCACCAGCACCAGGTTGTGCGAGGCTTCTGCGATGGCCAGGTGGAACTGCGCGTCGGCGCGCGCTGCCAGCTCGGCATGGCCGCCTTGCTGGTGCTGCAGCATCACGTCAAAGCAGCGCTGGATGTGCACCTTGTCCTGGGCGGTGGCGCGCTGCGCAGCCAGCCAGGCGGTGCTGGTCTCCAGGGCGTGGCGCGTTTCCAGCACGTCATAGCGGTACTGGGGGTCGGACTCGATCAGGCCCGCCAGCGGCACCATGGCTTCCTGCAGCCACTCCGCGGGTTTGTTGGACTGCTGCACGTAGGTGCCATCGCCGCGCCGGGCCGAGAGCACACCCTGGCTGGTGAGCTTCTGGATGGCTTCGCGCACCGAGGTGCGCGAAACGCCCAGATCTTCGGCCAACTGGCGTTCGGCTGGCAGGCGCTGGCCGGGCTGCAGCCCGCGTGTCTGTACCAGGGCCAGCAGTTTTTCGACAACGTGATCGGCTAGGCGCATGGGGGCTCTCGGATTCAGGGTTTCAATGACCCGGAATCATCCACGTAAACACATAGGCCTGCAGCGTGGTGATGATGCCGATGATGGCGGCGAACGTCAGGCTGTGCTTGACGGTGAAGCGGAACAGGTCCGATTCCTTGCCTGACAGGCCCACGGCCGCGCAGGCAATGGCGATGGATTGGGGCGAAATCATCTTGCCTGTGACGCCGCCGGTGGTGTTGGCAGCCACCGTGAGCACGGGTGGCAGGCCCAGCTGGTGCGCCGTGGTGGCCTGCAGTGCGCCAAACAGGGCGTTGGCCGAGGTGTCAGAGCCCGTGAGGAATACGCCGATCCAGCCCAGGAAGGGCGAGAAGAACGCAAACGCCTGGCCGGTGTGGGCCAGCGCCAGCGCCAGCGTGGCCGACAGGCCCGAGTAGTTGGCCACGAACGCGAAGGCCAGCACCATGCCGATGGAGTAGATCGGGATGAGCAGCTCGCGCACCGTCTCGCCCAGCGTGACCACGGCCTTGGCCGGGGAGAAGCGGGCGAAGGCCATGGTCAGGATGGCAGCAATCAGGATGGCCGTGCCGGTGGCGGCCAGCCAGTTGAAGGTGTACACCGCGCCGTAGGGCGTGGCCTGCGCCACCACGGGGGGCATCTTGGCGACCAGCTTGTCCAGCATGGGCACGGGGATGTTGATGATGGTGGAAGCCAGGGGGCCACCTGCGGCAAACAGCGCCTTGAAGGGCTTGATGCTCCACAGCGTGACCATGCCGGTCAGGATGATGAAGGGCGACCAGGCCTTGACGATGGCGCCCGCGGTGAGGGGCGCCTCTGCCTTGGTCGACGGGGCGGCCTGCCCGGCCGCGGCTTTGCCTTGCGGGGCGCTGTCGCTGTTCTCAAAACGGAAGATGCGCTTGGGCTGCCACACCTTGAGGAAGGCGGTGAGTGCGATCAGCGAGACGATGGCCGAAGTGATGTCGGGCAGCTCGGGGCCAATGTAGTTGGCGGTCAGGAACTGCGTCAGGGCGAACGAGCCGCCGCCCACCAGCACGGCAGGCCAGGTCTCCTTCACGCCGCGCCAGCCGTCCATGATGGCCATGATCCAGAACAGCACCAGGATGGTCATGAAGGGCAGCTGGCGCCCGGCCATCTGGCCGATGATGAAGGGATCGATGCCCGACACCTGGCCCGCCACGATGATGGGAATGCCCATCGCGCCAAAGGCCACGGGGGCGGTGTTGGCGATCAGGCACAGGCCGGCGGCGTACAGCGGCTTGAAGCCCAGTCCCACCAGCAGCGCAGCGGTGATGGCCACGGGCGCGCCAAAACCGGCCGCGCCTTCCAGGAAAGCACCAAAGCAAAAGCCCACCAGGATGAGCTGCAGGCGCTGGTCGTGCGTGACCGACAGGATGGAGCTGCGGATGACATCGAACTGCCCGGTCTTGACCGACAGCTTGTACAGAAACACGGCCGCCACAATGATCCAGGCGATGGGCCACAGGCCGTAGAAGAAGCCATACACCGCCGATGCCAGCGCGGCGCTGACCGGCATCTTGTAGAACAGCAGCGCCACGCCCAGGGCCAGCAGCACCGTCACGGTGCCCGCCTGGTAGCCCTTGAGCCGCAGTTTGGTCAGGGCCAGAAAGAAAAAGACGATGGGGATGAGGGCTACGAGCGCTGACAGCCAGATGTTCCCGGCCGGGTCGTAGTTTTGTTGCCAGAGGGTTTGCATAACGGTAAGTGAGGCATTGAAACGCAGACAAAGGCCAGGGGCCCATGGCTTTCTTCACCGCAGTGGATGCGCCGCATTGGGGCGGCGTAGTCTCCGGCCGCTGGCCCCGCAGGTCAGGGGGCCTGAGGGGTGGGCTGGCATGAAAGCAGGCTTGGTGCTTTGCCTTCATTGGTAAACTTTGGACTTAATTGGTATGACCAATATAGCCAATCCATGCGAATTGGCTGGATTTTGTGTCTTATAGTGGGTGATATTTATAGGGTAAATACTTAGTTGTGGTCTTTTGTTTGAATTTTTGTTTATTGGTTGTACCAATTTACCTTGGCGCGATGTGCTGCCTGGGGCTCAACGGTGCCAGTACGGTGTGTGAGCCGCCGTTGTGGCAGGTGTGCGCGGCGTTGCTGGCCCCCGGGGTCTAGGCGGTAGACCGAGGATTGGCATAAAAAAAGCTTCTAGCGCTTGATACACAAGCGCTAGAAGCTATGGTTTCAGGAGTAATTGGCTTACTTGCGTGCTGCAATCGACTTTTCTGCCAGGTTCACCAGGTCGGCACCAATCTGGCCCTTCCACTTCTCGACCACGGGGCGCGTGGCCTTCACGAAGGCTTCGCGTTCGGCGGGCGTGAGCTGCGTCACGGTGACGCCATGGCTGGCGATCTCTTTCAGCAGCGGCTTGTCGGCCTCGACCACGCCCTTGCGCGCAATGGCGACCTGCTCTTTGCCCGCGTCGATGGCGGCCTGTTTGACGATCTCGCGGTCGGCGGGTGTCCAGCTGTTCCAGATGTCCTTGTTCACCACGAAGATCAGCGGATCATTCATGTAGCCCCACAGCGTCAGGTGCTTTTGCGCCACGGTGTACAGCTTGGCAGCCATATAGACCGACAGGGGGTTCTCTTGTCCATCGACGGCGCTGCTGGCCATGGCCGGCTGGGCGTCGGCCCAGCTCATCTGCGTGGGGTTGGCGCCCAGGGCGGTGAAGGTGTCCAGGAACAGGGGCGAGCCCACCACGCGGATCTTCATGCCCTTGAGGTCTTCGGGCGTCTTGATGGCCTTCTTGGAGTTGGAGATCTCGCGGTAGCCGTTTTCGCCCCAGGCCAGCGGCACCACGCCGGCTTTCTCCAGCGTCTGGAACAGGCTCTTGCCTACTTCGCCCTGCGTGAGCGCATCGGCGGCGGCGTAGTCGGGCATCAGGAAGGGCAGCGAGAACAGGTTGAGCTGCTTGACCTGGGGCGACCAGTTGATGGTCGAGCCCACGGCCATGTCGATCACGCCCTGGCGCAGTGCGCTGAATTCGCGTGTCTGGTCGCCCTGGATCAGCGAGACGCCAGGGTAGAGCTTGATGTTGATGCGGCCGTTGGTGCGCTCGCGCACCTTGTTGGCCCACAGCTCGCCGCCCTTGCCCCAGGGGAAAGCGGTGCCCAGCACCAGCGACATGCGGTATTCGCTCTTGTACGCGGTTTGGGCGATGGCCGCGGGCGCGGTAAAGGCCAGGGCGGCCGCAGCGGCCACGGCCGAGGTAAGGAACGTACGCAGTTTCATTTTTCAGTCTCCTTGTTGAAATCAATAGCCAAGTTTGGCAGGCAGCCACAGCGCCAGTGGCGGGAAGGCAATCACCAGCACCATGACGAGGAACATGGCGAACAGCATCCAGCCGACCCAGCGCACGGTGGATTCCATGCGCACGCCGGCGATGCGGCAGGACACCATCAGGTTCACGGCCAGCGGCGGGGTGAACTGGCCCAGCGCCACCTTGAGGGTCAGGATCACGCCGAACCACACCGGGTCCCAGTGGTAGTGGTTCATGATGGGCAGCAGCAGCGGCACGAAGATCAAAAAGATCGAGATGCCGTCGAGGAACATGCCCACGGTGATCAGCAGCACGATCAGCAGCGCCAGCACACCGTATTCACCCAGGCCCGAATTCACGATGGCGTTGGCCACCGGGTCGATCACGCCCAGGGTGGACAGCGAATAGGCAAAGATGCCTGCCAGCGACACCACGATGAGGATCACCGCCGACAGCTCGCCCGACTCGCGCAGGATGGGGAACAGGTCACGCACGGAGATGGTGCGGTGGATGACCATGCCCACGAACAGGCCGTAGAACACCGCCACCACGGCGGCTTCGGTGGGGGTGAACCAGCCCGCGCGCATGCCGCCCAGGATGAGCACCGGCGCGGCCAAGCCCCACAGGGCTTCGCGCAGGCTCTGCCAGAAGGGGGGGCGGGGCAGGGTGGCTTCGAGCGCGCCCATCTTGTGTTGGCGCGCCATCCACACGGCCGGAACGATCAGGGCGATGCCGGCCAGGATGCCAGGGATCATGCCCGCGGCGAACAGCGCGGGCACCGAGGCACCGGGCACCAGCACCGAGTAGATGATGAAAGCCACCGAGGGCGGGATCAGGATGTCGGTGGCGGCCGCAGCGCCCACGACGCTGGCCGAGAACGAGGGCGGGTAGCCCGCGCGCGACATGGCGGCAATCATCACGCCGCCCACGGCGGCGGCGTTGGCCGGGCCCGAGCCCGAGATGCCGCCCAGGAACATGGCCACGGCAATCGCCACCAGCGGCAGCATGCCGGGGCCGCGCCCGACGATGGCCACGGCAAAATTCACCAGGCGCAGGGCCACGCCAGAGCGGTCGAAGATGGAGCCGACCAGCACGAACATGGGAATGGCCAGCAGCGGGTATTTGCCCAGGCCGGCGTAGAAGTTCTGCGGCACGGCCAGCAGGCCGAACCACTGGCTGTCGGCATTGGCCAGCGCAATGGCGGCGGCACCGGCCAGGCCCAGGGCGGCACCAATCGGCACGCCGACGAACATCATGGCCAGGAAGGCCACGAACAAGAGCGTAGCGATCATGCCTGGAAGTCTCCGTGGTGGTCTGCGGGCGGTGCCTGGCGGCCGCGCCGGATGAACAGGCCGATGGCGCGCGCGGCAATCAGCGCCGAGATCAGGGGCAGCCAGATCGAATACCACCACTGGGGCACGCCGATGCCGGGTGAGGTTTCGCCAAAGCGGTAGTCGTCCCACACCACGCGCACGCTCAGCACGGCGATCAGGCCGAACAGCAGCGCCACCATGAGCGCGCCAAACCGTGCCAGCAGCTTGCGGCGGGCAACGGAGCCGCCTTCGGCAAAGTATTCGATGCGGATGTGCTGGTCGCGTGCCACTGCAGCCGAGCCGGCCACCAGTGCCAGCACGATCATCAGGAAGACTGAAATCTCTTCGGTCCAGGCAAACGAGGAATTGGTGAAGTAGCGCACCAGCACGTTGGCGAAGGTGATGAGGGCCAGGGCGGCCATCACGATCACCGTGAGCCAGTCTTCGATGCGCAGCGAGCGGGGAGCGTTGTCTTCGGGCGCCGTGGGCGCGGGCGCAGAGGCCGTCGGCCCGGGAGGGGAGGAGGGTGGCATGGGGCAGAGTCTCGGGGAAACAAACAGGGCGAATGCTGTCGCTCTGCCCGGCAGTGTTGTGCACCAGGGGCCTTGGACGGGGCGGGCGCTGTGTGCGCCGCTGCATATTATGGGGCGTGTTGCTGAGGTCACTTGCCTTCGAGTAACCGGGGCGAAAGCGCCTGCGCGCGCGGATAATGCGGCGATGGAAACCAAGTGGCTTGAAGATTTTGTCAGCCTGGCCGAGACGCGCAGCTTCAGCCGGTCTGCCCAGCTGAGGCATGTGACGCAACCGGCCTTTTCACGCCGTATCCAGGCGCTGGAAGCGTGGGCCGGAACCGATCTGGTCGATCGCAGTTCCTATCCCACCCGGCTGACATCGGCGGGCAAGACGCTGTACGACCAGGCGCTGGAGATGCTGCAAGCCATGCAGAACACGCGTGCCATGCTGCGCGCGCACACCAGCGCCAGCCGGGACATGATCGAGTTTGCGGTGCCGCACACGCTGGCCTTCACTTTTTTCCCGGCGTGGGTGTCAAGCCTGCACGGGAAATTCGGCCCCTTCAAGAGCCGCCTGATTGCGCTCAATGTGCACGATGCGGTGATGCGCCTGGTGGAAGGGGGCTGCGATCTGATGATCGCCTACCACCACGCTTCGCAACCTTTCCAGCTGGACACCGACCGCTACGAGATGGTGAACCTGGGGCAAGAGGTGCTGTCGCCCTACAGCAAGGCCGACGCCGATGGGCAGCCGCTGTTTCGCCTGCCCGGCCGCGCCGGCCAGCCGCTGCCCTACCTGGGTTACGCGCCTGGCGCCTACCTGGGGCGCATGACCGAGCTCATCCTCAAGGAGTCGGGCACCGCCATCCATCTGGAGCGGGTCTATGAAACCGACATGGCCGAAGGCCTCAAGGCCATGGCGCTGGAGGGGCATGGCGTGGCGTTCCTGCCGCACAGTGCCGTCAGGAAGGATGTGCGCGAGCGCAAACTGGTGAGCGCGGTACCTGAAGACCAGGCGGGCCTGCAGATCGTGATGGACGTGCGCGCCTACCGCGAGAAACCTGGCGCAAAAGAAGCGCCGAAAGGCACAGCCCAGGCCTTGTGGGCCTATTTGCAGGCGCAAGGTTCCATGCAGATATAAACTGCTCGGTTGGTTTTTCGGGCCTTCTGCAGTGAAAATTCACAGGACTGTCAGCAACAGTCCAGGGCGGGTCGGAACAGGCCGCGGAGCTTGCAGCAAAACATCGCTGTGGCACAAAGATTGCAAGTTCTCATGGCAGGTATTCACAAGGGCATCACGGCATGCAGATTGGGCAATGGGTGGGGGCATGGGGCTTGGCCGCCGAGGGCCCTGCCTTTCGCGCGATTTCTGGAAATACCCTTCCGACCAGGTGCCGTTCTGAACGGCACGGCAGGTAAACCCCCTGTTCTGGACTGTGCCACCCGCACACAATGCGGGTGGACGCAAGTCTCTAGAATTCCTTTTTTACATGACAACTAGGAGATTGAAATGAAGAAGCACATTTTCGCGATGGCCGTGGTCACACTCGCGGCCGGTAGCGCTTTTGCGCAGGCTGGTGATACGCTGGCCAAGATCAAGTCTTCGGGCAGCATCACGCTGGGCGTGCGTGAATCCTCGGGCCTGTCCTACACGCTGGGCAACGGCAAGTACGTGGGCTTCCATACCGAGATGGCCGAAGTCATCATCTCCGACATCCGCAAGCAGCTGGGTCTGTCCGCGCTGGAAACCAAGTACCAGCCTGTCACCTCGCAAAACCGTATCCCGCTGGTGACCAACGGCACGGTGGATCTGGAGTGCGGCTCCACCACCAACAACGCGGCCCGCCAGAAGGACGTGGCCTTTGCCGTGACCACCTATGTGGAAGAGGTGCGCATGGTCGTCAAGGCCAATTCGGGCATCACTTCGATCAAGGACCTGAACGGCAGGAGCGTGGCCACCACCACCGGCACCACCTCGGTGCAGACCCTGCGCAAGAACGAGCGCGCCGGCGGCATCGACTTCAAGGAAGTCTATGGCAAGGACCATGCCGACAGCTTCCTGCTGCTGGAAACCGGCCGTGCCGATGCGTTCGTGATGGACGGCTCCATCCTGGCCGCCAACATCTCCAAGTCCAAGAACCCGGCCGATTTCAAGATCGTCGGTGAAGTGCTGTCGGTCGAGCCGATTGCCTGCATGTTGCGCAAGAACGACCCGGCCTTCAAGAAGGCCGTGGACGACAGCATCAAACGCCAGATCGCCGACGGTTCGCTGGCCAAGCTGTACGACAAGTGGTTCATGCAGCCCGTGCCGCCCACCAACACCAAGATCGGCCTGCCCCTGTCGGAAGCCACCAAGGCGGCCTGGGCCCACCCCAACGACAAGCCCATGGAAGACTACGCCAAGAAATAATCGGCACTCGGCAACGCCCCTTCGAGCCATGCGTGTTCGGGGGGGCTTTTTTTGTTGGACGCGCGCCATGCGCTGTCCGGCTTCATGCAGAAATTGGGGGGTACTCCTATGAGTTGGGATTGGCAGGTGTTCTGCCAGGACACCTTGGATAAAGAGGTGGTGCAAGGCTGCTTCGGCAAGGGCGGTGACATCACTTATCTGGACTGGATGCTGTCGGCCTGGGGCTGGACCGTGTCGGTTTCGCTGTTGGCACTGTTGCTGGCGCTGGTGCTGGGGTCGGTCATTGGCACGCTGCGCACATTGCAGGGGCGGCCGGTGGTCGTGCGCCTGGGCAATGCCTGGGTGGAACTGTTCCGCAACATCCCGTTGCTGGTGCAGATTTTCCTGTGGTACCACGTGGTACCGACGCTGTTTCCGGTGATGCAGGGCGTGCCCGGCTTCGTGCTGGTGGTGCTGGCGCTGGGCTTTTTCACGTCGGCGCGTATTGCCGAGCAGGTGCGCTCGGGCATCCAGGCCCTGCCGCGCGGCCAGCGCTATGCAGGCCTGGCGATGGGCTTCACAACCTTCCAGACCTACCGCTACGTGCTGCTGCCCATGGCGTTTCGCATCATCATTCCGCCGCTGACCAGCGAGACGATGAACATCTTCAAGAACTCGTCGGTGGCGTTTGCCGTGTCGGTGGCCGAACTCACGATGTTCGCCATGCAGGCACAGGAAGAAACCTCGCGCGGCATCGAGGTCTACCTGGCCGTCACGGCCTGCTACATCGTCTCGGCATTTGCCATCAACCGCATCATGGCTTTCATCGAAAAGCGTGCCCGCGTGCCGGGCATGGTCGTGGCCGGCGGATCGGGAGGGCACTGACATGAATCTTGACTTCTCCTTCTACAACTGGGACCTGATCTCCAACTTCGTGCTCAAGGGGCTGTATTTCAGCCTCGTGCTCACGCTGGTGGCCACGGTTGGCGGCGTGCTGTTCGGCACCGTGCTGGCGCTGATGCGCCTGTCGGGCAAGAAGTGGCTCGATATTCCCGCCACCATCTATGTCAACGGCATGCGCAGCATTCCGCTGGTGATGGTGATCCTGTGGTTCTTCCTGCTGGTGCCCGCCATCATTGGCCGTCCCATCGGCGCCGAAGTGTCGGCGGTGGTCACCTTCATCGCTTTTGAAGCCGCGTATTTCAGCGAAATCATGCGCGCGGGCATCCAGTCGGTGCCGCGGGGGCAGGTGTATGCGGGCCAAGCGATGGGCATGACCTACAGCCAGAACATGAAGCTGGTGATCCTGCCGCAGGCGTTTCGCAACATGCTGCCGGTGCTGCTGACGCAGACCATCATCCTGTTCCAGGACACCTCGCTGGTCTATGCCATTGGCGCCTACGACATGCTCAAGGGCTTTGAAGTGGCCGGCAAGAACTTTGGCCGCCCCATCGAGGCCTATCTGGCTGCGGCGGTGCTGTACTTTGCGATGTGCTATGCCTTGTCCTGGATGGTCAAGCGCCTGCACCAGAAGATCGCAATTATTCGATGACACCCCCTGAGTCGCTTCGTGCCTTCCCCCTCCAGGGGGACGACACCGGTGGCCTGGCAAAGCCAGTTCCACGGTGTCTGCTGGCGACGGCCGTGCCGGTTGGGCGGCCAGTGCCCTGAACAAGTGACGAGAGAAGAGATTGGAGAAAGAAATGATCGAACTCAAAAATGTATCCAAGTGGTATGGCCCCGTGCAGGTGCTGACCGATTGCTCCACCACCATCCAGAAAGGCGAGGTGGTGGTGGTGTGCGGTCCTTCGGGTTCCGGCAAGTCCACGCTGATCAAGACCATCAATGCACTGGAGCCCTTCCAGGAGGGCGAAATCTATGTGGATGGCGTGGCCGTGCACGACCCCAAGACCGACCTGCCCAAGCTGCGCAGCCGCGTGGGCATGGTGTTCCAGCACTTCGAGCTGTTTCCGCACCTGTCGGTGACGGACAACCTGACCATCGCCCAGGTCAAGGTGCTGGGCCGCAGCGCCGACGAAGCCAGGAAGCGCGGCCTCAAGATGCTGGAGCGCGTGGGCCTGATGGCGCACAAGGACAAGTTCCCGGGCCAGCTCTCGGGCGGCCAGCAGCAGCGCGTGGCCATTGCGCGGGCGCTGAGCATGGACCCCATCGTGATGCTGTTCGACGAGCCCACCTCGGCCCTCGACCCCGAAATGGTGGGTGAGGTGCTGGATGTGATGGTGGGCCTGGCCCACGAAGGCATGACCATGATGTGCGTGACCCACGAAATGGGCTTCGCGCGCAAGGTCGCCAGCCGCGTGATCTTCATGGACGTGGGCGGCAAGATCCTGGAGGACTGCTCCAGGGACGAGTTCTTCGGCCACCCCGAGAACCGCCAGCCACGCACCAAGGAATTCCTCAACAAGATCCTGCAGCACTGAGGGCACTGCACGTCCCGTCGCCCAGCGGCACCTTCGGGTGCCGTTGGCCTTTTCAGGCCGGGGCGGGCTGTGCCATGCGCGTCCCATCCGCCGGTAAGATGCCCCTGGCCGGAATCTCCCGGCATGCGGCCGCAATGGCCTGAAGCCTGAACGAGATACTGACAATGAAACAACCCGTGGTCATCACCGCTGAGCTGACACCCGAAAACGCCCAGGCGCTGGCGCGCTTCGTCAAGAACATCGGCCATGAGGGCATCCGGGCGTGTTCCCGGGACGATGCGGAAACCTTCCTCGTGCGCGATGCGCTCGATTCGCTGCGTGAGGCGCTGGATCTCGCCGGTTACGACCCTGAATAAACCCATGGCTGCCGCCATCCGGGACGCGATGGCAAATTCCCGATAGCGGGCAGGGATGGGACAATGGCGGCCATGACTGCCGCCCTTGACACCCTCACCATCACCCGCCCCGACGACTGGCACCTGCATGTGCGCGACGGCGAGCCCCTGCACACCGTGGTGCCGCACACCGCCGCCCAGTTCGGCCGCGCGATCATCATGCCCAACCTGCGCCCGCCCGTGACCACGGCCGCGCAGGCGCTCGATTACCAGCAGCGCATCCTGGCGGCCGCGCCGCCACGTGAAGATGGTGGTGTGCAGTTCGAGCCGCTGATGACGCTGTACCTCACCGACAACCTGCCGCCCGAAGAAATCGTGCGTGCCAAGGCGGCGGGCGTGGTGGCCTGCAAGCTCTACCCCGCTGGCGCCACCACCAACAGCGACGCGGGCGTGACCGACCTGCGCAAGACCTACAAGACGCTCGAAGCCATGCAGAAGGCCGGTTTGCTGCTGCTGGTGCATGGCGAAGTGACCAGCAGCGACATCGACCTGTTCGACCGCGAGGCCGTGTTCATCGAGCAGCAGCTCATCCCGCTGCGCCGCGATTTCCCCGAGCTGAAAATCGTCTTCGAGCACATCACCACCAAGGACGCCGCCGACTACGTGGCAGGCGCCGACCGCTTCACCGCCGCCACCATCACGGCGCACCACCTGCTCTACAACCGCAACGCCATCTTCACGGGCGGCATCCGCCCGCACTACTACTGCCTGCCCGTGCTCAAGCGCGAAACCCACCGCGTGGCCCTGGTGCAGGCCGCCACCAGCGGCAGCAGCAAGTTCTTTCTGGGTACCGACAGCGCGCCGCACCCCGCGCACCTCAAGGAACACGCCACCGGCTGCGCGGGCTGCTACACGGCCCACGCCGCCATCGAGATGTACGCCGAGGCGTTCGACAACGCCGGTGCGCTCGACAAGCTGGAAGGCTTCGCCAGCTTCCATGGCCCCGACTTCTACAGCCTGCCGCGCAACACCGGCACCATCACCCTGCGCCGCGAATCGTGGACCCCGCCTGACAGCTTTGCGTTTGGCGAAGCCGAGCTCAAGCCTTTGCGCGCGGGTGAAGCGCTGCCGTGGCGGCTGGTGTAGCCGCCGTGGATTGGGGCGCTGCCTGGCTTGCGCCCTGGCGGGCCACGGGAGAACCGGTGGCGCAGCGGATTGTGCGGGGCGATACCGTGCACAGTGCGCTCCAGGCGGCACTGGGTGCGGGCAGGGGGCCAATGCGTTTTGTCCCCCAGTCCGAACTGCCCGATGGCACCGCCTACGAACAGTTCATCTTCGACACCCGCCGTGTGCCCACGCGCGACAACCTGCATGACTTCTTCAACGGCCTGGTGTGGCTGCAGTTTCCGCTGACCAAGCGGCGGCTGAACCAGTTGCAGGCCCGGGCGATCGCGGCCGATGGCGTTCAGGCGGTGCGGGGGGCGCTGCGGGATGCGCTCACGGTGTTCGATGAAAACGGTGCCGTGCTTGATGCTCCGGCGCCGCTGTGGCAGGCGCTGAATGCGCGCGATTGGCGGCGGCTATTTGTGGAACTGCGCCCGCTGTGGTGCGAGGCCCGGCTGGTGTTGTTCGGCCACGCGCTGCTGGAAAAACTGGTTTATCCGCGCAAACCCATCACCGCGCATGTCTATCAAGCGCAGGCAGCGACGGATTCAGCAGCATCTCTCGATGCCTGGCTGGCGCAGCAGCTGCAGCCCGAGCACCTGGTGGCCAAGCCCTTTGTGCCATTGCCCGTGCTGGGGATACCGGGCTGGTGGCCCGGGAATGAGAACTTTTCCTTCTATGATGATTCCCTCGTATTCCGCAGCGCGCCCCGCAAAAACAACCACACCATGGGATCTGCAGCGCTGTGACCCCGGCTTGAAGGAGCGCGCAGCCACCCCCATGTGTGCCGTTCCAGTCCCCCGCACCTCTGTGGAGAACCCATGAAACGCATTATTTTGTTCCTCTTGACCAACGTGGCCGTGGTGGCCGTGCTGGGCATTGTTGCCAGCCTGCTGGGCGTCAACCGCTACCTCACGGCCAACGGCCTGAATCTGGGCGCGTTGCTTGGTTTTGCCTTTGTCATGGGCTTTGGCGGTGCCATCATCTCGCTGCTGATCAGCAAGCCCATGGCCAAGTGGAGTGCGGGCGTGCAGATCATCGAGCAGCCGCGCAACGCCGATGAGGCCTGGATCGTCGAGACCGTGCGCAAGTTCGCCGACAAGGCCGGCATCGGCATGCCCGAGGTCGGCATCTTCGAGGGCGATCCCAACGCCTTTGCCACGGGCGCGTTCAAGAATTCGGCCTTGGTGGCCGTTTCCACGGGCCTGCTGCAGGGCATGACGCGCGAGGAAGTCGAGGCCGTGATCGGCCACGAAGTGGCCCACGTTGCCAACGGCGACATGGTCACCATGACGCTGATCCAGGGCGTGATGAACACCTTCGTGGTGTTCCTGTCGCGCGTGATCGGCTACGCGGTGGACAGCTTCCTCAACAAGAACAACGAGAACCGTTCGGGCCCCGGCATCGGCTACATGGTCACCACCGTGGTGCTCGACATCGTGCTGGGCTTCGTGGCGGCCATCATCGTGGCCTGGTTCTCGCGCCAGCGCGAGTTCCGCGCCGACGCGGGCGCCACCCAGCTCATGGGGCGCCGCCAGCCCATGATCAACGCCCTGGCCCGCCTGGGCGGCATGCACCCGGCCGAGCTGCCGAAAAGCATGGCGGCCATGGGCATTGCCGGCGGCATCGGCAAGCTGTTCAGCACCCACCCGCCGATCGAAGAGCGCATCGCTGCGCTGCAGAACAGCCAGCCCAACAGCTGATTGCGGCCGCTTCTTTCCCGAACCGCCAGTGGGCCCAGGTCCCTGGCGGTTTTTTCATGGCGGCGCGTATCAGCCCAAGCCCAGCAGGCTGCGGGCCACGGCCTCGCCCACCTTGATGCCGTCCACGCCCGCCGAAAGAATGCCCCCCGCGTAGCCCGCCCCTTCGCCGGCCGGGTACAGGCCGGGGGTGTTGGGGCTTTGCAGGTGGTCGCCGCGGTCGATGCGCAGCGGCGCCGACGTGCGTGTCTCCACGCCGGTGAGCACGGCGTCGTGCATGTCAAAGCCCTTGATCTTGCGGCCGAACACCGGCAGGGCCTCGCGCAGGGCAGTGATGGCATAGCCGGGCAGGGCGGCGTGCAGATCGCCCAGCGCCACGCCGGGCTTGTACGAGGGCTCCACGCTGCCCAGATCCTTGGAGGGCCGGCCTGCGATGAAATCGCCTACCAGCTGGCCGGGCGCGCTGTAATTGCTGCCGCCCAGCACATAGGCGCCCGATTCCAGCTGGCGCTGCAGCACGATGCCCGCCAGCGGATGGTGCCGGTCGGCGGCCAGGGCCTCGACCCCGTGGGTGGCGCCCAGCGCGGCCGCGTAGGCATCGGGGTCGCGCGGATAGTCGTGCGGGTCGATGCCCACCACCATGCCCGCGTTGGCATTGCGCTCGTTGCGCGAGTACTGGCTCATGCCGTTGGTGACCACGCGGCCCGGCTCGCTGGTGGCGGCCACCACGGTGCCGCCGGGGCACATGCAGAAGCTGTACACCGCGCGGCCGTTGGCGGCGTGGTGCACCAGCTTGTAGTCGGCCGCGCCCAGCAGCGGGTGGCCCGCGTGGCGGCCCCAGCGCGCGCGGTCGATCACGCCCTGCGGGTGCTCGATGCGAAAGCCGATGGAAAACGGCTTGGCTTCCATCTGCACACCCCGCTCGTACAGCATGGCAAAGGTGTCGCGCGAACTGTGGCCCAGCGCCATCACCACATGGGAGGCAGCGAGCTCGGTGGTCGCGCCCGTCGCCTGGTTCAGCACCTTCAGGCCGCGCACATGGCGGCCTTGCGGGCCGTTTTCCACGATCAGGTCGGTCACGCGCTGTTCAAAGCGGATCTCGCCGCCCAGCGCGATGATCTGCGCGCGCAGGCTCTCCACCACCTTCACCAGCTTGAAGGTGCCGATGTGCGGGTGCGCCACGTACAGAATTTCCTCGGGGGCACCGGCCTTGACGAATTCGGCCATCACCTTGCGGCCCAGGTGGCGCGGGTCCTTGATCTGGCTGTAGAGCTTGCCGTCGCTGAAGGTGCCCGCGCCGCCTTCGCCGAACTGCACATTGCTCTCGGGATTCAGCTCGCGCTTGCGCCACAGGCCCCAGGTGTCCTGGGTGCGCTCGCGCACGTTCTTGCCGCGTTCCAGCACGATGGGCCTGAAACCCATCTGCGCCAGCACCAGGGCCGCAAAGATGCCGCAGGGGCCAAAGCCCACCACCACGGGGCGCAGGGGCAGGTCGGCAGGTGCCTGGCCCACGGGGCGCCAGGCCATGTCGGGCGTGGGCTGGATGTGCGGGTTGCCCGCGCATCGTTCGAGCAGGGCGGCTTCCTGCGCGGGATCGGCCAGTGCGATGTCGACGATGTACACCGCCAGCAGATCGGCCTTGCGCGCATCGAAACTGCGCTTGAAGACCTGCAGCTGGGCGATATCGGCATCTGCCAGACCCAGGATGCGGGTGGTGGCGGCGCGCAGGGGCGCCTCGGGGGCTTCGGCCACCGTGAAGGGCAGCCGGATTTCAGAAAGGCGGATCATGGTCTTGCGGGCCCGTGGTTATCGGGCGAGGGGCAATGCGGGAGAGGCCGATTTTACCGGCCGTGCCGCAGAACTTTCTACCGGTACACCAGCACCGGAATCTTCGAATGCGCCAGCACCTTCTGCGTCTCGCTGCCCAGCAACAGGGCGCTGACGCCCGAGCGGCCGTGCGATGCCATGAAGATCAGGTCGCAGCCATGCTCGTCGGCCGCCGCGATGATGAGCTCATACGGCTTGTTGCCCACCCGCACCACGCGCTGGCAGCTGGCGCCGGCCGCAAGCACCTGCTTTTCTGCCGCATCCAGGATTTCCGTGGCGGCTTCGTCCAGCCGGGTCTGGAGTTCCTGGCCGAGGTGCGCATTGCTGACCGCACCCATCCCGGCATAAACCGAAGGCGCCTCGGGTTGGGCGTAGAACAGCGTGATGCGGGCGCCGGTTTCTTGGGCGTAAGCAGCAGCCCGCGCCACGTTGCGCAAAGAAAGTTCCGAACCATCGGTGGGAACCAGAATGTGTTTGAACATGGTTTGCTCCTTTCTGAGGTCAATGCCCACCGGCGCCCGGTTCGATGACGCGCGTGGGTTTGGGTGCGATCCAGATGATGCAGGCGGCGATGACGAACATCACCGCAATGCCCGTCATCACCTGGTTGGTGGACAGCATGCCGCTTTGCGACACGATGAGATAGTCCACCACCTGTGTGGCCACTTCGGGCGGCGCACCCGACTGTTGCAGCAGGGCCTGCACACTGCCATCGCGGTCGGTCAGGCCCACCAGTTCGGCGTGGTTGCGCGTGGTCTGGTTGGCCCACACGGTGGTCACCACCGAGGTGGCGAACGCCCCCGAGAGCGTGCGCAAAAAGTTCATCAGGCCAGCGGCCGAGTCCATCTCGCGCTCGTCCACGCTGCCCAGGGCGATGCCCGTGGTCGGGATGAAGAAGAACGGCAGCGCAAAGCCCATCACGGCCAGCGGAATGGCAATGTCCCAGAACGCCATGTCGCTGTTGGCCAGCGTGCGCCACAGCGTCACCAGGCCCATCCAGAGCACGCCAAAGAACACCAGCGCGCGCGGGTCGCGCTTGCTCGACGCCACGATGGGCGCGACCAGCAGCGCGGTGACGCCCGTCCAGGCGGTGGCCAGGCCCGCCGTGGTGGCGGTATAGCCCATGAAGCTCTGCAGCCACAGCGGCGTGAGCACGCTGACGCCGAAGAAGGCGGCATAGGCCACGCTGACGGTGGTGACGGCAGCGTTGAAGCCCCGGTGGCGGAACACGCGCAAGTCCACCACCGGGTGCTTTTCGTGCAGCTCCCAGATCAGGAAGGCGGCAAAGCCCACCACGGCGATGATGGTCAGCGCCACGATCTCGCCGGAGGCGAACCAGTCGAGGTTCTTGCCCTCGTCCAGCACCAGCTGCAGCGCCACCACCCACACCAGCAGCAGCACCAGGCCCACCTTGTCGAACGGGTTGCGCACGGGGGCATCCTGCATGTGCTGGAGCAGCTTCCAGGCGCCCAGGCCAAAACCGATGGCAATGGGGGCGTTGATCAAAAACACCCAGTTCCAGGTGAAGTCATCGACCAGCCAGCCGCCCAGGATGGGGCCGACCACGGGCGCCACCAGCGTCGTCATCGACCAGATGCCGATGGCGGCCCCGGCCTTGTCCTTGGGGAAGATGCGCAGCATCAGCGTTTGCGACAGCGGCATCAGCGGGCCGCCGCTCAGGCCCTGGAACACGCGCGCCACCACCAGCATGCCGATCGAGGTGGACAGGCCGCACAGGATGGAGAAGATGCCGAACAGGACCATCGACACCACGAACACGCGCACGGGGCCGAAGCGCGCCGCAAACCAGCCGGTCAGCGGCACCGTGATGGCCTCGCCCACGGCGAACGAGGTGATGACCCAGGTGCCCTGGCTGGCGGCGGCACCGAGCGCGCCGGCAATGTTGGGCACCGCCACGTTGGCGATGGTCATGTTGAGGACCGCGATGAAGTTGGCAGCAGCCAGCATCAGGGCGGCCACGGCCAGCATCGGGCCCTTCAGGGGCGCCACACCGTCGTGGGCCAGGGGGGCCGGCGCGTCGGGCGCCGTCGTCGCTTGACTCATGGTGGCGGTCCCGCTCAGTTCGCTGCGGCGGTGCGGGGGGCTTGGGCGGCGGCAGCGGCTTGCTGGCCGCCCGTGCGGGTGTCGATTTCAGCATGCATCGACAGGCCCACCTTCAGCGGGTTGGCCTGCAGCTGGGCTGGATCGAGCTTCACGCGCACCGGCAGGCGCTGCACCACCTTGATCCAGTTGCCCGTGGCGTTCTGCGCCGGAATGGCCGAGAAGGCCGAGCCCGAGCCGCCCGAGAAACCTTCGACCACGCCCTGGTAGGTCACGCCCTTGCCGTAGATGTCGGCGTGCAGCTTCACGCTCTGGCCCACGCGCACTTTTTCCAGCTGCACCTCCTTGAAGTTGGCGTCCACGTAGATGTCATTGACGGGCACCACCGCCATCAGCGGCATGCCGGGCTGCACGCGCTGGCCCAGCTGCACCATGCGCTTGGCCACCACGCCGTCGAGCGGCGCGCGGATCACGGTGCGCGCCAGATCGACCTTGGCCTGGTCCAGGCGCGCCCGGGCCGCAAGCACTTCGGGGTTGGTGTCCACGGTGCTCTGGCTGATCAGCGCGGCATTGGCCTCCTTGGCGGCCACGGCAGAGCGCTGGTTGGCCGTGACCTGCGCGGCGGCGGCCTTGGCGGCGGCCAGTTGGGCGGTGGCGGCATCAAAGCCATTCTTGGCGCGCGTCAGCTCGTCACCCGAGACCGAGCCCGAGGCCACCAGCGCCTGGCGGCGCTGCAGATCGATCTTGGCGCGCTCGAAGTCGGCCTGCGCGGCGGCCAGCTGGGCGCTGGCGCGCTGGGCATCGGCCTCGCGGGCGCTGATCTGCGCGCTGAGGTTGGTGTCGTTGGCCATGAGGCTCTTCACGCGGCGCGTGGCGCGGTCGAGTTCCGCCGTGGCCTGGGCCACGGCCAGTTGTGCGTCGGTGGGGTCGATGACCAGCAGCACATCGCCTTGCTGGACGGCGTCGGTGTCGCTCACCTTCACTTCCAGCACGGTGCCGCCCACGGCGGGGGTGATCTGCGCGACTTCGGCCGCCGCGTAGGCGTTGTCGGTCGATACGAAATGCGAGGCGTACAGCTTCCAGTAGGCGGTGGAGCCAATGGCGGCCAGCACCACCACGCCGCCCAGGGCGGCAAGGCGGGCGTTGCGGCGCTTTTTGACGAGGGTGTCGGCGGCAGAGCTGGTGTGGTTGTCAGACATGGGAATTCCTTGTTCGATGTTTTTGGGGTGGCCGGGCGAGGCTTACTTTGGGGCGCTGGCCAGGGTGTTGGCCCGGGCCGCCTGGTAGCCGCCACCCAGGGCCCGTTGCAGGCCGATGTCCAGCGTGAGCGAAGCCGAGCGCAGGTTGGTCTGGGCGCTGAGGGCGCCCAGCAGGCCGTCTTCGGCCGTCAGCACTTCCAGGTAGGTCGCCAGGCCGCCTTCGTAGCGGTTGCTGGCCACGCGGTGCGCCTCGGTGGCGGCGTCCACGGCCTCTTGCGCCTTGATGAGGCGCTGGCCCAGGGCCTTTTGGCTGACCGCGTTGTCGGCCACGTCCTGCAGCGCGCGCGCCACGGTGGCGTTGTACTGGGCCACGGCTTCGGCATAACCGGCGTGCGCGCCGCGCAGCTCGCCCTGCAGGCGGCCGCCGCTGAAGATCGGCAGCGAAATCGCCGGGCCGAAGCTTGCGATGCCCGAGCCGCCCTTGGCCAGCATGTCCAGCCCCAGCGACTGCACGCCGATCAGCGCCGACAGGTTCACGTTGGGGTAGAACTCGGCCTTCTTCTGGTCGATGCGGCGGGCCTGGGCCTCGGCCCGCAGGCGCGTGGCCACCACGTCGGGGCGGCGGCCCAGCAGGTCGGCCGACAGCTCGGCGGGCAGGCCAAAAGCGCGGTTCAGCACCAGGGTGGGCCGCTGCAGCGCCAGGCCCCGGTCGGGGCCCGCGCCCAGCAGGGCGGCCAGGCGGTTGCGCTGCAGCGCGATCTGCTCGTCGATGGCCAGCAGCTCGCCTTCGGTCACGGCGCGGCGGGCGTCGGCATTGCGCAGGCCGCCGCGCGTTTCCAGGCCGTTGTCAAAGCGCTGGGCAAACAGGCTGGCGGTCTTGCGGCGAATCTCCACCGCGCGGGCGGCGGTGTCACGGTTGGCATACAGGCGGCTCAGTTCGGCGTAATTGGCGGCCACGCCCGTAGCCAGCCACAGGCGCGCCTGCGCCAGCTCGGCGCGGCTGGCCTCGACGTCCGACGTGGCGGCGGCCAGCGCGGCGCGGTTCTTGCCCCAGAAATCGAGCTCCCAGCGCACATCCAGCGTGGCGCGGCCATAGTCGTTCAGGCCCTCGGTGGCGGGCGAGCGGGGGATCAGGTGGTTGTAGCTGAGTTTGTCGCCGGTGACGGACGCATTGGCGCTGACCTGCGGTTGGTTGGCAGAACCCGTGATCTGCATCACGGCGTCCACCCGTTGCAGCCGCGCCGCGGCGGCAGCCAGGTCGGGCGCGTCGGCCAGCGCCTCGTCGATCAGCGCGTTGAGCTGGGCGTCGCCGTAGGCCGACCACCACTGCTCGGCGGGCCATAGGGCGCTGGGCGCCTGCAGGGAGGCGGTGGACTGGAAAGCGTCGGCCGATTGGGGCTGGGGCGTGGCGCCCAGGTCGGGCAACTGGGCACATCCGGCCAGAAACAGGGCGGCGCCCAGCGTGGTGAGGGGCCAGGTCAGCCGACGCGAGGGGCGCGCGGACTGCGTGCTGTGGTGAAGCATCCATACTCCATTAAATGAACTGATCGGTTTAGTTTAGCTTTGGTTTTTGGTGAAATCAAGATAAACTGAACCCATTGGTTCAAAAATAAAGAGGTTGACATGCGCGCCAAAACCGAGACAAGACGGCAGGCCATCCTGGAGACCGCCGCCGAGGTTTTTCAGGAAACGGGGTTCGAGCGGGCCACGATGTCGGCCATCTGCGAGCGCCTGGGTTATTCCAAGGCCACGCTGTACAACTACTTCGCGTCGAAGGAAGAGCTGTTTTTGGCCGTGGTGTTCGGTGCCACCGAGGCCGAATTCCAGGCCACGCTGGAAGCACTCGACCCCACCCTGCAGGACATGACCGAGGCGCTGGAGAAGTTTGGACGGGGGCTGCTTACGCTGCTGTATTCGCCCCAGGTGCAGGCCGTGCGCCGCCTGATCGTGGCCGAGGCTGGGCGCTCGGACCTGGGACGCCAGTGCTACGAACTCGGTCCCGTGCGCAGCGAGGCGGTGACGGCAGCGTTTTTGCAGCAGGCCATGGACGCGGGCCAGTTGCGCCAGGCCGATGCCCGCATTGCCGCCCTGCACCTGCGGGGGCTGCTGGAGGCCGAATGGCTGGACCGCTTTCTGTTCCAGACCCTGGAGCCGATGTCAGCCGAAGAAATCGGCGCCACCGTGCAGCGCGCGGTGGCTGCGTTCATGGCGGCCTATGGGCCCGTGGCTAGGACCGCGTGCGCGCAGCAATCCCAGTTCTGATCGCCATATTTGCAATGCTATTGATAGCATAAAACGATTTTCCAGTAAGCACCTGCTGGTGTTTCTGGTGATGGTGGCGGTTTGTCGGCACGCCCGGGCCGCTATCGGGACAGCGCCTGAAGGGCGGCGTCAGAACCACTCGCCCATGTCGTCCTGCTGCGCCTTTTGCTGTTGGCGCTCGGCCTTGATCCAGCCCTTGAGCGTGGCCGGGTCGGCGCGCAAGGCGTTCAGCGCATTGCGCAGCTGCAGGTTCTCGTACTCGACGATCTGCAGGTGCGCACGCAGCTCGCGCAGGAGGCCCGCGGGCTTGAGGTTTTGGTAGGGGTCGAGCCCGAACGCCATCAGGAAATGGTCTTGCACCTCCCGCACCTCCTGCTGCAGTTCCTTCAACTGCTCGGCCAGCACGCGGTTGTAGTGTTGCAGGCGCTGCTCGCTCAGGCCTGCGATGTGCTCGGGGTCGATCTGCTCGATCTCCAACTGCAACTGCAGCAGGTCGAGCAGCTTGTTGTCCTGATAGGCCTGGTTCACGCGCTGCATCAGCACCGTCTTGCGCTCGCGCTCGGCGGGGTCGGTCTCGCGGTCGGGGTGCAGGTGGCTGGCGAGCTTGCGGTAGATCTCGCGCACCGACTGCGTGGCTTGCGCCGCCTCTTCCTGGGCCTTGAGCTCGCGGGTGCTGGGCTTGCGCGGCCGCGCGGCGCGGCGGGCCTCGCGCTGCTGCCCGGCCTGTTCATGCCGTTCCTGCTGGGCCTGCAACTGCTCTTGCAGGCGGCGCAGGAAGTCCTCGGGCGAGTCCATGTCGGCATCCTGCAGGTCCACGTCCACGCCGAACACCTGCCGCGCCATGGCCTGCGCCATTTCCTTGGCAACGTCGTTGCCCGCGGCCTCTTCGGCGTCGTAGTCGCTGCCGCTGTGGCGGTTGTAGATCTCCTTGAGGCTGGCGCGCGTGGCCTCGTCGGGGAGGGCGTCGATCAGCATGGCGAGCCGGTCGGTGATGGCCTCGCCGAGGGTGCGGCGCTCGGCCTTGGTGAGCTTCTTGTTGTCGCTGGCCGCGTCCAGGTACTGCACCAGCTCGACCATCAGCTCCTGGTGCATCTTTTGCAGCGGCACGGCCTCGCGCGCATGGCGCTCGCGGTAGGCGGCGATGGCCTGCTGCCAGTCGGCAAGCAACGCACGCTGCTGGGCGATGCGCTCGATGTGGCGGTTGAACTTCTTTTGCTGTGCGCTCAGCGGCGCACCGGGGTGCGCCACGGAGATGTGGACGGGGGCGTGGTGTCGGGTGGCCATGGAGCGCGAGATTGTGCCTTGCCGCGCGCACCCGGCGTGGGTTGTCAAGCCGTGGGCAAAAAGCCTTCGACCGACAGGTAGCGCTCACCCGTGTCGTAGTTGAAGCCCAGCACCCGGCTGCCGGCGGGCAGTTCGGGCAGCTTTTGCGCAATGGCCGCCAGCGTGGCGCCGCTGGAGATGCCCACCAGCATGCCTTCCTCGCGCGCGCTGCGGCGCGCGTATTCACGCGCCGGTTCGGCATCGACCTGGATCACGCCGTCGAGCACGCTGGTGTCCAGGTTCTTGGGGATGAAGCCCGCGCCAATGCCCTGGATGGGGTGCGGCGATGGCTGGCCGCCGCTGATGACGGGTGATTGCGTGGGCTCCACCGCGAACACCTTGAGCTGGGGAAACTTGGCTTTCAGCACCCGCGCCACGCCGGTGAGGTGGCCGCCCGTTCCCACACCGGTGATGAGCGCATCGAGCCCGTCGGGGAAGTCGGCCAGGATCTCCTGCGCCGTGGTGCGCACATGCACTTCAATGTTGGCCGGGTTCTCGAACTGCTGCGGGATCCATGAGTTGGGTGTCTGGGCCTGCAGCTCCTGCGCGCGGGCGATCGAGCCCTTCATGCCCTTTTCGCGCGGCGTCAGGTCAAAGCTGGCGCCGTAGGCCAGCATCAGGCGGCGGCGTTCGATGCTCATGCTGTCGGGCATCACGAGGATGAGCTTGTAGCCCTTGACGGCCGCCACCATGGCCAGGCCCACGCCGGTGTTGCCGCTGGTGGGCTCGATGATGGTGCCGCCGGGCTTCAGCGCACCGGATTTTTCGGCGTCTTCCACCATGGCCAGCGCAATGCGGTCCTTGATGGAGCCGCCGGGGTTGCTGCGCTCGGACTTGATCCACACGTTGGCACCCGAACCAAACAGGCGATTGATGCGCACATGCGGGGTGTTGCCGATGGCTTGCAGAATGTTGTCGGTTTTCATGGGAAGTCTCCTGGGAAAAGAGGGGTTGCCCACGCATTCTGGCCCAGTTCATCGTGGGTGTGCAGCATATGGATATGCCGATCGGGGCGATAATCACTCCTGTGAAGCGCGCCAGACCGCCGCTGGTGCAATCTGGGAAACCAGGCACTGGAGGAACGTCCGGACTGCACAGGACAGCGTAGCAGCTAACGGCTGCCCACCGTGAGGTGAGGATCAGAGCAACAGAGACGAGTCCGGGTGGAAACTACCTGCCACGGAGTGTTCTGTGAGGCGCCAGCGCAAGCTGGCGAGAGGACAGCGAGAGCTGTCCGAACCCGGCGAAAGCCGGGTCCGAACAGCCACCCCGAGCGGGCAAGCCCGCTCGGGGTGAAACGGGCAATCTCTACGCGCAGCAATACCAAGTAGGCCAGCGTTGATGTGGTTCCGCAGAGCTGGCGGGTAGGTAGCATCGAGCCGTGGTGGCGACACCCGGCCCAGAGTAATGGCGGTCACGCTGCGGGTCTTCGCAAGAGGGCCGGCAGTGCACAGAATCCGGCTTATCGGCGCGCTTCACACATTGATAAAGATGGCTGCCAGTGCTTGTCAATCAAGCGCTGGCAGCTATTGTTTTTGAATCCTCTCCCCGGGCAGCGCGCAGCCGCGCAGCGGATTAGAACCGTTCCCACGGCTGCAGATAGCGCCACTGCCCCTCGGGCACCTTGGCCAGCGGCACGCGGCCGATGCGGATGCGCTTGAGGGCCACCACCGACAGGCCCACGGCCTCGCACATCGCCGGGACCTGCCCGGGGCGGATGCCCTTCAGCGCAAAGCGCAGCCGGGTCTCGTTTTGCCAGCTCACCTTGATGGGCGGCAGCGGGCGGCCGTTGAACGTGAGGCCGTGGCACAGGCGCTGCAGTCCATTGGGGGCGATCTCGCCTTTCACCTCGACGATGCATTCCTGCTCCAGCGATTCGATGTCTTCCGCCAGCTTGCGCGCGATGCGTTTGTCCTGCGTGTAGACCACCAGGCCGCTGGCCTCGGTGGGCAGCGGCGTGAAGCATTCGAGCTGCCGGAAATGGCGCTGCAGCACGCGGATGCCCGAGGCGTCTTCGGCCAGGTGCGAGGCAGCACCGAGCAGCGTGGCGGCCTGTGGCGCGCCCTGGCTGCGGCTGGCGTGGGCGGCTTGCCCGGCCGGAAGTCCCAGGCCAGCCTCGAACCCCGCCGGCTTGTGCAGCAGCAGTGTGACCGGCGTGAGCTCCAGCAGGCTGGCGTCTGGCGCCACCGCCACGGCCTGGTCGGGGCGCACGCGGGCACCGGGGGCTTCCACCACCTGGCCGTCCACGCGCACAAAGCCGCCTTCGATGAACTGCTCGGCCGTGCTGCGCGAGCAGTTCAGTTGGTCGGCCACGCGTTTGGCCAGGCGGATGTGGCTGGGGTCGGGGTTCTTGTCGGTCATTGAATGGGTGGTGTGAGGTGTTTTTGTCGTTCAGTTATTGCCAGGCTGCAGCGAACGGATGCGCTCGACATGCGCCAGCAGCGAGCGCTGGGCCACGGGCCACAGGCGCGGGGGCACGTCGTCGTAGGCGCGCTGCACCCAGTCGTCCATGCTGCCATCGGGCTGCGCCTGCATGGCGGCCAGCACCTTGGCCTCGCGCGCCAGGCGGTGGGCCTTGAGCCGGGCAATCGCGCTGCGCGCCCCATGGATCGGTCCGCCCAGCACGTAGCCGTGGGCGGGCAGGATGAATTCCACGCCGTGTTCGGCGCACACCGCATCCAGCCGATCGAGCGAATCGAGGTAGTCGGCCATGTTGCCGTCGGGCGGGTCGATCACGGTGGTGCTGCCGTTCAGGATGTGGTCGCCGCTGAACAGCAGGCCGTCTTCCTGCAGCAGCAGGCACAGGTGGTTGGCGGCATGGCCGGGGGTGTGGATGACCTGCAGGGTGTGCGTTATTTTTCCCTCTGGCGTTTGTCCGGTCAGCGCGAGCAGCTCATTGTTTTGTAGCGAACGGTCGGGCGTGAACTGGCTGGCGGCGCGGGCCGTGGGTGCCGATGGCAGGCCCAGGATGGGCGGCCTGACCTGGCCCGCCTGCACGCACAGCGCCTGCAGCGGCGCGGCGCCGGGCGAGTGGTCGGCATGCGAATGGGTGCACACGATCATGCGGATATCGCCCCCGGCGGCACGCCAGAGCTTGTCCAGGTGCTCGGCATCGGCCGGGCCGGGGTCGATGGCGATGAAGCCCGTGGCCGGGTCGCCCACCAGGTAGCTGTTGGTGCCGGGGCCGGTCATCACGCCGGGGTTGGGGGCCGTGAGGCGCATCACGTTGCGCAGCAGCGGCATGGGGCGCTCGGCCTGCCAGTCGAGCGGGTGCACGATCTGTCCGTCGGGGCAGACCAGGGCCAGCTCGCCAAACGGCGCTTCGTCTTCCATGTAGCGCGCTTCCTTGCCCGCCAGGATGCCGGCGCGCGGGCAGCTCACCCACAGCGGCTGCTCGTGCGCCACGGCGTCGAGCACCGCCTGGGTGCTGGTGAATTGGGCCAGCCGCTGCAGCGTGCGGATGGTGGGGAAGATCATGAAGAACTGTCCGTCCTCGTGCCGCGCCAGGGCATCGGCAGGGCGCACCCACACGGGCTCGAACTGCTCGGCCTCGTCGGCCACGGGCTCCTGGCCCTCGGGCATGCGGGCCACGAGAAACGGCACGTCAAAGCGCCGGGGCAGGTCGCGGTCGCCGGTCCAGTGGGCCAGCAGGTACACGCTGTCGGCCGCCAGGCGCAGGCCGCGGGCCTGGCACTGCGCGACAAAGGGTTGGTGGCGGTCGATGGCGGCGATGTCCTGCGCATCGGCCATCCAACCCTTGCGGGGGCCATCCGCATGGCGCGCCAGCAGCACCCCCAGCTCTTCAAAGCTCTCGCGGATGGCGGCAATGGCCTGGGTGAGGTGCAGGTCGTCCTGCGTGGGGCGGCGGTCGGCGGCGGCGTGTGATTGCGCGTCGAGTGCATCGATGCCCCCGCCCGGAAACACATAGGCGCCAGGTGCAAAGCTGGCCGTGCCCGAGCGCCGGGTCATGAGGATTTCGAACCCGCCGTTGTCCGGTGCATCGCGCAGCAACAGCACGGTGGCGGCAGGGCGGGTGGCAACGGGTTCGCGGTGGGTGTGCAGTTGTTGGGTGGTGCGGGGCATGCTTGAATTATGGGCAGGGCGCGGGTTGCTTTTCGGCCGTACATGTCCGGATGGCACTGGCTCGGAAAAAGCTTGCAATCGGGCCATGGGGAGCAGGGAGTGTCGGGGCTATTGTGGGTGGATGGAGCCCACCGACGATAATCCAGCCCATGAAGATTCGCTTCACCAAAATGCAGGGCGCGGGCAACGATTTCGTGGTGCTCGACGAAACGCGGGGCCGGCTGGGGCTGACTCCGGCGCACTACCGCTGGCTGGCCGACCGCCACTTTGGCGTGGGCGCCGACCAGATTCTCACCGTGCGGCCCTCGCCGGGCGAGGGCATCGATTTCGAATACGTGATCCACAACGCCGACGGCGGCGAGGTGGAACAGTGCGGCAACGGCGCGCGCTGCTTTGCGCGTTATGTGCATGACAAGGGCCTGACGCACAAGGACACGATTCGCGTACAGACGCTGGCCGGCGTGATTGCCCCCCGTCTCAATCCTGATGGCCGCGTGACGGTGGACATGGGTCGCCCGGTGTTTGACGCGGCGCTGGTGCCTTTTGACGCGACTGGCCTCACGCCGGTGGCGCAGGGTGTGGGGCAAAAATGGCCTCTGGCGCTCTCTGGGTCTGCGCAAGATGCTGCTGTCCTGGTCGCGGTGGTGTCCATGGGCAACCCGCATGCCGTGCAACTGGTGGAGGATGTGGACGCCGCGCCCGTGGCCGAGACCGGCCCGCTGATCGAATCGCACCCGCGCTTTCCGCGGCGGGTGAACGCCGGTTACCTGCAGATCGTGGACCGCAGCCATGTGCGCCTGCGCGTGTTCGAGCGCGGCGCGGGGGAAACCCTGGCGTGCGGCTCCGGCGCCTGCGCTGCCGTGGCAGCGGGCATCCGGCTGGGACTGCTCGACGCCCAGGTGGACGTGCAGACCCGCGGCGGCCTGCTCACCATTGCCTGGAGCGGCCAGGAGGCCGACTCCGTTTTCATGACCGGCCCGGCCACCGCTGTTTTTGACGGCCAGATCGAACTCCCTGACACGCCATGACCACCAGCTCCCACATCCCTCCGATCACCGAAGACGACATCGCCCAGTTTCTCACCCAGACACCCGGTTTTTTCGAGCGCCACGCCGAGGTGCTGGCCAGCGTGCAGATCTCCAGCCCGCATGGCACCCGCGCCGTAAGCCTGCAAGAGCGCCAGGCAGAAATGCTGCGCGAGAAGATCAAGGGCCTGGAGCAGCGCATCATGGAAATGGTGCGCCACGGCAACGAGAACGCCGCCATCTCCGCCAAGGTGGACCACTGGACCAGCGCCCTGCTGCAGGTACGCGACCCCATGGACCTACCCCAGGCCGTGGTGGACGGGCTGCGCACGCTGTTCGATGTGCCGCAGGCTGCCGTGCGCGTGTGGGGTGTTGCAGGGCCTTATATCGACGCCGACTTCACCCAGGGCGCCAGCGAGGACGCCCAGGCCTTCGCCTCCTCGCTGACCATGCCGTTCTGCGGCCCCAACCTGGGTTTTGAGCCCGCCGCCTGGCTGGCCGGCGAGGCGGGCGAACCACCCCAGTCCCTGGCCCTGCTGCCGCTGCGCGAAGGCGCCATCGACAGCGCCACCCCCGCTTTTGGCCTGCTGGTGCTGGGCTCGCACGACCCGCAGCGCTTTGATGCCACCCTGGGCACCGAATTCCTGGCGCGCATGGCCGAACTGGCGAGCGCGGCGCTGATGCGCCTGCGATGACCTCCCCCCTGAGACGCTGCGCGTCATCCCCCCCGAGGGGGGACGCCACCCCCGGCCCGGCAAAGCCGGTTCCGCGGTGGCGCTGGTATGGCGGCGCGCCAGTTGCCGACATTGCGCGTGGTTCTTACGGCGGTGGACTCTCCACTGCAATCTTTCTGAGTCGCCATGTCTGACGTGTCGAGCGTGCCGTTGCCTGCCGACCCCCATGTGCTGCGGTATCTGGAGCATGTGCGGGTCGAAAAACGCCTGGCCGCGCGCACGCTCACGCTGTACACCCTCGATCTGGAAAAACTGGCGCAGCTGGCGGCGGGCGTGCAGTTGCCCCTGCTGCAACTGACCAGCGCCCACATCCGCCGTTTCGTGGCGCAGATGCACAGTGCGGGGCGCAGTGGGCGGGGCATTGCGCTCATCCTGTCGGGCTGGCGCGGTTTTTTCACCTGGGCCGGGCGGCAGGGCCTGATAGGGCACAACCCCGTGCAGGACGTGCGCGCACCCAAGGCCCCCAAACCCTTGCCCAAGGCGCTGGGCGTGGACGACGCCGTGCGCCTGGCCGAGTTCGACCATGCCGGCGCCGACCCCTGGCTGGAAGCGCGGGATGCGGCCATGGTCGAGCTGCTGTATGGCTGCGGCCTGCGGGTGGGCGAGCTGGTGGGGCTGGATGCCGTGCCCGGCCCCGACACGCAGCGCCAGGGCCGTGGCTGGATCGACCTGCAGGCTGGCGAGGCCCATGTGTTCGGCAAGGGCAGCAAGCGCCGCAGCGTGCCCGTGGGCGCTGCCGCCGTGGCCGCGCTGCAGGCCTGGCTGGCGCTGCGCGCCACGCCATTTGGTGGTGATGGCTCTGCGCGGCTCGATGCGGCGCTGTTCGTGGGCCAGCGCGGTGCGCGGCTCACGGCCCAGTCGGTCTGGCTGCGCCTGCGCCAGCGCAGCCAGCAGGCGGGGCTGACCACGCCGGTGCACCCGCACATGCTGCGCCACTCGTTCGCCAGCCACCTGCTGCAAAGCAGCGGCGACCTGCGTGCCGTGCAGGAGCTGCTGGGCCACGCCAACATCACCACCACGCAGGTCTATACGCGGCTGGATTTCCAGCACCTGGCCAAGGTGTACGACGCGGCGCACCCGCGCGCGCGGCGCAAGTAGCCGCTGAGGCCGCTACGGCCCAGGGGCCCGTCAACCCACCGAGCGGTGGTGCAATAACATTTCTTTTTATATGGCTGTCTGCGCAATATTCATGGGCGCTAGCGCCGGTCAACCGCCGGGCTTTTGCGGCGTGCGCGTGGCGCTGGGTGCGGTCGCGCGGACATGCGTGCCGTGCACATGGCCCGCGTGCAGCCGGCCCGGCCGGCTGGCGATGTCGGTCAGCCCATTGAGGATGCCGCAGTGGGCGGCATCCTGGGCTTCGTGGCACTGCTTGCGCAGCTGCTTGAGCTGCTTTTCGAGCTGGCGCAGTTCGCGGATGCGCGCCGCGACGTGGCCGATGTGCGCGTCCAGCAGGGCGTTGACATCGCCGCAGCTGCGCGTGGGCGCGTCTTTGAAGCGCAGCAGGGTGCGGATTTCGTCCAGCGTCATGTCCAGGCCCCGGCAGTGCCGTATGAACGACAGGCGCGTGGCCTGGGCTTCGTCGTAGATGCGGTAGTTGCTCCCGTTGCGGGCGGCCTCGGGCAACAGGCCTTCGCGTTCGTAATACCGGATGGTTGCGACCGGGGTGTGGGCCAGGGCGGCCAGCTCGCCGATTTTCATGGGGGTGTGCTGCTCGTGGGGTGGTGTGGCCATGGTACGCCGCGCGCGTGCTTGACTCTGAAGTGGCATCAGGGTTTCCAATAGGGTCAAGCAAGGAAAGCCAGCATGAGCACACCCCCCCACACTTCTCCCGCCCCGGCGGATGCCTGCGGCCATTGTTCCTGCGCGCCGGCCCTTGGGCCCACCGCCGTGCAGGGCGCCGAAGGCGTCGCGCGTGGGGCCGCCCACGGGGCGGTTTTCCGCATCGCCAGCATGGACTGTGCGGCCGAGGAAAGCGAGATCCGCCACGCCCTGGCGGGCATTTCTGGCCTGCACGGCCTGCGCTTCCAGCTGGCGGCCCGCACGCTGGCCATTGATGCGGCGCCCGCGGCGATGCCGCAAATTCTGGCGGCCATCCGGCAGGCGGGGTTTGATCCGCAGCCTGTGGCGCAGGCATATGCCCATCTGCCGGGCGCGCAGGGGCTGTGGCGTTTGGGGTGGGCGCTGGGACTGGCCATTGCGGCCGATCTGCTGGCCTTTCTGGCGCCAGACACGCGGGTGTTGCAGGCGGCCGGCATGGCACTGGCCGCTGCTGCCATCGGGCTGGCCGGTTTTTCCACCTACCGCAAGGGCCTGGCTGCACTGGGGCGCGGACGGCTCAACATCAATGCGCTGATGACCGTGGCCGTGAGCGGCGCGTTTGTCATCGGCCAGTGGCCCGAGGCCGCCATGGTGATGGCGCTGTATGCCATTGCGGAGCTGATCGAGGCACGTTCGGTGGATCGTGCCCGCAACGCCATCAAAAGCCTGCTCGACCTGGCGCCCGATACGGCCGAGGTGTGCCAGCCCGACGGTGCCTGGCAGCCAGCCGCCGCGGCCGCTGTGGCGCTGGACGCGGTGGTGCGCATCCGGCCGGGCGCGCGCGTACCGCTCGATGGCGTGGTCATCGCGGGCACCAGCGCGGTCAACCAGGCCTCGGTGACGGGCGAAAGCCTGCCCGTGGACAAGGCTGCGGGCGACACCCTGTTTGCCGGCACCATCAACGACACCGGCACCCTGGAAATGCGGGTGACGGCCACGGCCAGCCATACCACGTTGGCCCGCATCATCCATGCGGTGGAGCAGGCCCAGGGCAGCCGCGCGCCCACGCAGCAGCTGGTGGACCGGTTTGCCGCCATCTACACGCCGGTGGTGTTTGCGCTGGCCGTGGCGGTGGCGCTGCTCATGCCCTGGCTGATGGATGTGCCCTGGACGCAGGCGCTGTACAAGGCCCTGGTGCTGCTCGTGATTGCCTGCCCTTGCGCGCTGGTCATTGCCACGCCGGTCACGGTGGTGAGCGGGCTGGCCGCCGCTGCGCGGCGCGGCATTCTCATCAAGGGCGGGGTCTATCTGGAGACCGCCCACCAGATCCAGGCGATAGCGCTCGACAAGACCGGCACCATCACCGAAGGCCGGCCCCGGCTGGTGGCGACCGAGGTTCTGCCGCTGCCCGAGGGGCGTGCCCCGGTGGTGCCGGCGCAGGTGCTGCGCTGGGCGGCCAGTCTGGCAGGGCATTCCGACCACCCGGTGTCGCGGGCCATTGCGCAGGGGCTGGATGCCGTCCAGGGTGCGCCAACGGGCGCGGCGCTGGAGGCCTTGACGGCCCTGCCCGGGCGCGGCGTGCAGGCCCGCATTGCCGGGCAGGCACTGGTGCTGGGCAACCATCGCCTGATCGAGGAGCGCGGCTTGTGCTGTGCCGACATCGAGGCGCGGCTGGCCGCCCACGAGGCCCAGGGCCGCACCGTGACGCTGTTGGCAACCGATACCGCCGTGCTGGCCATTTTTGCGGTGGCCGACACGATCAAGGACAGCTCCCGCCAGGCGCTGGCCGCGCTGCGTGCCATGGGCGTGGCCCCGGTGATGCTGACAGGCGACAACCAGGTGACGGCTGGCACCATCGCCGCCCAGGCGGGCGTGGAGGAGGTGCAGGGCAACCTGCTGCCACAAGACAAGCTGGCGGCCATCGAAGCCCTGCAGGCGCGCCACGGCCTCACCGCCATGGTGGGGGACGGCATCAACGATGCCCCCGCGCTGGCCCGCGCGGACATCGGCATCGCCATGGGGGCGGCAGGCACCGACACGGCCATGGAGGCGGCCGATGTGGTCATCATGAACGACGATCTGCGGCGCATTCCAGAGCTCATGCGGCTGTCGCGCCGCACGCGCGCCGTGCTGTGGCAGAACATTGCGCTGGCGCTGGGCATCAAGCTGGTATTTCTGTGGCTGGCGCTGTTCAACGGCGCCTCGATGTGGATGGCGGTATTTGCCGACATGGGTGCCAGCCTGATCGTGGTGTTCAACGGTCTGCGCATGCTGCGCGCGGTGGACGAGCAGCCGGTGGCATAGACGACGGCCTTTTCCGCTGGTGGCCCGGTTGCGCCGCGTCCGGCGCGGGCTTTTGTGCCCCGCTAAACTCACCCCTTCGCGGTCTGGTGCTCCGTCCAACGGGCTGCACGGCCCATTGCATCTCCCAAGGCTACTCCCCATGTCCCTCATTCCTGTCACCATCCTCACCGGTTTTCTGGGTTCCGGAAAGACCACGCTGCTCAAGCGCCTGCTGAGCGAAGCCCATGGCCAGAAGATCGCCGTGATCGAGAACGAATTTGGCGAAGAGAACATCGACAACGACATCCTGGTGACCGACTCCAAGGAGCAGATCGTGCAGATGAGCAATGGCTGCATCTGCTGCACCATCCGCGAAGACCTGCGCGAAACCCTGCAGTTGCTGGCTGCCAAACGGCGCAAGAATCTGCTGGAGTTCGATCGCATCGTGATCGAGACCACCGGCGTGGCCGACCCCGGCCCCGTGGCGCAGACCTTCTTCATGGACGAGGAGATCGCCGAAACCTACCTGATCGACTCCATCATCACGCTGGTCGATGCCAAGCACGCGGCCCAGCAGCTCAACGACCGCCAGGAGGCACGCCGCCAGGTGGGCTTTGCGGACCAGATCTTCCTGTCCAAGACCGACCTCGTGAGCGCCGAGGACACCGAGGCGCTGATCCATCGCTTGAAACACATGAACCCGCGCGCGCCCATCAAGGCCGTGCACTTTGGCGAGGTGCCGCTCAAGGAGGTGCTGGACCTGCGGGGCTTCAACCTCAATGCCAAGCTGGATATCGACCCCGACTTCCTCAAGGAAGAGGAGGAGCACGACCACCACGGCCATGGGCATGGGCACCACGACCATGTGCACGGCGAGCACTGCAACCACCCTTCGCACCAGCACGGACACGAGGGCCATGGGCACCATCACCACCATGACGACGATGTCAAGAGCTTCGTCTACCGTTCGGATCGCCCGTTCGATCCGGCCAAGCTGGAGGATTTTCTGGGTGCCATCGTCAACATCTATGGCCCGCGCATGCTGCGCTACAAGGGCGTGCTGAACATGCAGGGCACCGATCGCAAGGTGATCTTCCAGGGCGTGCACCAGCTCATGGGCAGCGACCTGGGCCCCCAGTGGGCCGAAGGGGAGGCGCGCACCAGCAAGATGGTCTTCATCGGCATCGACCTGCCCAAGGACATCTTTCTGCAGGGGCTGGAGCAGAGTCTCGTTTGAACGGTTTGCACCGGAACGGGCAGGGATGGCCCCACATCCTTTTGTGTTGTATCTGCAACGTTCCCGTTTGCGTCCGCGCAGGTCGATACAATCGCGCCCCGGCAAAACCCCGGAAGGCTTGCCACCCGCCCTTGGCTGCCTGCGCAGCCCGGGCCAGCCCGTTACGCGAGGAGTTCTGTCAGTGAAAGCCGAAACCAGCAAACCCAAGGCGGCCGCAAAAGCGGCCCCAACCGCGGCAAAAAATGCCGCCGCCCCAGCGGCAAGCAAGGCTGCTGCAAAGGCTACTGCCCAGGTCGCCCCCAAAGCCGCCAGCCCTGCCGTCGCAGAGGCCTCCGAGCAGGCCTTGCGGGCCGGCAGCCAAGTACCCGTGCGCAGCACCCGGCCTTCTTCCCGGCTGGCCCAATTGACCGTACCATCCATGGCCCAGGCAGTGGCTTCCACCGCTGCCAAAGCCAGTTATCTACACACCATGCCCACGACCGCGCAAGCGCACCCTGTTTACACGGCTGCCAAGAAAGACCCCAAACTGGCGAACAACTGGAAAGACAAGAGCGCCGAAGAGCTGACCGACGCCGAAGTGATGGCGATGCCCGACAGCGAGTACATGAACGACAAGCAGATGGCGTTTTTCCGCCTCAAGCTTGTCCAGCTCAAGCAGGACATCCACAACAGTGCCGGTGAAACCACCGAACACCTGCGCGAAGACACCGTGGTGGTGCCCGATCCTGCCGACCGCGCCACCATTGAGGAAGAGCATGCGCTGGAGTTGCGTACCCGTGATCGCGAACGCAAGCTGCTCAAGAAAATCGAGCAATCCATTGCCCGCATCGACTCGGGTGACTACGGCTATTGCGATGAAACCGGCGAACCCATCGGGGTGGGCCGCCTGATCGCCCGTCCCACCGCCACGCTGTCGCTGGAAGCGCAGCAACGCCGTGAACTCAAGCAGAAGATGTTTGGCGACTGAAGGCGGGCGGGCCTGAACTCTTTATGCGCACCCGACCTGACTGCCTATGAGCAAGCAAGACACCACACTCGGCGGTCTGCTGTCCAAGGTGGTGCGGTTTGTGCGCAACCCCACGGTCAACTGGACAGAGCTCGACTCGATCCAGGCCGATCGGGAGAGCCAGTACAGCAAGCAGATGCTCAAGGAGATGATCGAGCGCAAGCGGCGCAACGACTTCGTTCGTCGCCGCGAGTTCGATCAGCTGCGCAAACTGCGCCAGCGCGAGGTGCTGCAGGGCCATGGCGCCGAAGACCCTGCGGGTCGTCCGTCTTTCTTCCAGAGCAGCATGACTTCGCCCGACGAGCGTGCGGTCACGCTCAAGAAAATCGACGAAATCGAAGCGCAGATGTCGCAGCAGTGGTGGAAGGGCAAGCAGCATGCAGATGCGCCCACCCAGCCTTTGGATATGCAGCCCCAGGGGGATGAAAACGCCGCCGCGCGTGCGTATGCGCCCACCAGGCCGGGCACTTTGCAGGTACCGCTGGAGGCCAAGCCCTCGGTCGCGCCCTTGTTTGCAGATGACAGCATGGCCATTGCAGGCGCTGGCGGCACGGATGCCTCCATGCGGGCCCATGCACCTGCGGCGTCCTTCAGCCCTGCGGCGCCCGCCGCCGAACCTGAATACGCCGTCGAACCGGAGGAATTCGTGCACGAACCCGATCTAGAAGAAGCCGCCATCCGGTTTGCCAATGGCGACCATGCCGGCGCCGAGTCAGGTTTGCGGGAGGTACTCGCACAACACCAGCAGGACGACCCGCAGCAGCAACTGGAAATCTGGATGACGCTGTTTGACCTGTACCGCGCGACAGGTCAGCAGGACCGTTTTGACACGCTGGCGATTGATTTTGCCGCGCGCTTCAACCGCTCGGCGCCGCTGTGGTTCTCGATACCCGAGCAGCTGGGGCTGGCATCTTCTGCGGCGCCCGCCGAAGCGCCGGTGGCTGCACGGCGCGATTTCAGCTGGACGGCACCTTCGACCATGGCGGTGTCGTCCGTGGCCGCGTTGCAGGCCGCGCTGGGGCGCGCCGCCTCGCCCTGGACCCTGGCCTGGGGGCGGCTGGTGGCCATCGAGGACGCGGCCGTGCCGCTGCTGGCCGACCAGTTCACGCAGTGGGCGGAGCGCAGAGGACAGTTTGTGTTCTCCGGCGTGTCTGCGCTCAACGCGCTGTTGGAGAGCAAGACCCAGTCGGGCGACCGGTCCAGCAGCCCCGAGTGGTGGCGCCTGCGCATGGCGGCCCTGCGGCTCATGGCCAGCCCCGATGAGTTCGAACTGGTCGCACTGGATTACTGCGTGACCTATGAGGTGTCGCCCCCTTCGTGGACGGTACCGCGCTGCAGCTACGCGGACAGCGAAAACGCAGCGGCGCATGCCGCAGAGGCTGCCGGCCACGATCTGCTGGCCCCCGAGGCCGCCGTGCCTGCGGCGCCCGAATCGGCTCCCGCGGCGACGCTGAGTGGCCACATCGACGGCGATGCCACGCCACAGCTGGAGCCTTTCCAGGCGCTGATGCGGCCCGGAGAACCCCTGGTCATTGCCTGCGACCGCCTGATCCGCATCGATTTTGGCGCTGCCGGATCGGTGCTCAACTGGGCTGCCGAGCAGCAGTCCCGCGGCCATGTGGTGCAGTTCCACAATCTGCACCGCCTGGTGGCGATTTTCTTCAATGTGATTGGCGTCAATGAGCACGCCTGGGTCGTCCCGCGCAAGAACTGAACCGGCGCACGGGGTGATCGTGGCCGGGGCGGTGGCTTGCAAAATACCGCGTCGCCCCCAGCTGGGATGGCTATGGATTCATCTCGTCAAAACCCTGTTTTTCACGGCACCACCATCCTGAGCGTGCGCCGCCAGACGCCCCAGGGCGTACAGGTCGCCATCGGCGGCGACGGCCAGGTGACTCTGGGCAATATCGTCGTCAAGGGCACGGCGCGCAAGGTGCGCAAGCTCTACCACGGCAAGGTGCTGGCGGGTTTCGCCGGCGCCACGGCAGATGCCTTCACGCTGTTCGAGCGTTTCGAGGCCAAGCTGGAGAAGCACCAGGGCCACCTCACCCGCGCCGCCATCGAGCTCACCAAGGACTGGCGCACCGACCGCGTGCTGCGCCGCCTGGAGGCCATGCTGGCTGTGGCCGACGCGAGTGCCTCGCTCATCATCACGGGCAATGGCGATGTGCTGGAGCCCGAGCAGGGCATCGTGGCGATCGGCTCGGGCGGTGCGTATGCGCATTCGGCTGCCAAGGCATTGCTGAACCACACCGACCTGTCGGCCCAGGACATCGTGAAGCGGTCGCTGGAAATCGCCGGCGAACTGTGCATCTACACCAACATGAACCACACCATCGAGACGCTGTGACGGCGGGTGTGTGATTGCTATTTTGTTTGTAGCTGTTTGCGTTTGATGGATAAGCGCTGCAGCCATTTTTGACAGTGGATTAGCCTTATGTCGTCCATGACCCCCCAGGAAATCGTCTCTGAACTCGACCGCCACATCGTCGGCCAGGCCAGCGCCAAGCGCGCCGTGGCCATTGCGCTGCGCAACCGCTGGCGCCGCCAGCAGGTCGAAGGCAGCCTGCGCCACGAGATCACGCCCAAGAACATCCTCATGATCGGCCCCACCGGCGTGGGCAAGACCGAGATCGCCCGGCGCCTGGCGCGCCTGGCCGACGCGCCTTTCATCAAGGTCGAGGCCACCAAGTTCACCGAGGTGGGCTATGTGGGCAAGGATGTGGACGCCATCATCCGCGATCTGGCCGAGATGGCCGTCAAGCAGACGCGCGAGTCTGAGACGAAGAAGGTGCGGGCCCGCGCCGAGGACGCGGCCGAAGAGCGCATCCTGGATGTGCTGATTCCGCCGGCCCGTGCCGCGACGGGCGCCGAGCCGGCGGCGGACAGCACGGCGCGCCAGGTGTTTCGCAAGAAGCTGCGCGAAGGCAGCCTGGACGATAAGGAGATCGAGATCGACCTGGCCGAGAGCCGCCCCCAGGTGGAGCTCATGGGCCCGGCCGGCATGGAGGAAATGACCGAGCAGCTGCGCGGCATGTTCAGCCAGATGGGGCAGGGCAAGCGCCACACCCGCAAGCTCAGGATTGCCGAAGCGCTCAAGCTGCTCACCGAAGAAGAGGCGGGCAAGCTGGTGAATGAGGAAGAGATCCGTGCCCGCGCCATCCAGAATGCCGAGCAGAACGGCATCGTCTTCATCGACGAGATCGACAAGGTCGCGGCACGCCAGGAAACCAGCGGCGCCGATGTGTCGCGCCAGGGGGTGCAGCGCGATCTGCTGCCGCTGGTGGAAGGCACCACGGTGTCCACCAAATACGGCATGGTCAAGACGGACCACATCCTGTTCATCGCCTCCGGCGCATTCCATCTGTCCAAGCCCAGCGACCTGATTCCCGAGCTGCAGGGGCGCTTTCCGATCCGGGTGGAACTGGAATCCCTGTCGGTGCAGGACTTTGAAGCCATCCTCACGCAAACCCACGCCTCGCTGGTCAAGCAATACCAGGCGCTGCTGGCCACCGAAGGGGTGGCGCTCGACTTTCAGCCCGAGGGCATCACGCGCCTGGCACACATTGCCTTCGAGGTGAACGAGCGCACGGAAAACATCGGTGCGCGCCGCCTGTCCACCGTGATGGAGCGGCTGCTGGACGATGTCAGCTTCGACGCGGCGCGCCTGGCCGGCCAGAAGGTCACCGTGGACGCGGCCTATGTCGACACGCGGCTGCAAACCCTGAGCCAGGACGAAGACCTGTCGCGCTACATCCTCTGAGACGGATTCGCGCTCCCAACGAGAACTGCGTTGCCGCGCCCTGCTCTTGCTGGCGGGGCAAAACCAAATGCGTGCCCGTCCTGCCTTCAGGTATCACTTGCATAGGCAGTTCTAAGTGCTTGCTGAGCAACGGATTTTAGGGTTTCGAATCCTTCGAAAACGCTTCTAAGTCCTTGATTCCATTGCAAAAGTTTGTTGCAGGCGCCCTTGCATGGAATGTTTTTCCTGCTACAGTGCAAAAAAGTGCAATTAAGTGGTGAAAAGTGCCTTGAAACGCCAGTTCTGGGTTCAAGGGTTCATCGTCCTGCTAGGGGAATCGTTCCGTGTTTCAAGGTGCCTCGTCGCTGAGTCTCGATGCGAAAGGTCGGCTGTCCGTGCCGACCCGGCATCGTGACGTCCTGAGCGCGACCGCGGCCGGCCAACTCACGATCACCAAGCACCCCCACGGCTGCCTCATGGTGTTTCCCCGTCCCGAATGGGAGAAGTTCCGCGAGCGCATCGGCCAGCTGCCGATGTCTGCCCAGTGGTGGAAGCGCATCTTCCTGGGCAATGCGATGGATGTGGAAATGGATGCCACCGGCCGGGTGCTGGTGTCGCCCGAGCTGCGCGAGGCGGCCGGCATCGCCAAGGACGCCATCCTGCTGGGCATGGGCAACCATTTCGAACTGTGGGACAAGGCCACCTACGACGCGCAGGAAGCGCAGGCCATGCAGGGCGAAATGCCCGATGTGTTCAAGGATTTCTCTTTCTAAGGCCCGTGGTGACCCCTGATTTGCAACACACCACGGTCCTGCTCGATGAAGCGGTGGACGCGCTGCTGGGTGGCGCGGGCCCCGAGCCTGCCGGCACCTGGGTCGACGCCACCTTTGGTCGCGGGGGGCATTCGCGGCACATCCTGCTGCGGCTGGGGCCGCAAGGGCGTCTTGTGGCGTTCGACAAGGACCCGCAAGCCATCCAGGAGGCAACGCGCATCACTGATGCGCGTTTTTCCATTCGGCATGAAGGTTTTCGCCATCTGGCGGATTTGCCGCCGGGCAGTGCGGCCGGCGTGCTGATGGACCTGGGGGTGAGCTCGCCCCAGATCGACAGTCCCGAGCGGGGTTTCAGTTTCCGTTTCGATGGCCCGCTGGACATGCGCATGGACACCACGCGGGGGACCAGTGTGGCCCAGTGGCTGGCCACTGCCGAGGTGCAACAGATTGCGGAGGTGATACGTGACTACGGTGAAGAACGGTTTGCTGGCCCCATTGCAAAGGCGATTGTTGCTCGGCGCGAGGAGCGGGGGCCTCTTGCAACCACCGCCGAACTGGCCGATCTCGTGGCTGGTGCGGTCAAAACCCGCGAGTCGGGCCAGAACCCTGCAACGCGCACATTTCAGGCTTTACGGATTTTCATCAACGCTGAACTTGAAGAGCTGCAGCAGGCGCTAGAAGCCAGCCTGTCGGTGCTCCAGCCAGGTGGGCGGCTGGTGGTGATCAGCTTTCATTCGCTCGAAGATCGCATCGTCAAGCAGTTCATCGCGCAGCATTCCAAGGAGGTGTACGACCGCCGTGCGCCGTTTGCACCGCCCAAGGTCATGAAGCTGGTCGCGCTGGACCGCATCAAGCCCAGCGCCGCCGAAGTGGCGGCCAATCCCCGCTCGCGCAGCGCCATCATGCGCGTGGCCGAGCGCACGGAGGCGCCCGCATGACCCGGCTCAGCCTCGTCCTGCTGGTGGCGGTGATGGCCAGCGCCCTGTATCTGGTGCACACGCAGTATGAGTCGCGCCGCCTGTTCACGCAGCTGGACCGGGCCAACTCCGAGGCGCGCCGGCTGGAGACCGAGCACCAGCGCCTGCAGGTGGAAAAACGCGCGCAGGCCACCCCCCTGCGGGTGGAGAAAATCGCGCGGGCGCAGTTGCAGATGCGCACGGCCACCCCGGCCATCACCCAGTATGTGGCCGACCCTGCCGGTGCCGCGACGACCGCTTCGGGGGTGCAGCCGTGAGCCGCAGCGTTCTCTACACCTCCAGCCCGCTGCTGGCCAGCAAGACACCCGTGTGGCGCAGCAAGTTCATCGTGGCGATGATTGCGCTGGGATTCGTGGGGCTGGGCGCGCGCGCGGCCTATGTGCAGGTATTCGGCAACGATTTCTTCCAGCGCCAGGGCGAGGTGCGCTTTGCGCGCACGCTGGAGTTGCCCGCCAACCGGGGCAAGATCCTCGATCGCAACGGGCTCATCCTGGCCTCCAGCGTGCCGGCGGCCAGCATCTGGGCCATCCCCGAAGATGTGGAGCAGGACAAGCCCGAGGTGCGCGCCAAGCTCAAGCAGCTGGCACGGCTGCTCGACATGCCTGCGTCGGAGCTGAATGCCAAGCTGGCCGACGAAGACAAGACTTTCGTCTGGATCAAGCGCCAGCTGGACTGGGAGCTGGGCCAGCAGATCGCCGCCCTCGACATCAAGGGCATCTACCAGCGCAAGGAATACAAGCGCCAGTATCCCGAAGGCGAATCGGCCGCGCATGTGGTGGGTTTCACCAATGTGGAAGACAAGGGCCAGGAGGGCATGGAGCTGGCCTTCAACAGCGAGCTGGCCGGGCGTGCCGGCTCGCGCCGCGTGATCAAGGACCGCCTGGGCCGCGTGGTCGAAGGCGTGGGCGAAACCGTGCCACCGGTGGACGGCCGCGACATGCAGCTGTCCATCGACAGCAAGGTGCAGTTCTTCGCCTACCAGAAGCTGCGTGACCAGGTCGCCGCGCACAAGGCCAAGGCGGGCAGCGTGGTGGTGCTCGATGCGCACACGGGCGAGCTGCTGGCGCTGGCCAACTACCCCAGCTACGTGCCCGACAAACGCCAGAACCTCACCGGCGAGCAGCTGCGCAACCGTGCGCTCACCGACGTGTTCGAGCCCGGTTCGACCATGAAACCCTTCACCATCGGGCTGGCGCTTGAATCAGGTCGCGTGCGCCCCGAGACCATCGTGGACACGAGCCCCGGGCGCATCACCATTACGGGTTCCACCATTTCGGACACGCACAACTACGGTGCGCTCACCGTGGAAGGTGTGATCCAGAAATCCAGCAACGTTGGCACGACCAAGCTGGCCATGCAGATGCCTGCACGCGAGATGTGGGAAACCTTTTCGGCGGCCGGCTTCGGACAAAAGCCGCAGCTGCATTTTCCCGGCGTGGTCACCGGCCGTTTGCGTCCCTACAAGAGCTGGCGCCCGGTGGAGCAGGCCACCATGTCCTACGGCTACGGTCTGTCGGCCAGCCTGTTCCAGATGGCGCGCTCGTATACCGTGTTTGCCAATGGTGGTCGCGTGATTCCTGCCACCATGCTCAAGACCGACACGGCGGCGGTGGGCGTGCCCGTGTTCTCCGAGCGCACGGCCGACCAGGTGCGCAAGATGCTGCAGATGGCCGCAGGCCCCGGCGGCACGGGGCAGAAAGCGCAGACCGTGGGCTACTCGGTGGGTGGCAAGTCGGGCACGGCGCGCAAGCAGGTCGGAAAAAACTATGCCGCCGGCAAGTACCGCGCCTGGTTCACCGGCATGGCGCCCATCGACAAGCCGCGCATCATCGTGGCCGTGATGATCGACGAGCCCAGCAATGGCCAGGTGTACGGCGGCCTCGTGGCCGCGCCGGTGTTCAGCGAGGTGGTGCAGCAGACCCTGCGCATGATGGGCGTGCAGCCGGACATGGCCGTCAAGCCGCAGATCGTCACCAACGGGGTGGAGGAGTCGCTGTGATGCATGTGCTGACCTCTGCCCATGATGCCGTGCAATGGCTGCGCGCGCGCGTCACCGGCACCTTGCAGACCGACAGCCGCCTGGTGGTACCGGGCGATGGCTTCATTGCCTGGCCCGGAGCCGCGACCGACGGGCGTGCCCATGTGGCCGATGCCATGGTGCGGGGCGCCACGGCCTGCCTCGTGGAACAGGCCGGCGTGGAGGCGTTTGGGTTCACGGGCGACCACATGGCCGCATTGCATGGCCTCAAGGCCGCCACGGGGCCGATCGCCGCACAGTGGTTTGGCCACCCCGCGCAGCAGCTGGCGGTGCTGGCCGTGACGGGCACCAATGGCAAGACCAGCACCGCCTGGTGGCTGGCGGATGCCTGGAATGCGCTATCGAATCAAGCGCCGCATGTGCGTGCCGGGTGTGCGCTGGTTGGCACTTTGGGCATGGGGGTTCCGCCTGGGCTCGAAGCCACGGGCATGACCACCCCCGACCCCGTGCGCCTGCAGCGCGCGTTTCGCCGGTATGCCGACCAGGGGCTGGGCGCTTGCGCCATCGAGGCGTCTTCCATCGGGCTGGCCGAGGCGCGCCTGGATGGCACACCGATCCGCGTGGCCGTCTTCACCAATTTCACCCAGGACCACCTCGATTACCACGGCAGCATGGCCGACTACTGGCTGGCCAAGCGGGCCCTGTTCGACTGGCCCGGCCTGCAGGCCGCCGTCATCAACGTGGACGACCCCGCCGGTGCGCAACTGCACGCCGAACTCGCGGGTGGCGCGCTCGACCTGTGGAGCATTTCTGCCCAGGGCACGGCTCGGCTGGTGGCGCAGGACATTGCCCTGGGTGACCAGGGCCTGCGTTTCACGGTGGTGGAGGGGGCGCAGCGGCTGCCGCTGCAGACCCGCGTGATCGGCCACTACAACGTGCTGAACCTGCTCGGCGTGCTGGCCACGCTGCGCAGCCAGGGCGTGCCGCTGGCCGATGCCGTGCAGGCTTGCGCCAGCCTGCAGCCCGTGCCCGGCCGCATGCAGCGGCTGGTGGCACCGGGGCAGCCGCTGGTGGCGGTGGATTACGCCCACACCCCCGACGCGCTGGACAAGGCCTTGCAGGCGCTGCGCCCGCTGGCGGCCGAGCGCGGCGGCCAGCTCTGGTGCGTGTTCGGCTGCGGCGGCGACCGCGATGCCGGCAAGCGCCCGCTGATGGGCGCCGTGGCCCAGCAGCATGCCGACTGGGTGGTGGTGACCAGCGACAACCCGCGCAGCGAAGCGCCGGTGGCCATCCTGCACCAGATCCTGCAGGGCACGATTGCCGGCGAAACCGTCCGCGCCGAACCGGATCGGGCGGCCGCCATTGCGCTGGCCATCGGCGAGGCCGATGCGGCCGATGTGGTGCTGATTGCCGGCAAGGGCCACGAGGACTACCAGGAAACCGCCGGCGTGCGCCGGCCGTTTGATGACATGGCGCAGGCGCGGGCAGCGCTGGCCGCCCGGGGAGCCAGCGCATGGGCATGATGAACCTGCAGCAGGCATTCGACTGGATTCGCCCCGCCATTCCCCAGGCACGCCTGGTGGGCGATGGGGCAACGCCGCTGGCACGGGTGCACACGGACACCCGCACCCTGCAGGCGGGTGACCTGTTCGTGGCGCTCAAGGGCGAGCGCTTTGATGCCAATGCCTTCCTGGCCGATGCCCGTGCAGGCGGTGCCATGGCCGCCATCGCCCATGGCGGGCTGCAAGCCGCAGGGTTGTCCGGCATCGAGGTGCCCGACAGCCTGGCGGCGCTGGGTGCCCTGGCGGCCGGGTGGCGCGCCCAGTTCGGCCTGCCGCTGATCGGCATCACGGGCAGCAACGGCAAGACGACGGTGACGCAGATGGTGGCATCCATCCTGCGCGGCTGGAAGGGCGAGGCCGCGTTTGCCACGCAGGGCAATTTCAACAACGATATCGGCGTGCCCTTGATGCTGCTGCGCCTGCGCGCCGGCCATGCCGCCGCGGTGATCGAGATGGGCATGAACCATCCGGGCGAGATCGTCACCCTGGCGGCCATGGCGCAGCCCACGGTCGCGCTGGTGAACAACGCCCAGCGCGAACACCTCGAATTCATGCACACCGTGCAGGCCGTGGCCGAGGAAAACGGTTCGGTCTTCGCGGCGCTGCCGGCCAATGGCGTGGCCGTGTTTCCCGCAGGCGATGCCTACACCGCACTGTGGAGCCGCCTGGCCGCGCCGCGCCGCTGCATCACGTTCGGCGAGGGCGGTGACGTGCAATGTCTGCACGCCCGCTGGCAGCAGGGCGCCTGGGCGGTGGAGATGGCCACGCCCGCGGGCGCGCTGTCATGCACCCTGCAGATCGCCGGCCAGCACAACGTCACCAACGCGCTGGCTGCGGCGGCCTGTGCCCTGGCGGCAGGGGCTCCGCTGGACGCGATAGCACGCGGGCTGAGCAGTTTCACACCCGTCAAGGGGCGCTCGCGCGCGCTCAATCTGCTGCTGGCGGGCCGTGACATCACCGTGGTGGACGACACCTACAACGCCAACCCCGATTCCATGCGCGCCGCCATTGACGTGCTGGCCGCGCTGCCCGCGCCGCAGCTGCTGGTGATGGGCGACATGGGAGAGGTGGGCGACCAGGGCCCGCAGTTCCACGCCGAGGCCGGCGAACACGCGCACGCTGCGGGCATTGCGCACCTGTATGCGCTGGGTGCGCAGTCGGCCAACGCGGCCCGCGCCTTCGGGGCTGCGCGGCATTTTGACAACATGGCATCGCTGCAGGCGGCGGTGCTGGAGATGCTGCCCCAGGTGGGCAGCGTGGTGGTGAAGGGATCGCGGTTCATGAAGATGGAACAGGTGGTGGAGGCGATGGTTGCCACCGCAGAACAACAAGCAAAGCCAACCGCTCACCCGGAGGGACGCCCAGATGCAAGCCATTGATGTCCGTCGCCCACCGCAGGGAGGTGCCGCATGCTGCTGATGCTGTCGCAATGGCTGCAGGGCCTGTCGCCCGAGTTCGGCTTCTTCCGGGTGTTCCAGTACCTCACGTTCCGTGCGGTGATGGCGGCCCTGACGGCGCTGCTCATCGGTCTGGTGGCGGGGCCGCGCGTGATCCGCGTGCTCGCCTCGCTCAAGATCGGCCAGCCGATCCGGGGCTATGCGATGCAGTCGCACCTGTCCAAGAGCGGCACGCCCACCATGGGCGGCGTGCTCATCCTGCTGTCGATCGCGATCTCGACGCTGCTGTGGTTCGACCTGTCGAACCGCTTCGTCTGGATCGTGCTGCTGGTCACGCTGGGCTTTGGCGCCATCGGCTGGGTGGACGACTGGCGCAAGGTGGTCAACAAGGACCCCGAGGGCATGCGCTCGCGCGAGAAATATTTCTGGCAATCGGTGATCGGCCTGGTGGCCGCGCTGTACCTTGTGTTCAGCATCTCCGAGAGTTCCAACGCCCGGGTGCTGGAGCTGTTCATCAGCTGGGTGCAGTCGGGTTTCTCGCTCGATCTGCCCCCCAAGGCCGGCCTGCAACTGCCGTTCTTCAAGGAAGTGAGCTACCCGCTCGGTGTGCTGGGTTTCGTCATCCTGACCTACCTCGTGATCGTGGGCTCCAGCAACGCCGTCAACCTGACCGACGGGCTCGATGGCCTGGCCATCATGCCGGTGGTGATGGTGGGTTCGGCGCTGGGGGTGTTTGCCTACGTCACGGGCAGCTCGGTGTATTCCAAATACCTGTTCTTTCCGCACATTCCCGGCTCGGGCGAACTGCTGATCTTCTGCGCGGCCATGGCGGGCGCGGGCCTGGCCTTCCTGTGGTTCAACGCGCACCCGGCCCAGGTGTTCATGGGCGATGTGGGCGCGCTGGCCCTGGGCGCGGCACTGGGCACCATCGCCGTCATCGTGCGCCAGGAGATCGTGCTGGCCATCATGGGCGGCATCTTCGTGGTCGAGGCGCTGTCGGTGATGCTGCAGGTGACCTGGTTCAAGTACACCAAGCGCCGCTACGGTGAAGGCCGGCGCCTGCTGAAGATGGCGCCGCTGCACCACCATTTCGAAAAGAGCGGCTGGAAGGAAACGCAGGTGGTCGTGCGCTTCTGGATCATCACCATGCTGCTGTGCCTCGTCGGCCTGTCCACGCTGAAACTGCGATGAACCCGGACGATCCCCTCATCCCCGCAGCCGCCGAGTCACCGGTGGCCACGCCGCCCGAGGTGGAGGCCGGCCCAGGCCTGCCGGCCGCGGGCAAGCGTGCGGCCGCGCCCGCATGGGACCCCGAAGCGCCGCCTGCGGTCTCTGCCGCCCAGGCGGCTGCCGATTTTGTGGCGCAGATTTTTGCCGACGTGACCGCGCCCGAGGCCGTGTCCGCCCCGGTCCCGCAGGCCGTGGATGCCACCGAAAAGGTGTCCGCCGGCGAACCCGCCGAGCCGCTGGGCCGGCCCGGCGAAGGCATGGTGCCGCTGCAGGGCCGGAACATCCTCATCCTCGGCCTGGGCGCGTCGGGCCTGGCGATGGCGCGCTGGTGCGTGCGCTGCGGCGCGCAGGTCACCGTGGCCGATACGCGGCAAGCCCCGCCCCAGCTCGCCGCATTGCAGCAGGAGCTGCCGCAGGTGCGTTTCGTGGCGGGCGAGTTCGGTGCCCATCTGGTCGAGGGGCAGGGCCTGCACGCGGTGTACCGTTCGCCGGGCCTGAGTCCTGCATCGATTGCGGCTGTATTGGCAGCTGCCGACGCAATGGGCATCAGCACTGGCGGCGAACTGAGCCTCTATTCGATGGCGCTGGACACGCTGCGCACCGCGCACGGCTATGCGCCGGCGGTACTGGCCATCACCGGCACCAATGGCAAGACCACGGTCACCTCGCTCACGGGCCAGCTGGTCGAGCGCGCAGGCAAGACGGTGGCCGTGGCGGGCAATATCGGCCCGACGCTGCTCGACACGCTGGCGGCCCGCATCGACGCGGGCACGCTGCCCCAGGTGTGGGTGCTGGAGCTGTCGAGCTTCCAGCTCGACGGCGTGGCGGGTTTCGAGCCCACGGCCGCTGCGGTGCTCAACATCACGCAGGATCACCTGGACTGGCATGGCGACATGCGGGCCTATGCCGGCGCCAAGGCCCGCATCTTCGGGCAGCACGGCGTGATGGTGCTCAACCGCGAAGACGCCGCCGTGATGGCCATGCTGCCGGAGCCGGTGCGCGTGAAGCTGCAAAAGCCGCAGCAGCGTGCGCACACCACCTTTGGCGGCGACATGCCCAGGCGCCCGGGCGATTTCGGCATCGAGATGGTCGGTGGCATGGCCTGGCTGGTGCGTGCCCACGAATCAGACGAAACCCGCAAGCGCGGGCGCAGCGAAGAACCAGAGCTGCACATCCAGCGCCTGATGCCGGCCGATGCGCTGCGCATCCGGGGGCGCCACAACGCCATCAACGCCCTGGCCGCCCTGGCGCTGGCCTGCGAGGCCGGCTGCGCGCTGTCGCCCATGCTGTATGGCCTGCGCGAATACCGCGGCGAGCCGCACCGCGTGGAGCCCATCGGCATGGTGTCGGGCGTGGAGTATTTCGACGACAGCAAGGGCACGAATGTGGGGGCCACGGTGGCGGCCCTGGCCGGGCTGGGCGCCGACCGGCGCCTTGTGGTCATCCTGGGGGGCGAGGGCAAGGGGCAGGATTTTTCGCCGCTGGCAGCGCCGGTGGCGCGGTATGCGCGCGCCGTGGTGCTGATGGGGCGCGATGCACCGCTGATCCACGCAGCCCTGGAAGGTGCGGGTGTGCCACTGGTCGATGCGCAGACCCTGCCGCAGGCCGTGCAGCTGGCCGCGCAGCGCGCCCACGCGGGCGATGCGGTGCTGATGTCGCCCGCCTGCGCCAGCTTTGACATGTTCCGCGACTACGCCCACCGCGCCCAGGTGTTCTGCGACGCGGTGCGCGACATGGCACACGAAGCCGGGCAGGAACTGGGGGGCATGCCATGACCGCCGCCACCGGTACCTGGTCGCGCGTCACGGCCTGGCTGAAAGGGCTGTCGGGCAAGGCCGCCGATGTGCTGCCGGTGCGCGTGGGCGGCACCGACTACCGCCAGCGCCACAGCACGCCCGCCACGGTGCTGGGTTTTGACCAGGCCCTGCTGTGGGTGGTGGTGGCGCTGCTGGCCTGGGGGCTGGTGATGGTGTACTCGGCGTCCATCGCCATGCCGGACAACCCCCGTTTCGGCAAGATTGCCGCCACCCATTTTCTGACGCGCCATGTGTTCGCCCTGATCGTCGGCTTCGTGGTGGCGTTGCTGGCGTTCCAGGTGTCCATGGCCACCTGGGAGCGCGTGGCGCCCTGGCTGTTCGTGGTGTCCATCGTGCTGCTGGTCGCGGTGCTGATTCCGCATGTAGGCACGGTGGTCAATGGCGCGCGGCGCTGGCTGTCCCTGGGCATCATGAACTTCCAGCCCTCGGAACTGGCCAAGTTTGCCGTGCTGGTGTATGCGTCCGACTACATGGTGCGCAAGATGGAGGTAAAAGAGCGCTTCTTTCGCGCGGTGCTGCCCATGGGCGCGGCCGTGGCCATCGTGGGCGTGCTGCTGCTGGCCGAGCCGGACATGGGGGCCTTCATGGTGGTGGCCGTGATCGCCATGGGCATCCTGTTCCTGGGCGGCGTCAATGCCCGCATGTTCTTCCTGATCGCGGGCGTGCTGGTGGCGGCCTTCGGCCTCATGATCGCCACCTCGCCCTGGCGCCGCGAACGCGTGTTTGCCTACCTCGACCCCTTCAGCGAGCAGCATGCACTGGGCAAGGGCTACCAGCTCTCGCACTCGCTCATTGCCATCGGGCGCGGCGAAATCTTCGGCGTGGGGCTGGGTGGCAGTGTCGAAAAGCTGCACTGGCTGCCCGAAGCCCACACCGACTTCCTGCTGGCCGTGATCGGCGAGGAATTCGGCCTGGTGGGCGTGCTCACGCTGATCCTGCTGTTTGTCTGGATGACGCGCCGCATCATGCACATCGGCCGCCAGGCCATTGCGCTCGATCGCGTGTTCGCAGGCCTGGTGGCGCAGGGCGTGGCCATCTGGATCGGCTTTCAGGCCTTCATCAACATGGGCGTGAACCTGGGCGCGCTGCCCACCAAGGGTCTCACGCTGCCGCTGATGAGCTTTGGCGGCTCGGCGATCCTGATGAATCTGGTGGCGCTGGCGGTGGTGCTTCGCGTCGACTATGAAAACAAGCTCCTCATGCGCGGAGGCCGCGTATGAGGAGCTTGTTTCACCAAAACAAGCTGCAGCAGCGTGCAACGCTGCCGAATGCGAAGCATTCGATGCGTGGAGGCCGCGTATGAGCGCGCAGAAAACCGCCTTGATCATGGCCGGCGGCACCGGTGGCCACATCTTCCCTGGCCTCGCCGTGGCCGAGGAGCTGCGCACGCGTGGCTGGCGCGTGCACTGGCTGGGCGCGCCGGGCAGCATGGAGGCGCGCATCGTGCCCACGCACGGTTTTTCGCTGGAACTCATCGATTTCTCGGGCGTGCGCGGCAAGGGCCTGGTCACGCTGGCCTTGCTGCCGCTGCGCCTGCTGCGTGCCTTCTGGCAAGCCCTGCAGGTGGTGCGGCGCGTGAAGCCCGACGTGGTGGTGGGCCTGGGCGGCTACATCACCTTTCCGGGTGGCATGATGGGCGTGCTGGCGGGCAAGCCGCTGGTGCTGCACGAGCAGAACTCGGTGGCTGGCATGGCCAACAAGGTGCTGGCCGGCGTGGCCGAACGGGTGTTCACCGCATTCCCCAACGTGTTCAGGAAGGGCCAGTGGGTGGGCAACCCCCTGCGCACCGCCTTCACGCAACAGCCGGGCCCGGCGGAACGTTTTGCGGGCCGCACCGGCCCCCTGCGCCTGCTGGTGGTGGGCGGAAGCCTGGGCGCGCGCGCGCTCAACGAAATCGTGCCGCAAGCCATTGCGCTCATGCCTGCTGCACAACGCCCCGCCGTGCTCCACCAGAGCGGGGCGACGCAGATCGATGCGCTGCGCGCCAACTACGCCGCGGCTGGGGTGGAGGCGGAACTGACGCCTTTCATCGACGACACCGCCAGCGCGTTTGCGGCGGCCGACATCATCGTCTGCCGCGCGGGTGCCAGCACGGTCACCGAGATCGCTGCCGTGGGGGCCGCGTCCATCTTCGTGCCCTTCCCGTCGGCCGTGGACGACCACCAGACCACCAATGCGCAGTTTCTCGTGAATGCGGGCGGCGGCTGGCTGGTGCAGCAGCGCGACCTCACGCCCCAGGGACTGTCTGAAATGCTATTGAAATTGGAGCGATCCATGCTTGCGGATGTGGCGCTCAAGGCCCAAAAAATGCAAAAAATCAACGCCACGCGCGAAGTGGTGACAGCCTGCGAGGAGCTCGCCGGATCATGAAACACGCGATTCGCCACATCCATTTCGTCGGCCTGGGCGGCGCCGGCATGAGCGGCATCGCCGAGGTGCTGTTCAACCTGGGCTACCGCATCTCGGGCTCTGACCTGGCCGACAGCGCCACACTGCGCCGTTTGCAAGCGCTGGGCATCCAGACCTGCCTGGGCCATGCGGCGGCCCACATCGAAGGCGCGGACGCCGTGGTCACCTCCACCGCCGTCACGGCCGACAACCCCGAGGTGCTGGCTGCGCGCGAGAAGAAGATTCCCGTGGTGCCCCGCGCGCTCATGCTGGCCGAACTCATGCGCCTCAAGCAGGGCATCGCCATTGCCGGCACGCACGGCAAGACCACTACCACCAGCCTGGTGACCAGCGTGCTGGCCGAGGCGGGGCTCGATCCCACCTTCGTGATCGGCGGGCGCCTGAACAGCGCGGGCGCCAATGCCAAGCTGGGCAGCGGCGACTACATCGTGGTGGAGGCCGACGAGTCCGATGCGTCCTTCCTCAACCTGCTGCCCGTGATGGCGGTGGTGACCAATATCGACGCCGACCACATGGAGACCTACGGGCACGATTTCGGCCGGCTCAAGAAGGCGTTCATCGATTTCCTGCACCGCATGCCTTTCTATGGCACCGCCATTCTGTGCGTGGACAGCCCGGCGGTGCGCGACATCCTGCCCAGCGTGACCTGCCCTGTCACCAGCTACGGCTTCTCCGAGGATGCCCAGGTGCGCGCCATCAACGTGCGGGCCGATGCCGGCCAGATGCGCTTCACGGTGCAGCGGCGCAACGGCGTCTCGCTGCCCGACATGGAGGTGGTGCTCAACCTGGCGGGCGAGCACAACGTGCTCAACGCCCTGTCGGCCATCGCGGTGGCCGTGGAGCTGAACATTCCCGACGACGCCGTGCAGCGCGCGCTGGCCGGCTTCAAGGGCGTGGGGCGGCGCTTCCAGCGCTATGGCGACTTGCCCGCCAAGGGCGGTGGCCAGTTCACCGTGATCGACGACTACGGCCACCATCCCGTCGAGATGGCCGCCACGCTGGCGGCGGCGCGCGGTGCCTTCCCCGGACGGCGCCTGGTGCTGGCCTTCCAGCCGCACCGCTACAGCCGCACGCGCGACTGCTTCGAGGATTTCGTCAAGGTCATCGGTTCGGCCGACGCCGTGCTGCTCACCGAGGTGTACGCCGCCGGCGAAGCGCCCATCGTCGCGGCCGATGGCCGCTCGCTGGCGCGCGCGCTGCGTGTGGCGGGCCGGGTGGAACCACTTTTTGTCGACAGCGTGGCCGACATGCCCCAGGTCATTGCCGACAACGCCAAAGACGGCGACGTGGTGATGTGCATGGGCGCGGGGACCATCGGTGCCGTACCCGGGAAAATCGTTGAAATGCTACAAAATAATGAGCTACTGTCGCAGACAGGGAAAGCGTAATGAATACATTTGGTTCCAATATTGATGCGCGTGCACTGGGCAAGGTGGCGGTGCTGATGGGCGGCGCGTCGGCCGAGCGCGATGTGTCGCTGATGTCCGGCCGCGGCGTGCTGCAGGCACTGCGCTCGCGCGGCGTGGATGCCCACGCGTTCGACCCCGCGCACAGCGATCTGGGCGAACTCCAGCGCGGCGGCTATGACCGTTGCTTCATTGCCCTGCACGGGCGCCATGGCGAAGACGGCACGGTGCAGGGTGCGCTGGAATTGCTGGGCATTCCGTACACCGGCCCTGGCGTGATGGCGTCCAGCATGTCGATGGACAAGATCATGACCAAGCGCATCTGGCGCGCCGAAGGGCTGCCCACGCCCGACTGGCGTCTCGTGGCCAGCGCCGAGGAAACCGCGCAGGCCCTGCAGGTGCTGGGCACGCCCATGATTGTCAAGCCGGCGCGCGAGGGCTCGACCCTCGGGTTGACCAAGGTCTCCACGCCCGAGGCGTGCGCGCAGGCCTATGCGCTGGCGTCGCGCTACGACCCCGAGGTGCTGTGCGAGCAATTCATCGAGGGCGACGAAACCACCTGTCCGGTGCTGGGCGAAGGCGCCGGTGCCTATGCCCTGCCGGTGATCCGCATCGTCGCACCCCAGGGCAACTACGACTACCAGAACAAGTATTTCACCGACGACACGCAATACCACTGCCCGAGCGGCCTGCCCGAAGCCGAGGAGCGCGAGATCCAGCGCCTGGTGGTGCAGGCCTTCCGTTCGCTGGGCTGCCGTGGCTGGGCGCGGGCCGACATCATGATCCGCGCCAGTGACCGCAAGCCCTTTTTGCTGGAAATCAACACCTCGCCGGGCATGACCGGGCATTCGCTGGTGCCCATGTCGGCCCGCGCCCTGGGCATCAGCTACGAAAACCTGTGCGTGGGCGTGCTCGCCACGGCCACGCTGGACACGCCGCCGGGCGCCACGCTCAGCCCCGCGCAAGGCCAACCGCAGGAGAACACCGCGCCATGAACCAGTCGCTGCCCGCACCGCTGGACGTCAAGCTCATGAACCTGACCGCATCGGTCCTGTTCCTGTGCTGCGTCCTGCTGCTGCTGGCAGCGGGGACGCGCTGGGTGTTGCGCTACCCCGGTTTTTCGGTGGCGCGCATCGTGGTCCAGGGGGAGCTGGTGCACAACAACGCCGTGACCTTGCGGGCCAACGTAGCGCCGCAGCTGGTGGGCAACTTTTTCACCATCGACCTGCGTGCGGCGCGCGCCGCCTTCGAGCAGGCGCCCTGGGTGCGCAAGGCCCTGGTGCGGCGCGAATTCCCGCGCGGCCTGCGGGTGGTGCTGCAGGAACACGATGCCGCCGCCTACTGGGGGCCCGACACGGGCGCGGCACTGGTCAACCGCGAGGGCGAGGTGTTCGAGGCCAACGTGGGCGATGTGGAGCAAGAAGGCTTGCCCCGCCTGATGGGCCCCCAGGGCAGTTCGGCCGAAGTGCTGCGGATGCATGGCTTGTTGCAGCCGGTGTTCGAGCCGCTGGGCATGGCGGTGGAGGCGCTGGAGCTGACGGGGCGCGGTGGCTGGCGCGCCACGCTCGACAGCAACGCCGTGCTGGAGCTGGGGGGCGGCACGCCGCAGGAGGTGGTGGAGCGCACGCAGCGCTTCACCCGCACGCTGACGCAGGTGGCGGCGCAATACCGGCGCCGCGCCGACGCGCTGGAGTCGGCCGACCTGCGCCATGCCGGGGGCTACGCGCTGCGCCTGCGCGGGGTGACGACCGTGACCGCGGAAGCGGCCGCAAAGAAGAAATAGCCGCGGGGAGCGGCCGCGACTGGACAGGACAACGAAGGGCAGACACTGATATGGCAAGAGAATACAAAGACGTGGTGGTGGGGCTGGACATCGGCACGGCCAAGGTCATGGCCGTGGTGGCCGAGGTGCTGCCCAATGGCGAACTCAAGCTGGCTGGCCTGGGCGTGGCGCCGAGCAATGGCCTCAAGCGCGGCGTGGTGGTGAACATCGATGCCACGGTGCAGAGCATCCAGCAGGCGCTGAAAGAGGCCGAGCTGATGGCCGACTGCAAGATCCAGCGCGTCTATACCGGCATCACGGGCAGCCATATCCGGGGGCTCAACTCCAGCGGCATGGTGGCCGTGAAGGACAAGGAAGTCACTGCTGCCGACGTGGCGCGCGTGGTCGAGACGGCCAAGGCCATCAACATCAGCAGCGACCAGCGCCTCTTGCTGGTGGAGCCGCAGGAATTCGTGATCGATGGCCAGGACGTGAAAGAGCCCATCGGCATGAGCGGCATCCGCCTGGAGGCCAAGATCCATATCGTGACCGGCGCCCAAAGTGCCGCCGAGAACATCATCAAGTGCGTGCGCCGCTGCGGCCTGGAAGTCGAGCAGCTCATGCTCAACCCGCTGGCCAGCAGCCAGGCCGTGCTGACCGACGACGAGCGCGAACTCGGTGTGGTGCTGGTGGACATCGGCGCCGGCACCACCGACGTGGCCATCTTCACCGGTGGCGCCATCCGCCACACCGCCGTGATCCCGATCGCCGGCGACCTGATCACCAGCGACATCGCCATGGCGCTGCGCACGCCCACCAAGGACGCCGAGGACATCAAGGTCGAAAGCGGCTACGCCAAGCAGTTGCTGGCCGACCCCGAGGCGCAGGTGGAAGTGCCCGGCCTGGGCGACCGCAGCCCGCGCATGTTGTCCAAGCAGGCGCTGGCCGGCGTGATCGAGCCGCGTGTCGAGGAGATCTTCTCGCTGGTGCAGCAGGTGGTGCGCGAGTCGGGTTACGAAGAAGTGCTGTCCTCGGGCATCGTGCTCACGGGCGGCAGTTCGGTGATGCCCGGAATGATCGAACTGGGTGAAGACATTTTCCTGAAGCCCGTGCGCCGCGGCATCCCCAAGTATTCCAGCGCCCTGTCGGACATGGTGGCCCAGCCCCGTGCCGCCACCGTCATGGGCTTGCTCGAAGAGGCCCGGCTGGCGCGGCTGCGTGGCTTCAAGGTGGCGCAAAAGAGCGGGTCGATGAAGACCGCGTTCGGGCGCTTCAAGGATTTCATCGTGGGGAATTTCTGACCATGAAATATCCACTCTGGTTAGCGCGGGGAAGCCCTCATCTCCTGCCGCGTGAGCGATGGCGATGTACCGGACCGCCATGCTCTTCCACCCAACTTCCTTTTCCCATTTGGCAATTGCATACGAATCTAGCACCAGGAGCTCCAACATGACCATCGAAATGATCGAAGCCGAAGAATTCAACCAGGGCACCCAGATCAAGGTGATCGGCGTGGGCGGTGGCGGCAGCAATGCCGTCGAACACATGATTGCCCGCAGCGTGCAGGGCGTGGAGTTCGTCAGCGCCAACACCGACGCGCAGGCGCTCACCCGCAGCTCGGCCCATCGCACCATCCAGCTGGGCCAGAGCGGCCTGGGCGCGGGCAGCAAGCCCGACAAGGGGCGGGACGCTGCCGAGGCGGCGGTGGACGACATCCGTGCCGCCATCCAGGGCGCCCACATGCTGTTCATCACCGCGGGCATGGGCGGCGGCACGGGCACCGGCGCAGCGCCCGTGATCGCGCGCGTGGCCAAGGAAATGGGCATTCTCACCGTGGGCGTGGTCACCAAGCCCTTCGACTGGGAAGGCGGCCGCCGCATGACCAATGCCGACAACGGCCTGGCCGAACTCGAAGCCAATGTCGATTCGCTGATCGTGGTGCTCAACGAGAAGCTGCTCGAAGTGCTGGGCGATGACATCACCCAGGACGAAGCGTTTGCGCATGCCAACGACGTGCTGAAAAACGCCGTGGGCGGCATTGCCGAGATCATCAACGAATACGGCCATGTGAACGTCGACTTCGAAGACGTGCGCACCGTGATGGGCGAACCCGGCAAGGCCATGATGGGCACGGCCACCGCCAGCGGCCCCGACCGCGCCCGCATCGCTGCCGAGCAGGCCGTGGCCTGCCCGCTGCTCGAAGGCATCGATCTGTCGGGCGCCAAGGGCGTGCTGGTGCTGGTGACGGCCGCCAAGGGCAGCCTGAAACTGTCCGAGTCGCGCCTGGCCATGAGCACCATCAATGCCTACGCATCGCCTGATGCGCATGTCATCTACGGCGCCGCCTACGACGACAGCCTGGGCGACGAGATCCGCGTCACCGTGGTGGCCACGGGCCTGTCGCGCCCCAACGCACGCCGCCAGCCCATTTCGGTGGTGCAGGGCGGCCTGCGCACCGGCACGGACAACATGGCCTACCAGATGCCCATGACTGTTGGCGGTGGCATGGGCGGTGCCGTCGGGGTGGCCGGTGGCATGGTCGGTGGTTCCCAGGCCGATTACGGCGGCATGTCGGTGCCCAGCGTCTGGCGCACCAACCGCACGCAGGCGGCCGCCCGCGTGGATGCGCTCTCGTCGGGTGGCATGGACGATCTGGAGATCCCGGCTTTCCTGCGCAAGCAGGCGGATTGATCCGGTCCATCCCCCTGAGCGGCTGCGCCGCTCGGGGCAGCCCCCAGAGGTGGCTGCTCTTCGGGACCGTCCAAACCTGCGCAGGCAGGCTTGGAGCCGCGGCCCTCAGCCCCTTCTCTCGCCTCGCCACGCGCTCCGGGAAGGGGGACGAGGCCCTCGCTGCGGGGCGGCCCTTGCTCGGCATCCCTGGTACGTGTTGCGCCGGTCTCGGCCACTCCGTTTTCTATCAGGGTCATAGTTGAGACGGTGCCGTGATCAACGGGTCGGCCCACTAAAATCTACCCATGCTTCAGCAACGCACCCTCAAGACGATCACCCGCGCTGTTGGCGTGGGGCTGCACAGCGGCCAGCGGGTCGAGTTGACCCTGCGGCCGGCACAGCCCGACACGGGCATCGTGTTTCGCCGCGTGGATCTGCCCCAGCCCGTGGACATCCCCATCTGCGCGACGGCGGTGACCGATACCCGCCTGGCATCGACCATTGGCACGGGCAATGCCAAGGTGCACACCGTGGAGCACCTGATGTCGGCCTGCGCCGGCCTCGGCATCGACAACCTGTATGTGGACATCACGGCAGAAGAGGTCCCCATCCTCGACGGTTCCTCGGCATCGTTTGTCTTTCTGCTGCAAAGCGCAGGCATAGCGTTGCAGAACGCGCCGCGCCGCTTCATTCGCGTGACCCGGCCGGTCGAGGTGCGCCAGGGCGAGGGGGCCGCAGCCAAATGGGCAAGGCTCACGCCCTACCATGGCTACAAGCTCAGTTTCGAGATCGATTTCGATCACCCGGCGGTCGACTCCACGGGCCAGCGGGTCGAGTTCGACCTGGGGACCGGCAACTACAGCCGTGACATTGCGCGCGCGCGCACCTTTGGCTTCACGCGCGACGTGGAAATGATGCGCTCCAGCGGCCTGGCGCTGGGCGGCGGGCTGGACAACGCCATCGTGATGGACGACTACAAGGTGCTCAACAGCGACGGCTTGCGCTACGACGACGAGTTCGTCAAACACAAGATCCTTGACGCCATGGGCGACCTGTACCTGGTTGGCAAGCCCCTGCTGGCTGCCTACAGTGCCTTCCGTTCGGGCCACGCCATGAACAACCTGCTGTTGCGCGAGCTGCTGGCGCAGCGCGACGCCTGGGAAGAAGTGACGTTCGAGGACGAGCGCCAGGCGCCCAGCGGCTTCCTGCAACCCGCGCGGGCCTGGTGAATATGAGATCCCCCCTGAGCCGCTTCGCGGCTTCTCCCCAGGGGGAAGATACCCTCGCTGCGGGGTGGCCCTTGCCTGGCGTCCCTGGCTTGCGCTGCGCAAGTTTTCGCCGCGCAGGGAGTCGCTGAAATGCTGCTGTTTCGCTGGCTGGCCATGGCACTGCTGCTGGCGGCAGCGGTTTCCTTTGCGTTCTATGCCGGCACGGGCCAGGCGCGCTACAAGCGCTTTGGCCTGGTGGTGCTGAAGTGGACCCTCATCGCGACGGTCTTTTTCTTTGCCGTGCTGTTCATCGGGCGCCTGGCATGAAAACCGGCACGGCAGCAGCCGCCGCCGCGCTGGCCTATACTCGCGCCTGCTCCGGGGTGTGCTGATGCACTGAGATGCGGAGGCCTGAAATGCGGGCCCAGACGCGAACCCGACGAACTTGATCCGGTTCATTCCGGCGGAAGAAGAGCCGATCCCTCCATGCCCCATGCCAGCTGCCTGGCGCGGGCGCCATGCCCCAGCTGTCCCGTGCAGCTGCGGGGGAGCAGGTCCATTCCGGAGCAGCCCCGCCACCGGAACCAGGAGACTGCCCCATGAATGCCCCCGAACCTGTCGCCCGCGAGAAATTCGCCGAACTGCTCGCCCTCACCCGCGAACCATTCCCTGCCTCGCGCAAGGCCTACATCCCCGGCCAGCTGCACGCCGATCTGCGCGTGCCCGTGCGCGACATTGCGCTGACCAACGGCGAGCAGGTCAGCGTGTACGACACCTCGGGCCCCTACACCGACCCGAACGCCGTGATCGATGTGCGCCAGGGCCTGGCCAGCGTGCGCGGCGGCTGGATCACCGGCCGCGGTGACGTGGAGCACTACGAAGGCCGCGCTCCCGTGGCGCTGGACGACGGGCAAAAGAGCGAGGACGCCACCCGCCTGGCCCAGCTGCGCGCCGAAGCCGCTGCCCTGCAGCGCAAGCCGTTGCGCGCCAAGGCTGGCGCCAACGTCACGCAGATGCACTACGCACGCAAAGGCATCATCACCCCCGAGATGGAGTACGTGGCCATCCGTGAAAACGGCAAGCGCGAGTGGATGCAGCAGTACATGGCCGACGCAGGCCGTGAGCAGCGCCTGATGGGCAACCCCATGGGCGCGAGCATCCCGCGCATCATCACGCCCGAGTTCGTGCGCGACGAAGTGGCCCGGGGCCGCGCCATCATTCCCGCCAATATCAACCACCCCGAGGTGGAGCCGATGGCGATTGGCCGCAACTTCCTGGTCAAGATCAACGCCAACATCGGCAACTCGGCCGTCACGTCGAGCATTGAAGAAGAAGTGGAAAAGCTCGTGTGGGCGATCCGCTGGGGTGCCGACAACGTGATGGACCTCTCGACCGGCAAGAACATCCACACCACGCGCGACTGGATCGTGCGCAACTCGCCCGTGCCGATTGGCACCGTGCCTATCTACCAGGCGCTGGAGAAGGTGGGCGGCATCGCCGAAGACCTGACCTGGGAAATCTTCCGTGACACGCTGATCGAGCAGGCCGAGCAGGGCGTGGACTACTTCACCATCCACGCCGGCGTGCGCCTGGCCTACATCCACCTCACGGCCCAGCGCCGCACGGGCATCGTCTCGCGCGGGGGCTCCATCATGGCCAAGTGGTGCATGGCGCACCACCGCGAGAGCTTTTTGTACGAGCACTTCGAGGACATCTGCGACATCATGAAGGCGTACGACGTGTCGTTCAGCCTGGGCGATGGCCTGCGCCCCGGCTGTGCTTCGGACGCCAACGACGAAGCGCAGTTCGCCGAGCTGCACACCTTGGGCGAACTCACCCAGATCGCCTGGAAGCACGACGTGCAGACCATGATCGAAGGCCCCGGCCATGTGCCCATGCACATGATCCAGGCCAACATGACCGAGCAGCTCAAGACCTGCCACGAGGCGCCGTTCTACACCCTGGGCCCGCTGACCATCGACATCGCGCCGGGCTACGACCACATTGCGTCCGCCATCGGCGCGGCCATGATCGGCTGGATGGGCACGGCCATGCTGTGCTACGTGACGCCCAAGGAGCACCTGGGCCTGCCCGACCGTGATGACGTGAAGCAGGGCATCATCGCCTACAAGATCGCCGCCCACGCGGCCGACGTGGCCAAGGGCCACCCCGGCGCCCGCTCGCGCGACGATGCACTCTCCCAGGCGCGCTTCGACTTCCGCTGGCAGGACCAGTTCAACCTGGGCCTGGACCCCGAGACGGCCAAGGAATACCACGACGAAACCCTGCCCAAGGACTCGGCCAAGGTGGCGCATTTCTGCTCCATGTGCGGCCCCAAGTTCTGCTCGATGAAGATCACGCAGGAAGTGCGCGACTTCGCTGCGCAGAAGGGGGTGGCCGAGGCCGAGGCGCTGGCGGCGGGCATGGAGACCAAGGCCGAGGAGTTCCAGCGCGGCGGTGGCAGCCTGTATGTGCCGATCCAGCCGGTCTGACGGTTGCTACTAAAAAGAGCTTCTGGCGCTTTCTGTATAAGCGCTGGACGCTCTTTTTGGCGAATGGCGCTTATGCCGTAGGTGCTTGCCGCTGTTGAACATGTCGCATTGCACGCCCGAACTTCCCGTGGCGGTACCGGGGTCCAACGGCGCCGGCCACCGGCGCGCACCTGGCGATCAGTCCCTCGTCACCCGCACCACTTCTTCGCGGCTGGTGATGCCGGCGGCGATCAGGCGCTCCCCGTCGTCGCGCATCAGCGCCATGCCGTTGGCCAGTGCCGCGGCGCGGATGTCGGCCTCGGAAGCCTGGCTGTGGATTTGCGCGCGGATGGTGTCATTGGTCACCAGCATCTCGAACACCCCCGTGCGGCCCGCGTAGCCGGTCTGGCCGCAGGCGTCGCAGCCCTGGCCGGCGCAGTGGGGGCAGATCTTGCGCACCAGGCGCTGGGCCAGCACGCCCAGCAGGGACGAACTCAGCAGGAACGGCTCCACGCCCATGTCGGTCAGGCGCGTGACGGCGCTGGCGGCATCGTTGGTGTGCAGCGTGGCCAGCACCAGGTGGCCCGTGAGCGAGGCCTGAATGGCGATCTGCGCGGTTTCGAAATCGCGGATCTCGCCGATCATGATGATGTCCGGGTCCTGGCGCAGAATGGCGCGCAGGGCTTTGGCAAAGGTCAGCTCGATCTTGCTGTTGACCTGGGTCTGGCCCACGCCGGGTAGTTCGTACTCGATGGGGTCTTCCACCGTCATGATGTTGTTGCGCGTGGCGTCGAGTCGGCTCAGCGCGGCATACAGCGTGGTGGTCTTGCCCGATCCCGTGGGGCCGGTCACCAGCACGATGCCGTGGGGCTGGGCGATCAGGCTGGTGAAGCGCTGCAAGGTGTCCCCCTGCATGCCCACGGCTTCGAGGCTGATCTTGCTTTCGCTCTTGTCCAGCAGGCGCAGCACGGCGCGCTCGCCATGGGCGCTGGGCAGGGTGGACACGCGCACATCGATGGCCCGGGTACCCAGGCGCAGGCTGATGCGACCGTCCTGCGGCAGGCGCTTTTCGGAAATGTCGAGGTCGGCCATGATCTTCAGGCGCGAGATCAGCGCTGCGTGCAGCGCGCGGTTGGGCTGCACCACCTCGCGCAGGCTGCCGTCCACGCGAAAGCGCACGCTGGAATGGCGCTCGTAGGGCTCGATGTGGATGTCGCTGGCGCCATCGCGCGCGGCCTGCGTGAGCAGGGCGTTGAGCATGCGGATGATGGGCGCGTCGTCTGCCGTTTCCAGCAGGTCCTCCACGGCGGGCAGCTCCTGCATCATGCGCGAGAGATCGGCGTCGGATTCGACCTCGCTCACCACCGTGGCGGCGCTCGATTCACCCTGCGCATAGGCGGCGCTGATGCGCTGGGCCAGGCCATGGGCGTCGAGCGGCAGCAACTGCTGCACGGGGTGCTTGCGCAGCACCTCCGACAGCGCGCTGGCATTGGGCTGGGGGCCGTGCCACAGCACCAGCTGCTGGCCGTCGTCCTCCAGCAGCAACTGGGCGGTGCGCGCAAAGGCATAAGGCAGGGGATGGCGCATGGTGGTGCCGCCTCAGGGTGCGCTGACGGGAGCGGGTTCGTACGACGCGGGCGTGGGTGCGGGCGGTGTGGCTTCGGGGCGCAGCGCGGGCAGTACCGGGGCCGCCGAGACCGAGCCCATCACGGCGCTGGGCGCGGGTTGCGCGACCTGCTGCAGCGCACGGATGGCTTCGTAGCGGTCGAGCATCAGCGCATCGCTGGCGGCGGCATCGCGCACTACCACGGGGCGCAAAAACACCATCAGGTTGGTCTTCTTGCGCGAGCGGTTCTCGCTGCGGAACAGATTGCCCAGCACGGGGATGTCCCCCATCAACGGCACCTTGTCCTCGGCCTGCTGGTAGCTGTCTTCCAGCAGGCCGCCGAGCACGATGATGCTGCCGTCCTCGACCAGCACGTTCGATTCGATGGAGCGCTTGCTGGTGGTGGGGCCGTTCACGTCCTTGAGGGTGTTGCCGTCGATTTTGGAGACCTCCTGGTAGATGGCCATCTTGACGGTGCCGTTCTCGTTGATCTGGGGGCGCACGCGCAGCATCAGACCCACGTCCTTGCGCTCCACGGTGGTGAAGGGATTGACCGAGTTGTTGCCGGTGGTGTTGGCGTACGAGCCCGTGACGAAGGGCACGTTGTTGCCGATGACGATGCGGGCCTCTTCGTTGTCCAGCGTCATCAGGTTGGGGGTGGAGAGCACATTGGCATCGCCGCTGTTTTGCAAGAAGTTGGCCAGCGCGCCCAGGTAGTACTGGCCGTTGACGCGCGGCGCCAGTGCAATGTTCAGGCCCCCGCCCAGCGATGCCAGGGCCGTGGCGCTGCCGGTGGCAATGCCGGCGGCCAGGCCCAGGATGTTGCCGCCCGACACCGCCGAGTTGGTGCCGATGGCGCCCACCACGCCGTCGCCCTTGCTGCCCAGCACGCTCTGCCACTGGATGCCGAACTCGGCCAGCTTGCTGGCCGTGACTTCCACGATCAGGCTTTCCACCAGCACCTGCGCGCGGCGGCCGTCGAGCTTGTCGATCACGGCGCGCAGCTGCCGGTACTGGGGCTCGGGCGCGGTGATGATGAGCGAGTTGGTCGTGGGGTCGGCCTGGATCTGCCCGCCGGTGGAGGGCTGGTTGCCGCTGGCGCTGCTGCTGGAGCCCGCGCCCGCACCCATGCCCAGGCCGCCGCCGCCGCTGCCGGCGCCCAGCCCGGCGCTGTTGCCGGCGCTGCTGGTGCCGGCCGTGCCGGAGGACGCCACCGTGGTGGACAGGCCGCTCGTTCCCGCAGAGCCCGACGACACGGCGTTGCCGCCCCCCGTGGCCGAGATGGCTGCGCGCAGCGTGGTCGCCAGCTTGGTGGCATCGGCATTCTTGAGGTAGACCACATGGATGTTGCCGCTGGCCGCGCTGCTGCCGGGCACGGGCGGCTGGTCGAGCTTGTCCACCAGCGCGCGCACCTGGGCCACGCGGGCCGGGTTGGCGGCGCGCAGGATCAGCGAGTTGCTGCGCGCCTCGGGCAGCAGCGTGGTCTTGAACGAGGTGTCGGTCTGGCCCTGGGCCGCGGCCGGGCCGGCTGCGCCGCCACCATCGATGAGCCGTGCCACCAGCGGCGCCAGGTCGGCGGCCACGGCATTCTTGAGCGGGATCACCTCCACATCGCTGGCGTTCGAGACATCCATGGCCGCCACGATGCGCGCCAGGCGCTGCAGGTTGTCGGCGTAATCGGTGATCACCAGCGAGTTGTTGCCGGGGTTCACGTTGATGGTGTTGTTGGGGCTGATCAGCGGGCGCAGCACCGGCACCAGGTTGGCCGCGTTCTCATAGTTGAGCTTGAAGATCTGCGTGACGATCTGTCCGCCGCCGGGTCCCGCCGCACCGCCCCGCGAAACGCTCACGCTGCCGCCCTGCAGCTTGGCATCGGCCTCGGGCACCACCTTGTACAGGCCGGCGGACTCGACCACCGTGAAGCCCTGCAGCCGCAGCGCCGCCAGAAATTGCTGGAAAGCGGCCGCAGGCGTCACGGCCCGCTCGGTGATCAGCGTGAGCTGGCCTTTCACGCGCGGGTCCACCACCACGTTGCGGCCGGTGATGGTGGCCATGGTGCGGGCCACGGCCTCGATCTCGGCGTTGGCGAAGTTCAGCGTGACGGGCTCGCCCGGGCGCACGCTGCTGGTGCCGGTTCCTATCGCCGTTTGGGCATGAACTGGACCGCTTGTGCATACCAAAAAAGCGCATGCAGCTATTGTGTTGATAGCAAATTGCAGTCGGGGTGAAAGATTGGAAGTCATAGCGTCAACCCACGGTGATGATGGAGCGCGCGCCATTGCGCCGTCCGATGATGTTCAGAAGATTGGCCAGGGCCGCCTCGCGCTCGGGCGTGGCGCTGGCCTCGCCGGTAAAGCGCAGGCGCTGGCCCACCCATTGGCCGCTGCCGTTCAGCTGCAGGTCGCCATCGAGTGTGTTCAGGGTGAGCGTGGGCACTTCGCCGCCCTGCAGCACGAGCCGGTAGCTGCCCATGGGGCGCAGGGTGGACAGGCGCGAGGACATGGCCCGCGCGTCCAGTTGCGCCGTGCCCGCCAGTACCAGGCGGCCTGCGGTCCACAGGGCTTCGAGGCCCCGGGTCTGCAGGGCCAGCTGGCCCTGGGGTTGCAGGGTGTTCCAGGGTGTTCCCAGGCCGGTCAGCAGGCCGGCGGGGAACTGGCTCTGGCCATCGGCGATGGCCAGGCGTGCGCCGCCCCAGCGCGCGTCCATGCGGGCCTGCAGGGGCGCAGCCATGCAGCAGGCGGCGTGCACCTGGGCGTGCAGGCCGGTCCAGCGGGGGCGCAAGCGCCACTCCAGGCGCCCGGGCAGGGCGGTGCGGTCCTGGCTGGCGCCGCCGCCGGTCAGCACCAGCTGGGCCGACCCGGTCCACACGGTGCCGCGCGCCTGGGCCAGCAGCACTTGCCCCTGGCTGGCGCGGTCCACCGCCCCGGCCAGCCACTGCGCCGGCGCAAAAACCACCAATGCCGGCAGCACACCCGCGAGCACGCCGGCCGCAGCCCAGCCCCAGGGCGCGCGCGGGGCTGCCTTGGCGGTGCGCCGGGGCCGGGAACGCTGGGGAAGGGACACGTTGCGGAACACGGAAGTGGCAACCGGTCAGCGGGCTGGCAGGAGCAGCACCAGGCTGCCATCCCAGCGCGGTGCGGCTGCAGCGGGCCCATTGCCGAGGGGGGTGGGGGCCGCAGGGCTGGCTGCTGGCGCGCTGCGTGCGAGGCGGGCCTCGACCGGCACCGCCAGCGCATTGCTGCGCGCCTGGGCCAGCCATGGGGCCAGGGCGTCGGCGGGCGCACCCTTGAGCGTGATGGTGGCGCGGTCGCCCGCCAGCGTGAGCTGGGCCGTGGCGCCCAGGCGCTCGGTCAGCGTGCCGCGCAGGCTGGCCACGGCATCGCCGGGGGCGCTGCGGGGTGCGGCCTGCAGTTGCAGGGCTTCGGCCTGCAGGCTTTGCATGCGCTGCAGCTGGGCATCCAGGGCCGCATGGCGCGCGGGGGCCGTGCGCAGCGTGGCCAGGGCTGGCGCCAGGGCCACCCACCACAGCAGCGCCAGGGCCACCACGGCGCCCGCGGCCAGCAGCAGGTTCTGCTCGCGCGGGGCCAGGGCCTTCCAGCGGTCTTGTACGACGGTGTGGAGGGGGGTGTTCATGGTGTGGTCTCCGGGCGCAGCAACAGGCTGCCGTCGTCCAGGCGGGCACTGTAGCCTGCCGCTTGCAGCCGGGTGGCCAGGGCCGCCTGCTCTTCGGCCGTCAGCGTCACGCCGCGCAGGCGCAGCTCGCCCGCGGTGTATTCGAGTGCATTGGGCAGCTGGCCTGCGGGCAGGGCAGCGCCTGCCGCCGCGAGCAGGGGCTCCAGGTCGCGCGGCGACACGCTGCCGGCGGCCTGGCGCAGCGTGGCCAGTTCGCGTTCCATCTGCACGGGGGCATCGACCACCACCTGCACCTTGGGAAAGGTCTGGGTGAGCGCATTGCGCACACCCGCCTGCTTGGCGGCGAGCGCACCGCGCTCCTGCCAGGCCCATGCGTTCAGGCCCACCAGATGGGCGGCGGCCAGCAGGCCTGCGCCCCAGCGTGCCGCGCGCCACTGCGGTGCATGCAGAAAGGCGCTGGCGGCGCTGCCAGCCTTGCGCAGGGCACGGGTGCGCCCGGTGCTGGCTAGGTCGAACTGCGCCAGGTCCCAGTCGCTGCGCGCCGCATCGAGTGCGCGCTGGCTGGTGGTGTGCAGCACCACCGACCGGCCCAGCGTGCGCTCGGCCAGTGTCGCCACGGCGGGCTCGGCGCGCACCGGCGGCATCGCTTCGTCGGGGTCTCCGGGACGGGGGGCCGGGCCGATCAGACCCAGTGCCGCAGCGGACAGGGGCAGCACGGCCACGCCCTGATCGGGTCCGTGGCCGCAAACCACAAGCTGGGCATCCTCGGGGCTGCCCAGCGCAAACAGCTCGGGCCCGCCGCTGGCGGTGGGGCCCGGTGCAAATTCGGGCACCACGCGCGCGACGCGCCGGCCTGCGGCCTCCAGTGTCTGCAGCGCTTCGCGCAGCCAGGCCCGGTCGCACACGGCCACCCATACCGGCTCGCCAGCGCGGGCACCCGGTTGTAGGGCAAAGTGCAGCTGGGAAGGTTCGTCGAGCAGCTGGTCTTCCAGCAGGCCTTCGAGCACCGAGCGCAGGCGCGGTGTCTGCTGGCTCACCCCCAGCGGCACACCCTGGGGCAATTGCACGCGCTGCCACGACAGCGCCGCTGCCGGCACCACCGCCACCACCTCGCCGCCCGGCCGGGCAGGCTCGGGCAGCAGCGGCGCCGGGGCGCTGGCGTGGCGAAGTGCGGTGTGGCCGTCGGCGGTCAGCGTGTAGCTGTAGGCGGTGGCGGACCCGGAAGGTGCCTGGGGCAGGAAAAGGATCAGGGTGCTCATGGGCGGGATTTGCGGGCCATTTTAGGGGGCAGAGTTGACAGTGCTGCGTGCGGCAAGGCCGCTCAGCGCGCCGCAGCGGTCGCGCCTGCGCTGTCAAAAGCGCCGCGTTCGCGCCACAGCGTGGTGACGGTGGTGCCCTGGCGCATCACCAGCGAGCGTTCTTCCACCACGCTGGAGCCCAGGCGCAGGCGTCCGCGCACCTCGAAGTAGCGCGAGGCGATGGCATGGTCGTCGGCGTTCAGCGCAATGCTGGCGCCCAGCTGGTCGGAGGCATCGGTCAACGCCCGGAAATGGCGCGCCTGCCGGGCCTGCACCAGCTTTTGCGCGTCCGCCATGTCCAGCCCGTCGATCGCGGCCAACAGCACATCCACGTCGGCCGTGTTCAGGTTCACCGGGGTGCGCACCGGCAACAGCGTGACATGCGGCGCCAGCACGGCCAGTGTGGCGGGGGGCAGGCCCAGCCAGCCCAGCTGGGCCAGGGTCGGCGGCAGCAGGGGCGCGCTGCTGTTGGCGCCCTGGCTGGCCTTGGCTTCGCGCAGGCCCTGCACCAGCAGGCTCAGTTGCTGCGCAGGCAGGCCCAGGCGCTCGAACAGGCGAGAAAACTGGCGCAAGGCGCCTGCGTTGACCTTGTCGCCATCGATCAGGTTGCTCAGGTTCAGCCGCCCCTGCAGGTCGGTGATCTGGCCGGACAGAAAGGCGTCGGTGGTGTCGGTGCTGGCGTCGTCCACCTGGGTCATGTTGCGGTCGGCCGCCAGAAAGGTGGACAGGCGCGCCTCCTGCAGCGGCACGGCCCAGGGTTCGGCCAGGTGGTCGGCACCGCCGGTGATGCCGTCCTCGCGCAGGATCAGGCGCGACCAGTCGAGCGCGCCCACCAGAATCCAGGCCGACTGCAGCCGGGCGCGTTCGGCCGTTTCGACCTCGACCGCGCGCCACTGCTGCCACAGGGCGGCGGCGGCAAAGGTGGCCACCAGCGTCACCGTGAGCATGGCCGCCAGCAGGGCCGCACCGCGCTGGCGGGCCGGGCCTGCGGCGTTGTGCAAAGAGCCGGTGCGGTGCCTCATGACTTGCCGCCGCCCAGCACCGGGTTGACCCAGTCGCGCGTGATCTGCCCTGCCAGAGCCTGGCCCGGGCTGATGGTGATCTGCAGGCGCACGCCATCGGGCAGCGCGGCGTTGGCCTCGCCGGGCGCGCTATTGCCGCTGGACTGCGGGTTCGACCAGGCGCCGCCGCGGTAAAAATAGATTTGCCAGTTGTCCAGGGGCAGCAGCACCACTTCCCTGCGCCGCTCGGCTTCGCCGGGGTTGCCGGCCCACTGGGCCGCCTGCTGCCAGGCCTGTTGCCAGTCGGCATGGGTGCGCACCGGGGGCGATTGCCAGCGCAGCCAGTGGCTGGCGCCCTGCACATCGCGCCGGGTCCAGGCCACCACCAGGGCGCCTTCGTCGGGCCGGGCGCTGCTGCGCCGCGTCATGCGCAGCACCTGGCCGTCCCAGTTCAGCGGCGTGGTGTAGGGCACGGACACGATGGCGTCCAGATCCGCGCCCCACTGCGCGAGCGCGGCCTGCACCACCAGCAGTTCATCGGCCCGCTGGCGTGTCGTCTCTTGCGCCCGCGCCATGCCGTCCAGCCCGCGCCACCCCAGGATGGCCATCAGCGCCATGATGGCAATGGCCACCAGCAGCTCGATCAGGGTGAAGCCGTTGGGAGAGCGTGCGCGGCGCGCGCCCCAGTGCGTCATGCCAGCCATTCCCATATCAATATCTGCCCACGATGGTGGACAGGCGAAGCACGGAGTTTTCGCCATCGAACACCTGCGCATCCACGCGCCGGAAACTCGGGTTGGGCGTGGGCCGCACGATCACCGCCACATCGAAGCGCCGCCCCGCCTGCTCGCAGGGCTGGCTGCTGTCGCCCACCCCCGGCATCTGGCGCGACAGGCGGGCCTTGACCAGTTCGTTCTCGGCGCAGAGCTGGGCCAGCACGATGTCCGATTGCCGCAGGGCATTGCGCGTCAGCGCCGTGGTGGCCTGCAAGCCCGCCAGAAGGGCAATGGCCACAATGGCCAGCGCCACCAGCACCTCGACCAGGGTAAAGCCCTGTTCTGGCGTTTTCATGGCAGTGGCTCCACCGCGAAAGGCCGCAGGCCGTCGGTGGCCACGCGCAGCGTGCGTTCGGGGTGGGCCTGGTGGGTCAGCAGCACCTGCTGCGGCCCGATCAGCGGCTCGGGCCCCAGTTGCAGGGTGGCGGGGCCGCGCACCGTGGTGCCGGCATCCAGCCACCGGGTGGGAAGCGTGCCGGCGGGCAGGCCCTCGAACCGGAAACCCTGCGCATCGGCGCGCCAGCGTACCGGCACGCCCGTGCCGCGCGACTGGGCCCGGCCAGATTCCAGCAGGGCCGCCAGCCGTGCCGCTTCGCGCTCCAGCTGCGTCTGCCCGCCGTCGCGCAGCGCCAGGCTGACGCCCGCCGTGGCCAGTGCCATGATGCTGATGACCACCAGCAATTCCAGCAGGGTAAAGCCCCCCTGAGCCGCTGCGCGGCTCGCGCTGCGCGCGGGAAGGGGGACGGCGCCAGTGGCCTGGCAAAGCCAGTTCCACGGCGTCCCTGGCCGGGGGCGCGCCGGTTTCATGGGCCTGGGATGCGTGGGGAAAGAAGACCGGTCACTGCCAGCTGCCGATATCCGCGTTCTTGCCCTCGCCGCCCGACTGACCATCGGCACCGAACGACATCACGTCGATCTCGCCCTTGATGCCGGGGTTCAGGTACTGGTAAGGGCGGCCCCAGGGGTCGTTGGGCAGCTTTTCGAGGTAGGGTTTCCAGTTGCCGGGGATGGGGGCGGCCGTGGGCTTGGCGACCAGCGCCTGCAGGCCCTGTTCGGCCGTGGGGTAGCGCTGGTTGTCCAGGCGGTACAGCTTGAGCGCCTGCATCACATTGGTGACGTCGGTGCGGGCGGCGGTGCTGCGCGCATCGTCGGCGCGGTCGAGCACGTTGGGCACGATCAGCGCGGCCAGCACGCCGATGATGACCAGCACCACCATCAGCTCGATCAGGGTGAAGCCCCGCGCAAGGTGCGTGGCCAGGCGGCTGCGGGCGGGGCGCAGGGGGAGGGTGGAGGATTTGTTCACTGCAGGCGGTCTCGGGAGGGTCGGATCGCGTGAATCATAATCCCCGCATGGTGACCAATACACACAGCAAATGGGGCGTGCGCCTGGGGACTCTGGCTCTCTGGGCCCTGGCGGGCGCCAGCGTGGTCTATTGGGGGCTGCGCCTGTCGGCACGGCCCGTGGGGCTGGCGGTGCCGGCCGTGGCCCCCGCGCCCGTGGCACCCGATGCCCAGGCCATGGCGCGCCTGCTGGGTGTGCCGGCAGCGACCGATGCGGTGGCGGGCCGGGCGCCCGTGGCCTCGCTGGCCAGCCGCTTTGCGCTGATCGGTGTGCTGGCGGGCCGCAGCAGCGGCGGTGGTGCCGCGCTGATTGCGGTGGACGGCAAGCCGGCCAAGCCGTTCCGCGTGGGCGCCGCAGTGGACGAGGGGCTGGTGCTGCAGTCGCTGGACCCGCGCCAGGCCCGGCTGGGCGCGAGCGTCGATGGGCCGGCCACGCTGACGCTGGACATGTCCCTCAAGAACTGAACCGGTCCAGGTTCCGGATTTCCCATTCGCCCCACGCGGGCGCAGCCGCCGGCCATTGTTCCGGCCGGGGCCAGACGCCGTCGCCATGGGCCTGCAGCCAGGCCACGCAGCGCGTCACGCCGGCGTGGGTGATCCACACCACATCCTGCGCGGCCTGCTTTGCGGGCTGTGGCTGCGTGGCGCGCAAGGCCAGCGAAACGCGGGCCAGCATGGCGCTCAGGCTCTCGCCGCCGCCGGGTGCGTGGGTGGCAAAGGCTGCCGTCCACGCGTCGATGGCCGTTTTGCCGATGTGCTCCCAGGTCCGCCCTTCCCAGTGGCCAAAGTCCATTTCACGCAGGCGGGCGTCGGGATTGGAGGTCAAATCGGGCCTGAGCGCTTGAAGGTCATGTGCCAGCAGCTCACATCTTTGTAGCGTTGAATGAAAGACCTGCGCCTTCGGCGGCAGGGCGTCTGCCAGGCGCTGCGCTGCCACGCGGGTGGCTGCGGCGTCGGCTGGCACATCGAGCGCACCGTAGCAGGTGCCCGGTGCCACCAGGGGTCGTGCATGGCGCACCAGCCACAGGCGGGCGCCGGTGGGCGGGCTCATTCCATTTCCAGACCCTCCGTGTCGTTGTTGCTTCGCCTTGCCGTGCTGCAGCACTGTCTGCGGCTTCGCGCCTAGACACGAAGGATCTGGAAACGGAATTACATCCATCGCAGGGCCAGCGCCGCGCCCAGGTAAAAACCGATCTCGCTGACCTGCTGCGTGGCGCCCAGGCAGTCGCCCGTGAAACCCTGCAGGCGCCGCGCGAACCAGTGCGCCAGCCACGCGGCAGCCAGCGCACTTCCTGTCAAGGATGCTATCAAGTATGTAGCTGATTGCGCTTGCCATACCAGCGCCAGCGGCATCCAACACCAGCACATCGCGGCCGCCAGGGCGCCAACCGAGATCTGGTCGGCCAGCGGTTTGCTTTTGGACCGGGCCGTGTCGCCCACATGCGGCAGTCCGCGCACGATGAACAGCGGCCACAGGCGCGACAGCACATGGCCGCCCACCAGCGCCGCCACCGCCGCCAGCAGGCTGTGCGCACCCAGCAGTGCCAGCAGGCTGACCTTGGCCAGCAGCGCCAGCACCAGGGCCATGGCACCAAAGGCGCCGATGCGCGAGTCTTTCATGATGTCGAGCGCCCGCTCGCGGTCATGGCTGCCGCCCAGGCCGTCGGCCACGTCGGCCAGGCCATCCTCGTGGAAGCCGCCGGTCATCAGCACCGTGGCGATGGTGCAGAACACCGCCGCCACGGCCGGTGCCATCGGGTTGGGCGCCAGGGCCGCGTGCAGGGCGGCATACACGCCCGCCGCCAGCGCCGCCGCCAGCCAGCCGATGCCCGGGAAATGCGCGGCACTGGCGCGCAGCATGGCCGGGCTGTAGCCCACCCAGCCGGCCAGCCGCCCGGTAACGGGAATGCGGGTAAAAAACTGCACGGCCAGCAGGTAGTGGCGCAGGGCTTGCATGGTGCGGGGCCGGGAGGCTATCAAAATTGATAGCTGCTAGCGCTTATTGGGTAATCACTAGCAGCCATTTTTCGCAATATTGTGGTTACTTGGAGCGCAAAAACAGCCGGTAGGCCGGGTTCAGCGTTTCTTCAACATACGGGTAGCCCAGCGTGGCCAGGAATGCATCAAACGCCGCAGCGTCCTCGGGCGGCACCTGCAGGCCCACCAGGATGCGGCCGTAGTCGGCGCCCTGGTTGCGGTAGTGGAACAGGCTGATGTTCCAGGTGGGCTGCATCAGGCTCAGGAACTTGAGCAGCGCGCCGGGCCGCTCGGGGAACACGAAACGCAGCAGGCGCTCGTCCTGCGCCAGCGCCGAATGGCCGCCCACCAGGTGGCGCAGGTGCTCCTTGGCCAGCTCGTCGTGCGTCAGGTCGAGCGACTCGAAGCCGTGGCGCTCGAAGTTCCTGGTGATCTTCTCCGACTCGCCCTTGCCGTGCGTGGCCAGGCCCACGAACACATGGGCGCGCTGGGCGTCGCTGATGCGGTAGTTGAACTCGGTCACGTTGCGCGGGCCGCCGGGCAGGCCGCCCACCACCTCGCAAAAGCGGCGGAAGCTGCCGCGCTCTTCGGGGATGGTGACGGCCAGCAGGGCCTCGCGCTCCTCGCCCACCTCGGCGCGCTCGGCCACGAAGCGCAGGCGGTCGAAGTTCATGTTGGCGCCGCACAGGATGGCGGCGTAGGTTTCGCCCTTGGTCTTGTTCTTGGCCACGTACTGCTTGATGGCCGCCACAGCCAGCGCTCCGGCGGGCTCGACGATGCTGCGCGTATCCACGAACACGTCCTTGATGGCGGCGCACACGGCGTCGGTGTCCACGGTGACGAATTCATCCACCAGGCCCTGGGCGATGCGAAAGGTCTCCTCGCCCACCAGCTTGACAGCCGTGCCATCGGAAAACAGGCCCACATCGGCCAGCGTGACGCGTTCGTGCGCGTTGACCGACTGGAGCATGGCGTCCGAGTCGTTCATCTGCACACCAATGACCCTGATGTCTGGCCGCACCGCCTTGATGTAATTGGCCACGCCTGCCACCAGGCCGCCGCCGCCAATCGCCACGAACACGGCGTCGAGCTGGTTGCTGCCCAGCTTTTGCAGCTGGCGCAGGATTTCCATGGCAATCGTGCCCTGGCCGGCGATCACGTCGGGGTCGTCAAAGGGGTGGACAAAGGTCAGCCCCTGCTCCTGCTGCAGCCGCACCGCGTGGTCGTAGGCATCGGAATAGCTGTCGCCCGCCAGCACCACCTCGCCGCCCAGCGCCTGCACGGCGTCCACCTTGAGCTGTGGCGTGGTGGTGGGCATCACCACCACCGCGCGCGTGCCCAGCTTGCGCGCGCTCATGGCCACGCCCTGCGCGTGGTTGCCGGCCGAGGCGCAGATCACGCCCTTTTGCAATTGCTCGGGCGCCAGGTGGGCCATCTTGTTGTAGGCGCCGCGCAGCTTGAAGCTGAACACCGGCTGCTGGTCCTCGCGCTTCAAAAGCACCTTGTTGTGCAGGCGGCGGCTGAGGTTCCTGGCGGGCTCCAGGGCAGACTCGACGGCCACGTCATAGACGCGCGCGGTCAGGATCTTCTTCAGGTAATCGAGGGGGGTGAGAGGCTGGGTCATGGGATGGCAGGGTGTGCGCCGCCGCAGCGAAGGTGGCGGGGCAGCCATCATAGGCGCAACGCCTGACGGCCCGGCAGGGGCGGGGCCTGTCCGTACAGTGCTGGGCGGCGCACAGGCAAAAAAAAGCCCCAGGCGGTAAGGCCCAGGGCTGAATCCATCCTTTGAGGAGATGGAGGAGACAATCGGTGCATTGCGGCTGTTGGTTGCCTGGGGCTACCAACCCTTTCTTCCCGAAAGGGCAACGCATGGCGCTATTCTAGCGCGTCGGGTGCTGCAATGCAGCAAAATTCACCGTATATTTTTGAAGTGGCGGCCCATTTCGTCAAAAAAGCCACGCACCAACAAGGAGTGACAGACATGGAATGCACAGTCAGCTGGACCGGCGGCGCCGGAACGCGCTCGGGGATGGGCTTTGTGGCCGAAACGGGCAGTGGCCACATCCTGGCCATGGATGGCGCCCCCGATGCGGCGAACCCGGCCAATGGCGGGCTCAACCTGGCGCCCCGGCCCATGGAAACACTGCTGGCGGGCACGGGCGGCTGCACCGCCTACGACGTGGTGCTGATCCTCAAGCGCGGCCGCCACGATGTACGCGGCTGCAGTGTCAGGCTCACGTCGCAACGGGCCGAGGTGGAGCCCAAGGTGTTCACCGCCATCCACATGCAGTTCACCGTGACGGGCAAGGGCCTTGCGCCCGCCGTGGTGGAGCGCGCCATTGCCATGAGCCACGAAAAATACTGCTCTGCCAGCATCATGCTGGGCAAAACGGCACGCATCACCACCGGGTTCGAGATCGTCGAGGCCTGAGATCGTAAGCGGGCTCTGTGGCCGCGCCGGTTCAGACGTAGTGCGCCGTGGTCGTCATCACCTTGGCGGCCATCTTCATCATCAGGCGGGCGGGCGCTGGCAGGGTCACAGCCCCGGCATCGTGCGCATTGGCCGCGTGGCGCTCTTCGTCGTTCTTCATGCGGCTGACCACGGCGCGTGAGGCCAGATCCTCGGCCGGAAGCCTTTCCAGGTGGCCCTGCAGGTGCTCCGCCACCTGGTTTTCGGTTTCCACCACAAAACCCAGGCTCACGCGGTCGCTCACCTTGGCGGCCACCAGGCCCAGCGCGAAGGCGCCCGCAAACCACAGCGGATTGAGCAGGCTGGGCCTGGCGCCCAGGGCATCAAGCCGCTGCTGCGTCCAGGCCAGGTGGTCGGTTTCCTCGCGGGCCGATTCGAGCAGATGGCTGCGCAACCGGGCATCGCGCGTGACCGCCGCCTGCGCCGTGTAAAGGGCCTGGGCGCACACCTCGCCCACATGGTTCACCCGCATCAGCGCGCCCGCCAGGCGCTTTTGCGCGGGATTCAGCGCGGTTTCGGCAAAGGGCTCGGCGGGCGAGGCCTCCACGGCATGGGGTTTGGCAAACAGGGTGCGCAGCGCGGTGTCTGCGGCGCAAAGGAATGGGTCCATGGGAATTTCTTGGGAGAAAAATGGGCGAGGGTGGTGCGAAACAGGCGTTTTGCCAATGCATTCCCGCTTGCACATTGGGCGAGGGGCAATGCGACGAAGTGTTGCAACGTTCCGGGTCTGTTGCAAGAATGCCTGAAGAGAATGCGACAGTTGTTACAGACAGAAGTGGTTGTCTTGAGGTAGTTTGCGATGGCTTCTGTGGTGGCTGCCGCCAATGAGGCGCTGTATTGCGACATTTTCTGCCGCACCAGGATTGGTATTGGCATGGTGCCGTGTTGCGCAGGGCTTCCGCGACGAGGGTGTATTGTTGCAATGCCGCAACGAAATTGACCCTGCGCGGTGATTTCCTTTGCGCAACCGCGCCCCGTCTGGTGCAATAACACCAACTTCCCCACCAGGAGGTTGGCCCGGGGAACCGGTGGGACTGTGCTGGCGCTGCGCCCCAGACCTCCGAACCGGTGCCCATGTTTAACCTTGGAGTAACTCGCAATGAAAAAATCCCTGATTGCCCTGGCTGTGCTGGCTGCTTCCGGCGCCGCAATGGCCCAATCTTCCGTGACCCTGTATGGTATTGCTGACGCTGGCGTGACCTACCTGAATGGCGGCTCCAACTGGAGCGGCGTGACCTCCGGCAACAACAAGACCAGCCGCCTCGGCTTCCGCGGCGTGGAAGACCTGGGCGGTGGCCTGAAGGCCAACTTCGTCCTGGAAGGCGGCATCAACCTGGACACCGGTGATGGTAAGTCCGGCGGTGCAACCGACAACGGTTTCCAGTTCAAGCGTCAATCCACCGTGGGCCTGGCAGGCAACTTCGGTGAAGTGCGCCTGGGCCGCGAACTGACCGCTGCCTACAACGCTACCGCCCGTTACGACGTGTTCGGCAGCGTGGGTCTTGCCCAGTCGCGCCTGTGGGCTGACGGCGGCGTGCTTGATGCCAATGCCAACGCTAAGGCTGTGACGACCAACCTGCGTATCAGCAACGCTGTGACTTATGTGTCGCCCAACTTCAGCGGCTTCAAGGTCGGCGTGAACTACGGTTTTGGTGAAGTTGCTGGCGGTAACAGCAAGAGCGGTTACATGGGCGCTGGCCTGATGTATGACAACGGCCCCCTGAGCCTGGGCTTGGGTCTGGAACGCCTGAATAGCGGTGCAAACTCGGTCGCTACCAGCAACATCGACGCCTGGAGCCTGGGTGGTTCGTATGACTTCGGCGTGGCCAAGGTGCTGGCTGGCTACCGTGAGTCGAAGGTTGACGTCGCTACCGGCGAGAACAAGCGCCTTGGCTACTACCTGGCTGCAACCGCTCCTGTGGGCCCTGGCCTGGTGCGTGCTTCGTACAACCGTTACGAAAACAAGCTCGCCGGTTTCAAGGAAAAAGCTGACCAGTTTGGTCTGGGCTATGTGTACAGCCTGTCCAAGCGCACCTCGGTGTATGGCACCTACGCCTACCTGAAGAACAAGGACGGCGCCAGCCTGTACACCCTGGGTTCCGGCGGTCTGAAGACCAACGGTTCGCAGCAAGGCGTGCAAGTCGGTATCACCCACGCTTTCTGATGAATGGCTGGCGTGAGCCAGCTTTCATAGAGGTATGACAAAAGCCGCCCGTCGCAAGACGGGCGGCTTTTTTTTATGGATGTGTATTTCCGTTCGTACTTTTTTCTGTGCCGGCCAGTTGGCGTGCGCAACTGTGGTGCGTTGCGTGTGAGCCGGCAGAGCAGGTGGATGCATGTCTCATGCGCGACTTGAGAAGCAGCTGAGGGTTGGCTTTTCAATAAGTGAACGATCGTTCTATTAGGGAAAGCCTGTGTAGGCAATGTGCAACAAGCGCTTTCGCACGGGCGTGCCTTTACTACACTCAATTGGCATCCACTCAACCACGGAAAGAGACGCGACCCATGAAAAAAACCGAGATCCAGAAGCTGTTCGCCTTCGGAGCCGTTGCCCTGGCTTCGGGCTTTGCTTGCGCGCAGACCGCCGGCGCCCCTGCGAGCAGCGTGCAGCTGTACGGCATCGTTGATGTGGCCTATCGCCATACCACCAACGAAGGTCCGGCCACCGACCGGGGACAGTCGCTGGACCAGATGATTGGTGGCGGCATGTCGCAAAGCCGCCTGGGTATCAATGTCACCGAGGATCTGGGCGGCGGATTGAAGGCGATCGCCAATCTGGAGCACCGCTTTCTCGCCGACAGCGGCACCGTGGCCGCCGCCAATTATTTCCAGCAGTCCTGGGTGGGCCTGCAGAGCAGCAGCCTGGGTCGCCTGACCGTGGGGCGTCAATACAACATGCTGTTCGACCTGGTGACCACGACCTACGCATCCTTTCCCTATTCGCCGTACATGGAGGCATACAAGCCCGAATTGGGCATGTCCATGGGCTCGCGTGCCAACAACATGATCAAGTACATGGCCGAGGTCGGAGCGATCCGCGGCTCGCTCCAGTATTCTTTCGACGAAGGCAGCACGGTTGACAAGATGGGCGCGGCCGCGGCCAGCACCGGCGCCATCCGGACGGCTGGCGGTTACCTGCGTTATTCCGCCGATGGCCTTTCTGCCGGCCTGGGCTACCTGAACACCAGATTGCCGGGCGGCACCAAGGTGGATGCCTGGACCTTGGGTGGTTCGTACCGTTCCGGTCCCTTGTATGTGAACCTGGGCTACGCGGAGAACAAGCGCAAGGGCAACTATCCGCTGAGCGTGGCGGGCGTGGTCGATAGCGCCGTTCTCGGTGCCTTCTGGATGAGCCCTTCGAGTGGCGGCTTTGTACCAGGCGCCACGGCAGACCCGAGCCGGCCTGCCACCGTGGCGGGTTTGCTCAACCATGCCGACAAGCGTGAGATGTTCAAGGTGGGCTTTGGCTACCAGATCACGCCGCAGATCAATGGGGGCATGCATTACTACCATGCCAAGCAGTCCGGCTCGGCTTCGGGTGTTTACAACGGCAAGGCCAACTTCCTGGTGGCTGCCGTGGATTACGCCTTCTCCAAGCGCACGGATGCCTATTTCGCTGTGGACCATACCCGCGTCAGCGGCGGTGACGGCATGGCGCTGGCTGCCAACGGTGCCCGTACACGCACAGGCGTCACCGCAGGCCTGCGCCATCGCTTCTAAATCAACTGGTGGGAGAAGGGCGCTGCTCTGGTGACAGGTCAACGCTGGTTTCCAGGGAAAAACCGGGTCGCTCGCCAGAGTGACCCGGTTTTCTTCTTTTTGTCGTCAGCCCACGAATGGGGGCATGGTTTCGGTTTCCTGCTGCTGGGTTGCGGTGGCATGGTTCCTGCGTGGAGGCGACGGATGCACTGGCGTTTTGTGGTGCGGAGCTATCGAAAACCATGGGTGGTTGCGAGAAAACTCCCTGTTAGCATGGCCCATCATTTTTCGTTTGACTGATGCTTGCCTTTATTTTGCGTCGCCTGATCCAGGCGGCCATGGTGATGGTCACCGTGGCCTTCATCGCCTTCATGCTGTTCCAGTATGTGGGCGATCCGGTGGTGTTTCTGCTGGGCCAGGATGCCACGCCTGAGCAGATCCGCAGCCTGCGCGCCGACCTGGGGCTCGACAAGCCCTTTTTTGTGCAGTTCTGGCACTTTCTGGTGAATGCCGCCCAGGGCGAGTTTGGCCTGAGCCTGCGCCAGGGCGCCAAGGTGTCGCGCCTGATGGCCGAGCGCTTCCCGGCCACGCTGGAGCTGGCCCTGGTAGCCGCCGCGCTGGCCCTGCTGGTGGGCGTCCCCATGGGGGTGTATGCGGCGCTCAAGCGCGGCACGTTCATCAGCCAGGCGTTCATGACCTTGTCGCTGCTGGGTGTGTCGCTGCCCACCTTTCTGATCGGCATCCTGCTGATTCTGGTGTTTGCGGTGACGCTGGGCTGGTTTCCGAGCTTCGGTCGCGGTGAGGTGGTGCACATCGGGTGGTGGACCTCGGGGCTTTTGACGGCCAAGGGCTGGCACCACATCACGCTGCCGGCCATCACGCTGGCGATTTTTCAGCTCACGCTCATCATGCGGCTGGTGCGCGCCGAGATGCTGGAGGTGCTGCGCACCGACTACATCAAGTTTGCCCGCGCGCGCGGTCTGTCCAGCCGCGCCATCCATTTTGGCCATGCGCTCAAGAACACACTGGTGCCGGTGATGACGATCACCGGGCTGCAGCTGGGCGGGCTGATTGCCTTTGCCATCATCACCGAAACGGTGTTCCAGTGGCCGGGCATGGGGCTGCTGTTCATCCAGGCCGTGACGTTTGCCGACATTCCGGTGATGGCCGCCTATCTGTGTCTGATTGCGCTGATTTTTGTGGTGATCAACCTGGTGGTGGATCTGCTGTATTTTGTGGTCGATCCGCGCCTGCGCGTGGGCCATGCCGGAGGACACTGATGCACAACCCACGCTGGAAAGTTGGCGGCCGGGCCTTTGCCCATATTGCGCAATTCCACCCCGAACTGACCGCGCTACGGCGTGACCTGCATGCCCACCCCGAGCTGGGTTTTGAGGAGGTGTACACGGGGCGGCGCGTGAAAGAGGCGCTGCAGCTGTGCGGCGTGGATGAAATCCACGAGGGCATTGGCCGCACGGGCCTGGTGGCCGTGGTGCGGGGCCGCAGCCAATCGAGCGGAAGCATGGTGGGCCTGCGTGCCGACATGGACGCACTGCCGATTACCGAGCACAACGATTTTTCCTGGAAATCGTGCAAACAGGGTCTCATGCATGGCTGCGGCCATGACGGCCATACCGCCATGCTGGTGGGTGCCGCCCGCTACCTGGCCGAAACCCGCAATTTTGACGGTACCGCCGTGCTGATCTTCCAGCCTGGCGAAGAGGGCTTTGCCGGCGCCCGCGTGATGATGGAGGACGGCTTGTTCGAGCGATTCCCGGTGCAATCCGTTTTTGCCATGCACAACTGGCCGGCCATGAAGCCGGGCACCGTGGGCATCAACCCGGGGCCCATGATGGCGGCGGCAGACCGCATCACCATCGAGATCAACGGCCGCGGTGGCCATGGCGCACATGCCTACCAGACGGTGGACGTGGTGCTGGTGGCGGCGCACATCATCACCGCGGCGCAGAGCATTGTGTCGCGCAATGTGCGGCCCATTGACAGCGCCGTGGTCAGCCTGTGCGCCATCCAGGCGGGCGACCTGGGCGCTTTCAGCGTGCTGCCGGGCAGCGCCACGCTGGTGGGAACGGTGCGCACCTTCGATCCGGCGGTGCAGGAGATGGTGGAGCAGCGCCTCAAAGAGCTGTGCAGCGCCATTGCCCTGGGGTTTGGCGCCACGGCCACGCTGCATTACGAGCGCATGTACCCCGCCACCATCAACACCGAAAGCGAGGCCGTGTTTGCCGCCGACGTGGCCGAGTCGCTGGTGGGTGCCGACCATGTGGTGCGCGACCTGGAGCCCAGCATGGGGGCAGAAGATTTTTCGTTCATGCTGCAGACCAGGCCCGGCGCCTACCTGCGCCTGGGGCAGGGCACGGGCGCCAGTGGCAGCGCGCTGCACAACAGCCGCTACGACTTCAACGACGAGGTTCTGCCACTGGGGTCGGCCTTGCATGCCAGCCTGATCGAGCAGGCCATGCCCTTGCAGACACCCTGATTTTCCGCCGTGTTGCGGTTGACCGCCTGAGTTCTTGTTCCCGTCCATCCACAGGAGATTCGCATGAAATTTCAGAAGAAAGCAAGCTTGGCCCTTGTGCTGTCTGCGCTGGCAGCTACTAGTCTGGTAGCACATGCCCAGACAATCCGGATTGCCAACCAGGGCGATGCGCTCTCGATGGACCCGCACTCGCTCAACGAGTCGCTGCAGCTGAGCACGACCAGCAATGTGTACGAACCGCTGGTGGGGCGCAACAAGGACCTGAGCCTGGCGCCCGCGCTGGCCACGGCATGGAAGCAGACCTCGCCCACCGTGTGGCAGTTCGAGTTGCGCCGGGGGGTGCAATTCCATGACGGCACCCCGTTCACCGCCGACGATGTGCTGTTCAGCTTTGCGCGCACGCAGGCCGATGGCTCGGACATGAAGAGCTACACCAACGATTTCAAGCAAGTGCGCAAGATCAACGACTTTCTGGTGGAGATCGAGACCAAGACGCCTTTCCCCATTCTTCCGGACGTGATCTCGCAAGTGGCCATGATGAGCAAGAAATGGTGCGAGACCAACCAGGCCCTGACGCCGGTGGACCGCCGCAAGGGCATCGAGAACGCCGCATCGTTCCGCGCCAATGGCACGGGGCCGTTCCGCCTGCGCGAGCGCCAGCCCAACGTGCGCACGGTGTTCACGCGCAATGGTTCCTACTGGGGCAAGATCGAGGGCAACGCGGCCGAAGTTATCTTCACCCCCATCGGCAACGACGCCACCCGCGTGGCGGCCCTGCTGTCGGGCGAGGTGGATGTGATGGAGCCCGTGCCGGTGCAGGACATCGAGCGCGTGAACAGCGGCGCCAACACCCGCGCCATCACCGGCCCGGAGCTGCGCACCATTTTCCTGGGCATGGACCAGAAACGCGACGAGCTGCTGTATTCGAACGTGAAGGGCAAGAACCCGTTCAAGGACAAGCGCGTGCGCCAGGCCTTCTACCAGGCCATCGACATCGAGGGCATCAAGAAAACCGTGATGCGCGGCGCCTCCAACCCGTCCGCGCTGATGGTGGGCCCGGGCATCAATGGCTTCCAGCCCGACGCCAAGCGCCTGCCGTATGACGTGGAAGCCGCCAAGAAGTTGATGGTCGAGGCCGGCTACCCCAACGGTTTTGAAGTGGCCATGAACTGCCCGAACGACCGCTACGTGAACGACGGCCGCATCTGCCAGGCGGTGGCGGCCAACCTGGCGCGCATCAACGTCAAGATCAACCTGCAGGCCGAGACCAAGGGCACGTATTTCCCCAAGATCCTGCGCCGCGATACCGGCTTTTACATGCTGGGCTGGACGCCTTCGACCTACGACGCGCACAACGCCCTCAATGCCCTGATGGCCTGCGTGGACGACAAGGGCGCGGGTCAGTTCAACCTGGGCGCCTATTGCAACCCCAAGGTGGACGAGCTGACCAAGAAGATCCAGGCCGAGACCGACAAGGTCCAGCGCAATGCCATGATCAAGGAGGCGTTTGATCTGCATGCGGCCGACGTGGGGCACCTGCCACTGCACCAGCAGGCCCTGGCCTGGGGCGTGAGCAAGAAGGTCAAGCTGGTGCAATTGGCGGACAACTACATGCTCTACAAGTGGATGAGCAAGAACTGATCTGCCACCCACCACCTTCCCAAGGGGTCGCAAGGCGGGGCCGCACAGCGCGCCGGGCCTTGCTGCCTGTTTCTGGTTTCCTCTGATGAAAAAAACCCTTGCGCGCTGGCTTGACAGCGATGTTGGCTACAGCTTTCGCACTTCGCCCATGGCCATGGTGGCGGCCGCGATTGCCGTGGTGTGCGTGTTCTGCGCGCTGGCTGCGGGCTGGGTGGCGCCGCACAACCCGTTCGATTTGTCCACGCTGGAACTCAGCGATGCGCGCCTGCCACCGGCCTGGAGCGCCGAAGGTTCGCGCAAATACCTGCTGGGCACCGACGACCAGGGGCGCGACATTCTCTCGGCCCTGATCTATGGCGCCCGCATCTCGTTGGTGGTGGGGCTGGCGTCGGTGCTGCTGTCGGTGGTGGTGGGTGTGGCGCTGGGCTTGCTGGCCGGTTTTCGGGGCGGCTGGATCGACGCCGTGCTGATGCGCCTGTGCGACGTGATGCTGTCGTTTCCCGCCATTTTGGTGGCCCTGCTGATCGCGGGCGTGGGCCGGGCGCTGTTTCCCAATGCGCACGAATCGCTGGCTTTTGGGGTGCTGATTTTCTCCATCTCGCTGACCGGCTGGGTGCAATATGCGCGCACGGTGCGCGGCTCCACCCTGGTCGAGCGCAACAAGGAATATGTGCAGGCCGCGCGCGTGACCGGTGTGCCCCCGCTGCGCATCATGCGCAAGCATGTGCTGCCCAATGTGATGGGCCCGGTGATGGTGCTGGCCACCATCCAGGTGGCCACGGCCATCATCACCGAGGCCACGCTGTCGTTTCTGGGTGTGGGCGCGCCGCCCACCTCGCCCTCGCTGGGCACGCTGATCCGCGTGGGCAATGACTACCTGTTCTCGGGGGAGTGGTGGATCACCGTGTTCCCGGGGCTGATGCTGGTGCTGATCGCGCTGTCGGTGAACCTGCTGGGCGACTGGCTGCGCGACGCGCTCAATCCTCGGTTGCGCTGAAGGCGCAGCCACCTCTCCGAAGCAGGCCGCCATTTCATGTCTCTCCTCGAAGTCAAAAACCTCGTTGTCGAATTTCCGGGCCGGCGCGGCACACTGCGCGCGCTGGACGATATTTCGTTTTCCATCGCCCCCGGCGAGATCCTGGGCGTGGTGGGCGAGTCGGGGGCGGGCAAGTCGCTCACGGGCGCCGCCATCATTGGCCTGCTCGAATCGCCGGGGCGCGTGGCGTCGGGCGAGATCCGGCTGGAAGGCCAGCGCATCGACCAGCTGAGCGAAGCGCAGATGCACCACATTCGGGGCCGGCGCATTGGCGCGATCTTCCAGGATCCGCTGACTTCGCTGAATCCGCTCTACACCGTGGGCCGGCAGCTCACCGAAACCATCCAGGCGCACCTGCCAGTGAATGCCGCCGAGGCCCGGCGGCGCGCCATTGCCCTGCTGCAGGACACCGGCATCCCGGCGGCCGGGCAGCGCATCGACCATTACCCGCACCAGTTCTCGGGGGGCATGCGCCAGCGCGTGGTGATTGCCCTGGCGCTGGCGGCCGAGCCCCAGCTCATAGTGGCCGACGAGCCCACCACGGCGCTCGATGTGTCCATCCAGGCGCAGATCATCACGCTGCTCAAGAACATCTGCCATTCGCGCGGCGCGGCCGTGATGCTGATCACCCACGACATGGGCGTGATCGCCGAAACCTGTGACCGCGTGGCGGTGCTGTACGCCGGGCGTGTGGTCGAGATCGGTCCGGTGCACGAGGTCATCAACCACCCCGCCCATCCCTATACCGCCGGCCTCATGGCCTCCATTCCCGACATGGCGCAGGACCGCGAGCGCCTGAACCAGATCGACGGTGCCATGCCCCGCCTGAACGCCATTCCACCAGGCTGCGCCTTCAACCCGCGCTGCCCGCGCCGCTTTGACCGCTGCACCGCCGAGCGCCCCGAGCTGCTGCCCGCAGGCGCCACCCGCGCGGCCTGCTGGCTGCATGCCCCGGAGGTGGCCGCATGAGTGCAACGACACCGGCCCGCACGCCCCTGGTGCAGGCACACGACCTGGCCAAGACCTTCGACGTTTCGGCGCCCTGGCTCAACCGCGTGCTCGAAGGCAAGCCGCGCACGCTGCTGCACGCGGTGGATGGCGTGAGCTTTGAAATCGAAAAAGGCAAGACCCTGGCCCTGGTGGGCGAATCGGGCTGCGGCAAGAGCACCGTGGCGCGCCTGCTCGTGGGCCTGTACGAGCCCACGCGCGGCGGCCTCACCTTTGACGGGCAGGATGCGCATGCCGCCTTCAACAGCGGCAACGCCAAGCCCATGCGCCGGCGCATCCAGATGATCTTCCAGGACCCCTATGCCAGCCTGAACCCGCGCTGGCTGGTGGAAGACATCGTGGCCGAGCCGCTGCGCGAGCATGGCCTCATCACCGACAAGGCCGTGCTCCAGCAACGGGTGGGCGAGCTGCTGCAATCGGTGGGCCTGTCGGCACTCGACATGGTGAAGTACCCGCACCAGTTTTCGGGCGGCCAGCGCCAGCGCATCTCGATTGCGCGCGCCCTGGCTACCGAGCCCGAGTTTCTGGTCTGCGACGAGCCCACCAGCGCGCTCGATGTGTCGGTGCAGGCCCAGGTGCTCAACATCATGAAGGACCTGCAGCGCCAGCGCCACCTGACTTATCTGTTCATCAGCCACAACCTGGCCGTGGTGCGGCATGTGAGCGACCAGGTGGGCGTGATGTACCTGGGCCGCCTGGTGGAGCTGGCCGACAAGCACACCCTGTTTGACACCCCGCGCCACCCCTACACGCGCATGCTGCTCGATGCCATCCCCAAGATGCACGACACCGGCAAGGCGCGCAACCCCGTGCAGGGCGAAGTGCCCAACCCGCTCAACCCGCCGTCCGGCTGCGCGTTCAACCCGCGCTGCCCGCATGCGAACGAGCGCTGCCGCGCCGAGCGGCCCCAGTTGCTGGGCCTGGGCGGCATCCGCATCGCCTGCCATGCGGTGCAGGAGGGGCGGATCTGATGATTGCTCATGAAATGGGCGTTGCTCGCGCTTCCCGTACCAGCGGGGTCACGGTGCCGGCAGGCCCGGTGCTGGCGGATCGGCTGCCGGCAGGGCGCGGCCCAGCAGGTAGTCGATGCAGGTGCGCACCGCCCGCGTCTGGTGGCGGTCGGGCATGTAGAGCATGAACATCTGCGTGCCGAAGATGCTCAGGCGCCACTCGTCCAGGGTGGTCAGCACCTCGCCGCTGGCCACGGCGTCCTCCACCACATAGTCGGGCACCAGCCCCACGCCCAGCCCGGCCAGAATGCCCTGGCGCAGGAACGGAAAATGCTCCGAAATCAGCGTGGGCTCCAGCGTCACCTCTTCACGCCGTTCGCCCTGGTAGGCGCGCAGGCGCAGCTGGCGCCCCACGACGCCGGCCGTGATCAGTGGTGCGGTGCGCAGCGCCTCCAGTCCCGTGGGCAGGCCGTGCGCCAGGGCATAGCCGCGCGAGGCGCAGGCGAGGTAGCGCACCGTGCCCATGTCGCGCGCCACCAGCGTGGGCGGGGGCTCGGGCATGACGCGGATGGCGATGTCCACTTCGTCGCGGATCAGATCGTCCACCCGGTTTTCAAAGCGCACATCGAGCACGATGCCGGGGTACAGGCGCTTGAAGTCGATCAGCCAGTCCGACATCACCATCTGCCCGTAGCCGCTGGGCACGCTCAGGCCTACGCGGCCCTGCAGGCCCTGGCCCAGCGTGGCGATGGTCTCGCGCGCGGCCAGCATCTCGTTCTGGATGGCGCGGCCATGCTGGTACAGGCGCAGGCCCACTTCGGTGGGCTCGACGCGGCGCGTGGTGCGGCGCACCAGCTGCACGCCCACCGATTTTTCGAGCTGGCTCAGGTGGTAGCTCACATTGGCGCGCGACATCTTCAGGTTGCGCGCCGCCTGGCTGAGGTTGCCCGCATCCAGAATGTCCACCAGCACGGTCAGGGAGGTGATTTCCATGTGTGGGATGCTTAAAAAAGCGGCTTATGTCAAAGATTGTTTGACAGTCTGTCAACCGTTAATGTAATTGTCAAGATTGTTTGGCGCATCAACAATAGTGGGCTCTTTCCCAACCACCAGGAGACTCCCGCATGGGCGCAGCCACCCCCGATTCCGTTGTCACCACCGCCCGCGTGGGTTCCATTCTGGCCGTGACGGTGAATAACCCGCCGGTCAACGCGCTGGGCGTGGCCGTGCGCCAGGGCCTCGCCGCCGCCATGGCGGCCGCGCAGGCCGACAGCGGCGTGGCCGGCGTGCTGCTGGTGGGCGCGGGCAAGGCTTTCATTGCGGGCGCCGACATCCGTGAATTTGGCAAACCCACCATGCCGCCATCGCTGCCCGAGGTGTGCCGCAGCATTGAAGACTGCACCAAGCCGGTGGTCGCGGTGCTGCATGGCGCAGCCCTGGGTGGTGGCCTGGAAGTGGCGCTGTCGGCCCACTACCGCCTGGCCTTGCCCGCCGCCAAGCTGGGTCTGCCCGAAGTGACGCTGGGCCTGCTGCCCGGCTCGGGTGGCACGCAGCGCGCGCCGCGCCTGATGGGCGTGAAAGCCGCCACCGAGCTGATGCTCAGCGGCCAGCACCTGTCGGCCAAGGCCGCGCTGGCTGCGGGCCTGGTCGATCAACTGGCCGAGGGCGATGATGCCCGGGCCGTCGGCCTGGATTACCTGAGCGGCCTGCTCGCGCGCAATGCGCCCGTGCGGCGCACGCGCGATATCGCCATTGCCGACCCGGCCGCAGCTTTGGCCGAGCTTGCGGCGCTGAAGGCCGACACGGCGAAAAAGATCCGGGGCCTGTTCTCGCCGCTCAAGATCATCGAATGCGTACAGGCGGCGGTGCAGCTGCCGTTTGACGAAGGCATGGCCCGCGAGCGTGCCCTGTTTCTGGAATGCCTGGACAGCCCGCAGCGCGCCGGCCTGATCCATGCCTTTTTTGCCGAGCGCGAAGTGGTCAAGGTGCCCGAGGCCCAGGCCGCCGCGCCGCGCGCGTTCGCCCGCATTGGCATCGTTGGCGGCGGCACCATGGGCGCGGGCATTGCCGTCTCGGCCCTGGATGCGGGCTACCCCGTGACCATGGTCGAGCGCGATGCCGAATCCATCGCCCGGGGCCGTGCCAATGTGGAAAAGGTTTACACCGGCCTGGTTGCCAAGGGCCGCATGGCCGAAGAGGCCAAGGCCGCCGTCATGGCGCGCTACACCGGCAGCACTTCCTACGACGATCTGGCGAATGTGGACTTGGTGATCGAGGCCGTGTTTGAAGACCTCGAAGTCAAGAAAGCCGTTTTCAAGGAGCTGGACCGCGTGTGCAAACCCGGCGCGGTGCTGGCCACCAATACTTCGTACCTGGACATCGACGCCATCGCCGCCGCCACCCGCCGCCCGCAGGACGTGATCGGCCTGCACTTCTTCAGCCCGGCCAACATCATGAAGCTGCTGGAAATCGTGGTGCCCGCCAAGGTCAGCGCCGACGTGGTCGCCACCGCCTTCGAGCTGGCCAAGAAGCTCAAGAAAGTGCCGGTGCGCGCCGGTGTGTGCGACGGCTTCATCGGCAACCGCATCCTGGCTGTGTACCGGGACGCCGCCAACCATGTACTGGAGGACGGCGCCAGCCCCTACGAGATCGACGCTGCCGTGCGCGAATTCGGCTATCCCATGGGCCCGTTCCAGGTGTCGGACCTGGCTGGCGGTGACATCGGCTGGGCCACGCGCAAGCGCAAGGCCGCCACGCGCGACCCCAAGGCGCGCTATGTGGAAATTGCCGACCGCATCGCCGAGCGCGGCTGGTACGGTCAGAAGACCGGCCGCGGCTGGTACCTGTACCCCGAAGGCGCGCGCATGGGCCAGCAAGACCCCGAAGTGCTGGCCATTGTGGACGCCGAGCGCGCCAGGAAAGGCATCACGCCGCGCACCTTCTCGCACGAGGAGATCATGCGCCGCTACATGGCGGCCATGGTCAACGAAGGCGCCAAGGTGCTGGAGGAGGGCATCGCCCTGCGCCCGCTCGACATCGACGTGACCTTCCTGTCCGGCTATGGCTTTCCGCGCTATCGCGGCGGCCCCATGCAATGGGCCGACATGCAGGGCCTGGACAAGGTGCTGGCCGACATCGAGGCCTTTGCCAAGGAAGATGCGCAGTTCTGGCAACCCGCCGCCTTGCTCAAGAAGCTGGTGGCCGAGGGCCGCAACTTCGCCAGCCTGAACCAGCGCGGCTGAGTTCACGCACTCCTTCTCCCCCTGGCGGGAGAGGGGGAGTGTGGCATGCAGCGCCCGTCCACACTGCGCAAGCAGCCATTGATTGAAGAGAAAAACCACCCATCCAAGGAGCATCCCATGCGCCAAGCCGTCATCGTCTCCACCGCCCGCACGCCGCTGGCCAAGTCGCACCGCGGCGAATTCAATACCACCCCAGGCCCCCAGCTTGGCGCCTACGCGGTGCGCGCCGCGGTCGAGCGCGCTGGCATCGAGCCCGGCCTGATCGAGGACCTGATCTGGGGCTGCGGCTACCCCGAGGGCACCACGGGCCGCAACATCGGCCGCCAGACCGCGCTGCGCGCGGGCCTGCCGGTGACGGTGGGCGGCACGGTGATCAACCGCTTCTGCTCCTCGGGCCTGCAGGCGATTGCCGTGGCGGCGGGGCGCATCGTGCTGGAGGGCGTTCCGGCCATGGTCGCCGGCGGCGTGGAGAGCATCTCGCTCATGAACCCCGCCGGTCGCAGCGGCGCCGCCCACCTCGACCCCTGGCTGGTGGAGCACAAGCCTGAGCTGTTCATGGAAATGATCGACACCGCCGACGTGGTGGCCCAGCGCTACGGCATCACGCGCGAGGACCAGGACGCGTTCTCGCTGCAAAGCCAGCAGCGCACCGCGGCGGCCCAGGCGAGCGGCGTGTTCGATAACGAGATCGTGCCCTGCGCCACCACCATGGCCGAGAAGAACAAGGAAACCGGCGAGGTGACCCACCGCGAGGTCGTCGCCAGGATGGACAACTGCAACCGCCCGGGCACCACCTTGGCCGGCCTGGCCAAGCTGGAGCCCGTGAAGGGCGCGGGCAAGTTCGTCACCGCGGGCAACGCCTCGCAGCTGTCGGATGGCGCGGCCGCCTGCGTGATGATGGAGGCCGCCGAGGCCGAGCGCCGCGGCCTGCAACCGCTGGGCGCCTTCCGCGGCTTTGCCATCGCGGGCTGCGAGCCCGACGAGATGGGCATTGGCCCGGTGTTCGCCGTGCCGCGCCTGCTGGAGCGCGCGGGTCTGACGGTGCAGGACATCGACCTGTGGGAGCTGAACGAGGCGTTTGCCTCGCAGGCGCTGTACTGCCAGCGCAGGCTGGACATTCCCATGGATCGCCTGAACGTCAACGGCGGCGCCATCTCCATTGGCCACCCCTTCGGCATGACGGGCGCGCGCCTGGCAGGCCACATCCTGCTGGAAGGCCAGCGCCGCAAGGCGCGCGGCGAGCAGGTCAAGTGGGGCGTGGTCACCATGTGCATCGGCGGCGGCATGGGCGCGGCCGGTTTGTTCGAGATTTTCTAAGAGGCAAGAAATGGATTTGCAATTCACTCCCGAAGAAGAGGCGTTCCGCGTCGCGGTGCGCTCGTTTCTCACAGACCACCTGCCGCCCGCATTGGCCACCAAGGTCAAGGCTGGCCAGCGCCTGACGCGCGCCGACCAGGAGGGCTGGCACGCCATCCTGAACAAGAAGGGCTGGCTGGCCTACCACTGGCCAGCCGAGCATGGCGGCACCGGCTGGTCGGCCATCCAGAAGTTCATCTTTGACGATGAATGCGCCATGGCAGGCGCCCCGCGCCTGGTGCCCTTTGGGCTGTCCATGCTGGGTCCGGTGCTGATCAAGTTTGGCAACGAGGCCCAGAAAAAGCACTGGCTGCCGCGCATCCTGAACGGCGATGACTGGTGGTGCCAGGGCTATTCCGAGCCCGGCGCGGGTTCGGACCTGGCCAGCCTCAAGACCACGGCGGTGCGCGCGGGCGACCATTACATCGTCAACGGCCAGAAGACCTGGACCACCCAGGGCCAGCACGCCAACATGATGTTCTGCCTGGTGCGCACCGACAAGCAGGCCAAGGCCCAGTCGGGCATCAGCTTTGTGCTGATCGACATGAACCAGCCCGGCGTGGAGGTGCGCCCCATCCGCACCCTGGACGGCGATGCCGAGGTCAACGAAGTGTTCCTGACCGACGTGAAGGTGCCCCTGGAGAACCTGGTGGGCGAGGAGAACAAGGGCTGGACCTACGCCAAGTACCTGCTGACCTACGAGCGCACGGGCATCGCCGGTGTGGGTTTCTCCATGGCTGCGCTGGAAAAGCTCAAGGCCATCGCCAGCCGCGTGCAGCGCAATGGCAAGCCTTTGAACCAGGACCCGCAGTTCGCCACGCGCATGGCGCAGGTCGAGATCGACCTGAACAACATGGCCACGACCAATCTGCGTGTGATCGCAGCGGTGCAGGGCGGCGGCGTGCCGGGGGCTGAGAGCTCCATGCTCAAGATCCGCGGCACGGTGATCCGCCAGGAGCTGCTGTCTTTGACGCGCCGCGCCATGGGGCCGTACGCGCTGCCCTTCATCGAAGAGGCGCAGTTTGCCGAGTACCAGGATGCGCCCGTCGGCCCCAAGGAGGCCGCCACCGCCGCCGCCGCCTACTTCAACTACCGCAAGCTGTCGATCTTCGGCGGCTCCAACGAAATCCAGCGCAACATCATCTCCAAGATGCTCCTGGGGCTGTGAAGGAATCGCCATGAACTTTGAACACAACGAAGACCGCCGCATGCTGGCGGACGCCCTGGGCCGCTACCTGAGCGAGCAATACCCGGCCGAATACCGCAACACCACGGCCTATGGCAGCACCGGCTACAGCGCCGAGACCTACGCCAAGCTGGCCGAGATCGGCGCCATCGGCGCGCTGTTCACGGAAGAGCAGGGCGGCTTTGGCGGGCAAGGCCCCGACATCGCCCTGGTGTTCGAGGCCCTGGGCAACCATCTGGTGGCCGAGCCCCTGCTGGGCGCGCTGCTGGTCGGCCGTGCCTTGACCGAGGCGGGCAGCGAGGCGCAAAAGGCGCAGCTCGAAGGCATCATCGGTGGCTCCACGCTGGCCGCGCTGGCGCACGACGAGCCCGCCAACCACTACGAGCTCAATCGCGTTGCCACCACCGCCAGGAAGAACGGCAACGGCTGGGTGCTGGATGGCGCCAAGGCCGTGGTGTTGTTTGGTGACCAGGCGCAGTTGCTGCTGGTCAGCGCGCGCACCAGTGGCGCGGTAGGCGACCAGGCTGGCATCTCGCTGTTCCTGGTGCCGGGCAACACCCCGGGCATCACGGCGCGCGGCTATGGCCGCATCGATGGCGGCCACGCGGCCGAGCTGGTCCTGAGCGGCGTGCAGGTGGGTGCAGACGCGCTGCTGGGTGCAGAGGGCGCGGGCCACGCGCTGCTGGAGCGCATCACCGGTTTTGGCCTGCTGGCGCTGGCGGCCGAGAGCCTGGGCGCCATGGACAAGGCCAAGGGCGACACGCTCGAATACCTGCGCACGCGCAAGCAGTTTGGCGTGCCGATTGGCAGCTTCCAGGCCCTGCAGCATCGCATGGCCGACATGCTGCTGGAGGTGGAGCAGGCGCGCTCGGCCGTGATCAACGCCGCCGCCGCCATGGACGACACCGACCGCGTGGCGCGGGAAAAGGTCTTGTCTGCCGCCAAGTACAGCGTGGGCAAGATCGGCACGCTGATTGCCGAGGAGGCGATCCAGCTGCACGGCGGCATCGGCGTGACCTGGGAGCTGCCGCTGGCCCACTACGCCAAGCGCCTGGTGATGATCGACCACCAGCTTGGCGACATGGACCACCATCTGGCGCGCTGGATGGCACTGGCTGCCTGAGGCCGGTCTCTTGAGTCCCTCTCTTTGTTTGAAGAGGGGGTTCAAGATAAAAATAGCGCAAGGCCCTTTCGCAGAAAGCGCAAATAGCTACAAAATGGATAGCATAGGAGATGCCCGTGACCGACAACGCCCTGGATAACGCGCCGGACAGCGCCCTGCTCACCCGCCGCGATGGCGCGGTGCTCGTGCTGTCCAACAACAACCCCGGCGCGCGCAATGCGCTCACGCCGGGTTTCTATGCTGGACTCACGCAGGCGCTGCACGCGGCGGCGTGCGACACCTCCATAGGCGCCGTGGTGTTGACTGGCGAGGGTGGGCATTTCTGCTCCGGCGGCGACCTGCGCCAGCTCGTCCACCGGCGCGAGCTGCCCATTGCCGAGCGCCGCCAGCGCCTGGAGCTTCTGCACAACCTGGTGCGCGCCCTGCGCGACTGCCCCAAGCCCGTGATCATGGCCGTGGAGGGCGCCGCCGCAGGTGCCGGCCTGTCGCTGGCGCTGGCCGGCGACATGCTGGTGGCGGCGAAGAATGCACAGTTCTCGGTGGCCTACGTCAAGGTGGGCCTGACGCCCGACGGTGGCGCCACGGCGCTGCTGGCCGAGTTTGTGTCGCGCCAGGTGCTCACCGAGCTGTGCCTGACGGGTGAGCGTGTCAGCGGCGAGCGCATGCACCAGCTGGGCGTGGTCAACCGCCTGACCGAACCCGGCCAGGCGCTGCACACGGCGCTGGCCCTGGCGCAGCAGATTGCCGCAGGCCCCGAGCTGGCCACCGCGCGCATCAAGCACCTGTGCCGCATGGCGCCGCGCAACACGCTGGAGCAGCAGCTCGATCTGGAGGCGCTGTACATGCCGCTGTCGCAGGAGACCGAAGAGTCGCGCGAGGGCATAGGCGCCTTTCTGGAAAAGCGCACCCCCGATTTTGCGCGGCTGCGCACACCCCGCTGAAACCATTGCAAGGAGACGTTTCATGACCGAAGCCAAGACCCAAGACCTGCCGCTGCAAGGCGTGCGCGTGCTGGATCTGTCGCGCGTTTTTGCAGGACCCATGTGCGGCATGGTGCTGGCCGACTTTGGCGCAGACGTCATCAAGGTGGAACACCCCGGCCGCGGCGACGACACGCGCGACTGGGGCCTGCGCATCGGCAAGACCGAAACCACCTACTACAACAGCATGAACCGCAGCAAGCGGTCCATCACCGTCGATCTGCAGACGCCCGAGGGGGTGAAAATCATCCACGACCTGCTGCCCCGGTGCGATGTGGTGATCCAGAACTTCAAGACCGGTGGTGCAGAAAAACTGGGCCTGGGCTACGAGCAGCTCAAGGCCCTCAAGCCCGGCCTGATCTACTGCTCGGTGGCCGGTTACGACAGCTCCGGCCCCGAGGCCAAGCGCCCCGGCTACGACCTGGTGATCCAGGGCGAGGCGGGCCTGATGGCCCTCAACGGCGAGGCCAACCAGCCGCCGCTGAAGTTCGGCGTGGCCGTGGTCGATTTGATGACGGGCATGTACGCGGCCCAGGCCGTGCTGGCCGCGCTGTTCCAGCGCACGCGCACCGGCCTGGGCCGCCATATCGAGATGGCGCTGTACGACTGCGGCCTGATGGTGACCGGCTACTACGGGCTGGACGCGCTCAAGCTGGGCCACGACCCCGAGCGTTACGGCAACGCCCACCCGTCCATCGTGCCCTACGGCATGTACGAAGCCGCCGACGGCCCGCTGATCATCGCCGTGGGCAACAACGCGCAGTTCGACAAGTTCTGCCGCCAGGTCATAGCGCGCCCCGACATCGTCGAAGACCCGCGCTTTGCCACCAACGTGGAGCGCGCCAAGAACCGCCTGGAGCTGGGGCCCAAGCTCAAGGAGCTGGTTGCCAGCTTCCCGCGCGAAGTGCTGCTGCAGCGCCTCACCGCCGCTGGCATCCCCTGCGGCAAGGTGGCAGGCCTGCACGAAGCCCTGACCAGCGAGCGCACCCGCCGCGGCCAGCTGGTGCAGGACATGCCCCACCCGGTGGTGGGCACCACGCCGGTGTTTGCGCCGCCCTATCGCATGGACGGCCAGCGCCTGCCCATCCGCAACGCCCCGCCCACGCTGGGCGAGGGCACGCGCGAGGTGCTGCAGCAGCTGCTGCAACTGCCCGAGAGCGAACTGCAGGCCCTGCGCGACAAGGGCGTGCTGACGCTGCCGCCGCTGGATTGATTCAAAAATGAGTGCTTCTGACGCATTCCAGGGAGTGGCCAGAGTCTGTTTTGAAGTAGCTGGCACCCGCCTCGACTGACCCGTTCCATCCCACCCACTGACAAGGAGGCAGCATGCCTTTTTCTCCCACTCCATCGTTGACCCGATTCACCCGCCGCGCCGCGTTGGCGCTGGCCACCGTTCCGCTGTTGCTGGGCAGCGCCATGGCGCAGCAGGCCGCCTGGCCCGACAAGATGATCAAGCTGATCGTGCCCTTCCCGGCGGGCGGGCCTACCGATACGGCGTCGCGCATCGTCGGCCAGAAGCTGGGCGAGCGTCTCAAGCAGACCGTACTCGTCGAGAACAAGGCGGGCGCCTCCGGGTCGATTGCCGCCGCCCAGGTCAGCAAAAGCGCTCCCGACGGCTACACGCTGATGATGCTGGCCACGCCCACGCTGCTGGCGCCGCACCTGTACAAGAAGGCAGGCTACGACACGGTGAAAGACTTCACCCCCGTGGCCACGGTGTATGACCTGCCCATCGTGGTGGTGGTCAATCCCAAACTGCTGCCCGATGTGACCGACCTCAAGAGCCTTATCGCCAACGCCAAGGCGCAAAAGACGCCGCTCAACTACACCAGCTCGGGCGCCGGCAGCTTTGGCCACCTGAGCATGGAGCTGCTCAAGCAGATGGCGGCTTTTGACATGCAGCACGTGCCCTACAAGGGCGGCGTGCCGGCCATCACCGACACCATTGGCGGCCAGGTGCCCATCATGTATGCCGACCTGGTGGCTGCACTGCCGCACATCCAGGCGGGCAAGCTGCGCGCCATCGCCGTGGGCTCGCCACAGCGCGTGGCCATGCTGCCCGATGTGAAAACCATTGCCGAGCAGGGTATCAAGGGCTACGACGCCGTGTCGTGGGGCGGCCTGCTGGCGCCAGCGGGCACGCCCAAGGCCGTGGTCGAGCGCATTGCGGGTGAGGTCAAGCAGATCCTGGCCGACAAGGAAATCCAGGACAAGCTGCTGCACGCGGGCGCCATCGCCAATTTCCAGGACCCGGCGCAAATGGGCCAGCGCGTGCAGCAGGACTACACCCGCTGGGGCCAGCTGATCCGCGACAAGGGAATTGCCTCCGAGTAAGGCCGCCATGCCGGCGCGCATATCCGCATTTATTTCTCCAATCCACAAGGAAACCTTCTGATGAAAATCCTGGTCCCAGTCAAACGCGTGGTGGACTACAACGTGAAAGTCCGCGTGAAATCGGACGGCAGCGGAGTGGACATTGCCAACGTGAAGATGAGCATGAACCCGTTTGACGAAATCGCCGTTGAAGAGGCGGTGCGCCTGAAAGAAAAAGGCCTGGTCGCCGAAGTCATTGCCGTCAGCTGCGGCGTGGCGCAATGCCAGGAAACCCTGCGCACCGCCATGGCCATCGGTGCCGACCGCGCCATCCTGGTGGAGACGAACGAAGAACTGCAGCCCCTGGCCGTGGCCAAGCTGCTCAAGGCCCTGGTGGACAAGGAACAACCGGGCCTCATCATCCTGGGCAAACAAGCCATCGACGACGACGCCAACCAGACCGGCCAGATGCTCGCTGCCCTGGCCGACCTGCCCCAGGCCACCTTTGCCAGCAAGGTTGAACTCACGGCCGACCAAGTCAGCGTCACCCGCGAAGTCGACGGCGGCCTGGAAACCCTGCAACTCTCGCTGCCCGCAGTCATCACCACCGACCTGCGCCTGAACGAGCCCCGCTACGTCACCTTGCCCAACATCATGAAGGCCAAGAAAAAGCAGCTCGACACCGTCAAGCCCGAAGACCTCGGCGTCGATGTAGCCCCGCGCCTCAAAACCCTGAAGGTGACCGAACCCGCCAAACGCGGCGCCGGCATCAAAGTGGCCGACGTCGCCGCCCTGGTGGAAAAGCTGAAAAACGAAGCCAAAGTCATCTAAGGAGCACAAGAAATGACCACCCTCGTTATTGCTGAACACGACAACGCCACCATCAAGGGCGCCACCCTCAACACCGTCACCGCCGCAGCCGCCTGCGGTGGCGAAGTCCACATCCTGGTCGCCGGCCACAACGCAGGCGCCGCCGCCCAGGCCGCTGCACAAATTGCCGGCGTCGCCAAAGTCATCCACGCCGACGCCCCCGGCCTCGAACACGGCCTGGCCGAGAACGTCGCAGCGCAAGTGCTGGCCATCGCAGGCAACTACAGCCACATCCTGTTCCCCGCCACCGCAGGCGGCAAGAACGTCGCCCCGCGCGTGGCAGCCAAGCTCGACGTCGCCCAGATCAGCGACATCACCAAGGTGGTGAGCCAAGACACCTTCGAGCGCCCCATCTACGCCGGCAACGCCATCGCCACCGTGCAAAGCGCAGACAGCATCAAGATCATCACCGTGCGCACTACCGGCTTTGACGCCGCAGCTGCCACCGGTGGCTGCGCCGCAGTGGAAACCGCAACCGCCACCAACGATGCAGGCAAGAGCAAGTTCATGGGCAGCGAAATCGCCAAGAGCGACCGCCCCGAACTCACGGCCGCCAAGATCATCGTCTCGGGTGGCCGGGCGCTGGGCAGCAAGGAAAAGTTCGACGAAGTCATGACCCCGCTGGCCGACAAGCTGGGCGCTGCTCTCGGCGCCAGCCGCGCAGCGGTGGACGCAGGCTACGCCCCCAACGACTGGCAAGTGGGCCAGACCGGCAAGATCGTGGCGCCGCAGCTGTACGTGGCAGCGGGCATCTCGGGGGCGATCCAGCACCTGGCGGGCATGAAGGACTCGAAGGTGATCGTGGCGATCAACAAGGATCCCGAGGCGCCGATCTTCAGCGTGGCCGACTATGGGCTGGAGGCGGATCTGTTTGCGGCTGTTCCGGAACTGGTCAAGGCGCTTTGACGGGCATTGGATGGCTATCCATGGGATAGCCGCAAGTGCTTATTTGCTAAGCGGTATCGCCATATTCCATGCAAAAGGAGACAACATCCATGGGCATCGACCTTTCCCGCCGCACCCTGGTGCAGGCTGCCTCCGCCGCGTTGGCCAGCGCGGCCCTGCCATCGCTGGCGCAGTCGGCCTGGCCAAGCAAGCCGATCAGGATCATCGTGCCTTACACGGCCGGGGGTTTTACCGACCAGATGGCGCGCCTGCTGCAGGTGGGCCTGCAAAAGCAGCTGGGCCAGCCCGTGGTGATCGACAACAAGCCCGGCGCCAACAGCATCATCGGCGTCGATGCGGTGGCCAAATCGGCGCCCGACGGGCACACCTTCGGCGTGGTGATTCCGGCCTTTACCGCCAACAACACGCTCTACCCCAAGCTGCCCTACAACGCACGCAAGGATCTGGTGGGTGTGTCATTGCTGGGCATTTCGCCGCTGGTGGCGGCCGTGTCCCTCAATGCACCGTTCAAGAACACCAGGGAACTGGTGGCCTACGCCAAGGCCAACCCCGGCAAGGTGAGTTTTGCCTCGTCGGGCAGCGGCTCGGCGGCGCACCTGACCAGCGAGCTGTTCAAGACGCTGACCAAGACCTTCATGGTGCATATCCCGTACCGTGGGGCCACGCCCGCGCTCACCGATCTGCTGGGCGGCCAGGTGCCGCTGTTCCTCGATCCCCCGCCCAACCTGATTCAGCCCGCCAAGACCGGTCGCATCCGTCTGATTGGCGTAGCCAGTGAAAAACGCCTGCCCATCCTGCCCGATGTGCCCACCTTTGTGGAGCAGGGCATTCCAGGCATGCTGGGCAGCACCTGGGCCAGCATGATTGCACCCGCCGGCACGCCGCGCGACATCGTCAAGCGCATGTCGGAGGCGGTCAACCAGATCATCCACAGCGAAGAAACCCGCGCCAAGCTCGAAACCATGGGCACCTTTGCCGAAGGCACAACGCCCGAGGCTTGCGACGCTTTTCTGGCGTCCGAGACCACCAAGTGGGGCAAGGTGATCCGCGAAGCCGGTGTGACGCTGGATTAAGGGCCTGCATCAACAGCCGCCCTTGAACCCAGCGCGCCCCATACCAGTGCCGCCGTGGAACCGGCTTTGCCGGGCCACGGGTGGCGTCCCCCTTTGGGGGATGACGCGAAGCGGCTCAGGGGGCTTCACGTATAGCGTTTGGCCCGCAGGTTCTCTTTCATCTGCTGCAGCACCGGTTGCAGCGAGGGGCCGATGCGCAGTGCCACGCAGGTGGCCAGCACGTCAATCACCAGCAGGTGCAGCAGCCGCGACACCATGGGGCTGTAGCGGTCATAGCCCTCGGGGTGGTCGGCGGCCAGGTGGATATTGCAGGCACTGGCCAGCGGCGAGCCGCTGGCGGTGATGGCGATGGTGGTGGCGCCGTTCTTGCGCGCAATGTCGGCGGCGTCCATCAGGTCGCGCGTGCGGCCCGAGTTGGAGATGATCACCGCGCAATCGCCCGGGCCGAGCAGGGTGGCGCTCATCACCTGGATATGGCCGTCGCTGGTGGCGATCGAGGTCACGCCCAGGCGAAAGAACTTGTGCTGCGCGTCCTGCGCCACGAAGCCGGAATTGCCCGCGCCATAGAACTCGATGCGCTTGCCGGCCTTCCAGGTGCTGGTGATGGCTTCAGCGGCGCGTTCGATGGCCCCGGTGCTGGCGGCGTTGCGGTATTGCAAAAAGGCCGCCACGGCGTTGTCCACCACCTTCACCAGCACATCGCCGGTCTTGTCGTCCACATCCACGCTGCGGTGGATGAAGGGCACGCCCTCGCTCACGCTGCCGGCCAGCTTGAGCTTGAAGTCGGCCAGCCCGTCATAGCCCATGCTGCGGCAAAAGCGCACCACGGTGGGCTTGCTGACGTGGGCGCGCTCGGCCAGCTCGCGCACGGGCAGGCGGGCAAACGCGCGGGCGTCGGCCAGCACCAGCCGGCCCACGCGTTGCTCGGCGGGGGCCAGGGAGGGCAGGGAGGCGGTGATGCGGTCCAGCATGTCAATTCCACGGAAAAACAGAAACGATGTCACGACAATGTAACTTGGTTTCATGGCGAGAACGGTCGCGGTAACGGGCCGTCTACACTTGCGGATTGCCGTCGCCCCGGCAAAACATGCGTGGGCGCCGGCTTGTCCACCGCCCACTCCATGAGACTTTCGCCATGAATCAGCTTGACGCCCTCAAACAGTTCACCACCGTGGTTGCCGACACCGGCGACTTCAAGCAGCTGGCGCAGTTCCAGCCCCAGGACGCCACCACCAACCCCTCGCTGATCCTCAAGGCGGTGCAAAAGCCCGAATACGCGCCCCTGCTGCAGTCCACGGTGGCCCAGTGGAAGGATCGCCCCATGGACGAGGTGATCGACCGCCTGCTGGTGCGCTTTGGCTGCGAGATCCTGGCCACCATCCCGGGGCGCGTATCCACCGAGGTCGATGCACGCCTGAGCTTTGACACCAGCGCCACCGTGACGCGGGCCGAACGCATCATCGAGCTGTACCAGGCGCAGGGCATTCATATCGACCGCGTGCTCATCAAGGTGGCTGCCACCTGGGAGGGCATCAAGGCCGCAGAAAAGCTGGAGCAGCGCGGCATCCACACCAACCTCACGCTGCTGTTCTCGTTCTGCCAGGCCGTGGCCTGCGGGCAGGCCAGGGTGCAGCTGATCTCGCCGTTCGTGGGCCGCATCTACGACTGGTACAAGAAGCAGGCCGGCGCCAGCTGGGACGAGGCCGCGCGCAGCGGTGCCAACGACCCCGGCGTGCAATCGGTCACGCAGATCTACAACCATTACAAGCATTTCGGCATCGCCACCGAGGTGATGGGTGCGAGCTTTCGCAATGTTGGCCAGATCACCGCACTGGCGGGCTGCGACCTGCTGACCATTGCGCCTGAGCTGCTGGCGCAGCTGGCGGCCTCCGATGCGCCCTTGCAACCGGCGATCAATGCCGACGCCGCACGTGCCATGCCGCTGCCTGCGGTCCAGTACGACGAGGCGGGTTTCCGCTTCGCGCTGAATGAAGATGCCATGGCCACCGAGAAGCTGGCCGAGGGCATCCGCAGCTTTGCGGCCGATGCCGTGAAGCTGGAAAAACTCATCCAGGCGGCCTGATTGCATGCGTTGACCTCGGTATCTGGCGCTCGCGCCGGTCTTGCCGGGGCTCGTACACTTGCGCACCCTGCCTGGAGTTCGGGCAACAGGAATTGATCCATGCACGCAGTTGTCATCAGCGGAACCGGCATTTACCAGCCCCCGCACACCATCACCAATGCCGAGCTGGTTGAATCCTTCAACCGCCATGTGGACCAGGAAAACGCGCGCTTTGCCGACGATATTGCGGCCGGCGTGCGTGCGCCCCTGACCTATTCCAGCGTCGAATTCATCGAAAAGGCCTCGGGCATCCAGCAGCGCTATGTGCTGGAAAAAACCGGCGTGCTGGACCCCGCGCGCATGTACCCGCGCTTCACCGAGCGGCCCGACGATCAGCTGTCATTGATGGCCGAGATTGCCGTGGAGGCCGCGCGCCAGGCGCTGGACGCCGCATGCAAGACCGGCGACCAGATCGATGCCGTGCTGTGCTCGGCGGCCAACATGCAGCGCGCCTACCCCGCCATGGCCATCGAGATCCAGCAGGCGCTGGGGGCCGGTGGCTATGGTTTCGACATGAACGTGGCCTGCTCGTCGGCCACCTTTGCGATCGAGCAGGCCGTCAACGCCGTGCGCACGGGCAGCGCGAAATGCGTGCTGGTGGTCAACCCCGAGATCACCTCGGGCCACCAGGCATGGAACGACCGCGACTGCCATTTCATCTTTGGCGATGTCTGCACGGCGCTCATCATCGAGCGGGCCGACTGCGCCACAGCGGCCGACCAGTGGGAGGTGGTGGGCACCAAGCTGGTCACCCAGTTCTCCAATGCCATCCGCAACAATTTCGGGTTTCTCAACCGCAGCGAGGACAGCGATCCGAACGCGCGCGACAAGACCTTCCGCCAGGAAGGCCGCAAGGTCTTCAAGGAAGTGGTGCCGCTGGCCGCCGCCCACATCGAGGCCCATCTGGCGGCGCTGGACCAGGCGCCCACGGCGGTGCGCCGCTACTGGCTGCACCAGGCCAACCAGGGCATGAACCAGCTGGTCATCAAGAAGCTGGTGGGCGCGGACGCGGGCGCCGATGTGGCGCCCCTGATCCTGGACGAGTTCGCCAACACCGCATCGGCCGGTTCCATCATCGCCTTCCACAAGCACCGGGCCGATCTGGCGGCCGGCGACCTGGGCGTGATCTGCTCCTTTGGCGCGGGTTACTCCATCGGCAGCGTGGTGGTGCGCAAACGCTGACCTGCACAACTCCCCGAGGACTGTGATAGCGCAGCCTCGGGCGTTCCGCGGCATTGCTTTTCTTGCCAACCACCGAACTATTGGCAGCGAAATGACGCCTTGTGGCCCATCCCGAGCGCAACTACCACCGGTTTGCGCGGCTTGTGCGGGTCATCTTTGACCGGGTGCAGCTGGATTGAAGGCATAAGGCACGGGCGAAACCCGTCACAACAACCAAAGGTCACCCCGCAGGCAAGCGCATCCCCACCCGCAACCCCTTCGGCACCAGTCCCTCGGCCACCGTCCGCCCCCCGTGGCGCAGCGCGATCTCTTCCACGATCGACAGCCCCAGCCCGCATCCCCCCGCCTTGTCCGATCCGCGCCAGAAGCGCGCAAACAGGTCGCCCAGGTGCTCGGCAGGCACGCCCGGCCCGTCGTCTTCCACCACCAGCAGCGCCCAGTGCCCGGGCGCTTCGTGGCCCACACGTACCGTCACGGTGGCGCCGGGGTCGGCGTAATGCAGCGCGTTGTCGATGAGGTTGTTGAGCGCCTCGCGCAGCAGCAGCGGGTGGCCCTGCGCGGGCAGGTGGTCCACGCCCTCGTAGCCCAGGTCCATGCCCTGGGCCAGTGCGCGGGCGGCCCATTCGCGGGCCACCTCGCGGGCCAGCGCGGCCAGGTCGATGGACTGCATCTCCACGTTCGATTCCGAGCGCGCCAGCTGCAGCAGCTGGTGCACCAGGTGGGCACTGCGTTGCGCGGCCGACAGCACCTTTTGCAAGCGGGCCTGCACGGCGGGTTCATGGCTTTCGTGCAGGGCCAGCTCGGTCTGGCCGATGAGGCCGGCGAGCGGCGTGCGCAATTGGTGGGCGGCGTCGTTCAAAAAGCGCTTTTCCTTTTGCTGGCCGCGCGCCACGGTCTCCAGCAGGCGGTTGATGGTGCTGGCCAGCGAATGCACTTCTTGCGGGGCGGAGGTCAGCTCGATGGGCGGCAGCGGCGTGGTGCCCGTGTGGGGCAGTGCACGCGCGCGCTCGATCTGCGCCTCCAGGCGCTTGAGGGGCTGCAGTCCGCGCAGTACGCCCGCGTACACCACGGCACTCAGGGCAAGGCCCATCAAGCCCATGGGGAACACCATGCGCTCCAGCAGCTCTTGCGCAATGCGCTCGCGCACGGTGAGGCTCTGGGCCACCTGCACGCGCAGGCGCTGGCGGGTGGAGGCGGTGCCGTAATCCACATCCAGCAAGGCCACGCGCACCGGTTTGTCGTCCACCCGCGCTTGGTACAGAAACGCCTCGCCCACGGCCACATCGACCTGGGGCGGTGGCGGCAGCTGTGCGTTGCCCAGCAGGAAGCGCCCGGGCGGGGATGACACCATGTAGCTAATGGGGTCGGCCGGGTCTTGCTCCAGGATGTCCTGCGCGGCCTTCGGAAAATCCACCAGCAGCCCGTCGCCGATCGGTTTGATCTGCCGCGCCAGCGCCCGCACCGACTGGGTCAGTGTCTGGTCAATGCCCTTCTCGCCGTTTTGCAGCGCAATGCGCCACGCCAGAAACCCGCCCGACAACCACAGCACCAGCTGCGGCAGCAGCAGCCACAGCAGCAGCTTGCGCTGCAGGGATACGCCGGGGACCTGCCGCACGTCAATGGCCCGAGGCGCAGCGCCTCGGAAGGGAGGAGGGCATTTTCATGGCTTGGCGAGCATGTAGCCCAGGCCGCGGATATTGCGGATGTTCAGGGGCGATGCGTCCAGCTTCTTGCGCAGGCGGTGCACATACACCTCCAGCGCATTGGAGTTCAGAGGGGCCGCGGTTTGCCCGGGCTCGGGCGGGCTGGCGCGCCAGGCGGCCAGCACATCGTCGCGCGTGACGACTTCGCCGCAGCGGTGGGCCAGCAGTTCCAGCAGCTCCCACTCGCGCTGGGTCAGCTCCAACAGGTCGCCGTTCAGCGCGGCGGCATGGCTGGCGTGGTCCAGCACCAGGGGGCCGATGGTGGTGCTGGCGACGCCCGCCGCGCTGCTGGCCTGGGTGAAGGCGGGCTGCCGTGCGCGGCGCAGCATGGCCTGCAGGCGGGCCTGCAGCTCCTGCATGTTGAAGGGCTTGGTGATGTAGTCGTCGGCCCCGGCGTTCAGGCCCAGCACGCGGTCATCGACACCATCGCGGGCCGTGAGGATCAGCACGGGCAAGCCGGTGATACGCGCGCGGGCCCAGACCAGCAGCTCCATGCCGTCGGCGCCCGGCAGGCCCAGGTCCAGGATGATGCCGTCCACCGCCTGCGCCTGCAAAAGCGCCATGGCCTGCGCCACGCTGCTGGCCGCGCAGACGCTGTAATCGAGTTGTTTGAGCTGGCCGGTGAGCGCGTCGAGCAGGAGGGCGTCGTCTTCGACAATCAGTATCGTGGCCATGGATTGAGCATAACAAAGGCCCCCGCAACGGACCCGCTGCGGCCTGGCCGCGACTCTCAGGGAAAGCCCTGAGAGTTAAATTAATTATTGTAATTAAAGTACCGGCTGCGCTGAGCGACATGGGATTCAAGGCGCAGCACGAGATTCTGACAACAACGTCGAGGAGACAAGGGTATGTGGAAGATGGCAAAGATCGCCGCACTGGCGGTGGGCCTGGCGGCAGCGATGTCCGCCAGTGCCGGGGAGGTCGAGGTCCTGCACTACTGGACTTCGGGCGGTGAAGCCAAGTCGGCTGCCGAACTCAAGAAGATCATGCAGGGCAAGGGCCACACCTGGCGCGACTTTGCCGTGGCCGGTGGTGGTGGCGACAGCGCCATGACGGTGCTGAAAAGCCGCGTGATCTCGGGCAACCCGCCCTCGGCCGCGCAGACCAAGGGCCCGGCCATTCAGGAGTGGGCCTCCGAAGGCGTGCTGGCGAATGTCGATGCGCTGGCCAAGACCGAAAAGTGGGACGAGGTGCTGCCCAAGGTGGTCGCCGACGTGATGAAGTACAAGGGCAGCTACGTGGCCGCCCCCGTCAATGTGCACCGCGTGAACTGGCTGTGGGCCAGCTCCGATGCGCTCAAGAAGGCGGGCGTGGCGAGCATGCCCAAGACCTGGGACGAGTTCTTTGCCGCTGCCGACAAGCTCAAGGCCGCAGGCCTGATTCCGGTGGCCCATGGCGGCCAGAACTGGCAGGACTTCACCACCTTTGAATCCGTGGTGCTGGGTGTGGGCGGTGCCAAGTTCTACCAGGACGCGCTGGTCAAGCTGGACGACAAGGCCATCCACAGCGACACCATGAAGAAGTCGCTGGAGACCTTCCGCCGCATCAAGACCTACACCGACCCGGGCGCTTCCGGCCGCGATTGGAACCTGGCCACGGCCATGCTCATCCAGGGCAAGGCGGGCTTTCAGCTGATGGGCGACTGGGCCAAGGGCGAGTTCATTGCGGCGGGCAAGGCGCCGGGCAAGGAGTTTCAGTGCGCGGCGGCACCGGGCGCGGCGGGTGCGTTCACCTTCAACGTGGATTCGTTCATCCTGTTCAAGCTCAAGGACGCAGCGGCCCAGAAGGCGCAAAGCGACCTGGCCAGCTCCATCATGAGCCCCGAGTTCCAGGAGGTGTTCAACCTCAACAAGGGCTCGATCCCTGTGCGCACCGGACAGAAGATGGACAAGTTCGACGACTGCGCCAAGGCCTCGGCCAAGGACTTTGCTGACACTGCCAAGAGCGGTGGCCTGGTGCCCAGCGTGGCCCATGGCATGGCGATTGCGCCTGCCACCGAAGGGGCGATCAAGGATGCCGTCAGCCAGTTCTGGAACGACGACAAGGTGAGCGTCGCCGACGCCATGAAGAAGATCGCGACCGCCGCGAAGACCAAGTAAGCCGTGTACGACACACGCACCTACACGCACTAAAACCAACCCCAGAGGGATCCCATCATGACGACAAGAAACCGCCTGACGGCGGTGGCTTTGGCCGCCGCATGCGCGAATGGCGCCTTTGCCATGGAAGCAGCAGGCTTTGAGTTCAACGGCTACTCCCGCGGTGGCCCCGTGTTCAACCACTCGGACGGCGTCAAGGGCAACCTGACGCTGGGCGGCGAACTGCAGAAATACCGCCTGGGCAACGAGGGCGACAACGGCATCGAAGTCAACTTCGCCAAGGGCTTCGAAGCCGGTGGCGTGAAGTGGAAGGTGAACTACATGCCCGCCAAGTGGGGCAGCGGCGACATCAGCACCGAGCAGGCGTTTGTGGAGATGAGCGGCTTCGCGTTTGCGCCCGAAGCCAGGTTCTGGGCCGGCCAGCGCCGCCTGCGTATCCAGGACGTGCACATCGTCGATTACTTCTTGCTGAACTATGGCGACAACATCGGTGCCGGCGTCACCGACATTCCCGTCGGCGGCATGAAGCTGGGCCTGGGCGTGTTCACCGGCGACAAATTTGACCGCGGCCTGCCCAACAACGTGAAGGCGCACCGCATCAACGCCGACCTGTCCGAGATCAATACCAACCCCGGCGGCAAGCTGCGGGTGCTGCTGACGGCGGTGGGCGGCAAGAACCAGGTGGGCGGCGGTTCGGGGTCCGGCATCTCGCTGATGCACACGCAAAAGGAGTTTGTGCTGCCCAGCATCAGCAACACGCTGTACCTGCAGACCTCGCGCGGCCATGCCCGCATCGACGGGGAGTTCGAGGCCATCGAGGGCACCAGCGCGGGCAAGCGCGCCACCCGTATCGCCGATTCCATTCACTGGCAAAGCGGCCCGTTTGGCGGCCAGGCCCTCATCGGCTACCAGACCAACAAGGCGGATCTGACCGGCGTGGAGACCAAGGACTTCTCGCTGGGCGGCCGGGGTTCCTACGCGTTCAGCAAGAACTTCAAGGGCTTGGTGGAGCTGTCCACCACCACCCGCAAGGGCTCGGGCGCCGACCAGCGCCTGACCAAGGCCACGCTGGCAGGCGCCCTGGCCATGTCGGAAGACTTCTGGTCGCGCCCCGAGCTGCGCCTGTATGTGACCAAGGCCAACTGGAACCAGGCGGCCGCAGTGGCCAACGCAGGCAGCTTTGGCGCCAATGGCAAGACCTCGCGCACGCTGGTGGGCGTGCAGTACGAGGTGTGGTGGTAAGCCGTTGAGTGTGTGAGTTACTCCGAGGTGACTTTGTTCTTTGGTGCGCACCGGGTGTGCGCCCACTTTTTCCCATGCAGGTGCCACATGCCCACAATTTTCCGCTGCCATGAAAAATGACCGCCATGCACCGTTGCTGAGCGGGTCGCTTCTTCCTGAAGGGGGTGCCCGGTGATGCCCAAGAATTCTCTGGAGAGCTGGCTGCCCAAGCTGGTGGTCGCCCCGGCCTTTGTGCTGGGCTTCGCCTTTATCTATGGCCTGATGGTCTGGAGCGGGGTGCTGAGCCTGTCCGCCTCGCGCATGCTGCCCAACTACGAGTGGGTCGGTCTGGCGCAATACGAAAAACTCTGGGCGATGGACCGCTGGTGGGTCGCGCTCAAAAACCTGGGCATCTTCGGCGTGGGCTACGTGGGTGGCTCGCTGGCCATTGGCGTGTTGCTGGCCGTGCTGCTGGACCAGAAGATCCGTGCCGAGGGTGCTTTGCGCACCATCTACCTGTACCCCATGGCCCTGTCGTTCGTGGTCACGGGCACGGCCTGGAAGTGGCTGCTCAACCCCAGCCTGGGCCTGGAGAAACTGATGCAGGACTGGGGCTTCACGAACTTCACCTTTGGCTGGCTGGTGGACACCGAGATGGCCATCTACTGCGTGGTCATCGCCGGCATCTGGCAAAGCGCGGGCTTTGCCATGGCGCTGTTCCTGGCCGGGCTGCGCGGCATCGATGACAGCATCATCAAGGCCGCGCAGGTCGATGGCGCCTCGCTGCCGCGCATCTACTGGCGTATCGTGCTGCCGGCACTGCGGCCGGTGTTCTTTTCCACGCTCATGGTGCTGTCGCACCTCGCGATCAAGAGCTTTGATCTGGTGATGGCGCTCACCGCTGGCGGCCCCGGCTTTGCCACCGATGTGCCCGCCACCTTCATGTACACCATGTCGTTCTCGCGCGGCCAGATTGGCCTGGGCGCGGCCAGCGCCACCATGATGCTGGCCACCGTGGCGGCCCTGGTGATTCCTTACCTTTACAGCGAACTGCGGAGCAAGCCCCATGACCGCTAATTCCTCGGTGTCTCCCTCCCTTTTCCCGTCGCTGGGGCGCCTGCTGGTCTATGGCGTGCTGGCCCTGGCCACTGCGTTCTTCCTGCTGCCGCTGTATGCGATGCTGGTCACCTCGTTCAAGGACGCCGAGGAGATCCGCAGCACCTCGCTGCTGGCACTGCCCGCCGCGCTGAACGGGTCGGCCTGGGGCACGGCCTGGCAGAGCGCCTGCACGGGCGTGGACTGCAATGGCCTGCGCCCGTTCTTCTGGAACTCGGTGGCCATGGCCGTGCCGGCCGTGCTGATCTCCACCGTGTGGGGCGCGCTCAACGGCTATGTGCTGAGCCTGTGGAAGTTTCGCGGCAGCGACACCCTGTTTGGCCTGCTGCTGTTTGGCGTGTTCATGCCCTTCCAGGTGGTGCTGCTGCCCATGAGCCAGGTGCTGGGCTGGCTGGGGCTTTCCAGCTCCATCACCGGGCTGGTGCTGGTGCACTGCCTGGCCGGGCTGGCGGGCACCACGCTGTTCTTTCGCAACTACTACGCGGCCATCCCCAAGGAGCTGGTGAATGCGGCACGCATGGACGGCGCAAGCTTCTGGCAGATCTTCTGGCGCATCGTGCTGCCGCTGTCCACGCCCATCGTCATGGTCACGCTGATCTGGCAGTTCACCAACATCTGGAACGACTTCCTGTTTGGCGTGGTGTTCTCGGGCACCGAGTCCAAGCCCATCACCGTGGGCCTGAACAACCTGGCCAACACCAGCAGCAGTGTGAAGGCCTACAACGTGGACATGGCGGCCGCCATCATCGCGGGCCTGCCCACGATGGTGATCTATGTGCTGGCGGGTAAATTTTTTGTGCGCGGGCTGACGGCCGGCGCAGTGAAGGGATAAATCATGGCGTCATCACTCGACATCGCAGGCATCAACAAGCGCTTTGGCAAGGGCGACAAAAGCGTGGAGGTGCTGCGCAAGGTGGACATCCACGTGGCCCCCGGCGAGTTCCTCATCCTGGTCGGCCCCTCGGGCTGCGGCAAATCCACGCTGCTCAACATCATTGCGGGGCTGGATGAGCCCACCGAGGGCGAGATCCGCATCGGCGGCAAGAACGTGGTGGGCATGCCCCCGCGCGACCGCGACATCGCCATGGTGTTCCAGAGCTATGCGCTGTACCCCACCTTGAGCGTGGCCGACAACATCGGCTTTGCGCTGGAGATGCGCAAGATGCCCAAGGCCGAGCGCCAAAAGCGCATCGACGAAGTGGCGGCCATGTTGCAGATCAGCCACCTGCTGGACCGCCGGCCCAGCCAGCTCTCGGGCGGGCAGCGCCAGCGCGTGGCCATGGGCCGGGCGCTGGCGCGCCAGCCGCAGCTCTTTTTGTTCGACGAGCCGCTGTCCAACCTGGACGCCAAGCTGCGCGTGGAGATGCGCGCCGAAATCAAGCGCCTGCACCAGGCCAGCGGCATCACCAGCGTGTACGTCACGCACGACCAGGTCGAGGCCATGACGCTGGGCTCGCGCATCGCGGTCATGAAGGGCGGTGTGGTACAGCAGCTGGGCACGCCGGACGACATCTACAACCGCCCGGCCAACACCTACGTGGCCACCTTCATTGGATCGCCCACCATGAACCTGCTGCGCGGTGCGGCCACGGGCGGGCAGTTTGGCATCCAGGGCGCGGCCCTGAACCTGGCAGCCCCCGCCAGTGTCAACGAGGTGCTGCTGGGCGTGCGCCCCGAGCACCTGGTGATGCAGGACAGAGCCCCCTGGCGCGGCCGCGTCAGCGTGGTCGAGCCCACGGGCCCCGACACCTATGTGATGGTGGACACGGCCGCGGGCAGCGTCACGCTGCGCACCGATGCCCAGACCCGCGTGCAGCCCGGCGACGCCGTGGGCCTGGCGGTGGAGCCCGCCAACGCCCACTGGTTTGACGCCAGCAGCGAGAATCGGCTGGCGTGATCCGCGCGGCGTGAACGCCGCCGGGCACCCGCCTTCTCTGCCGTCTGTTTGCTATTGAAACAGTAGCTTCTAGCGCATGTACTACGAGTGCTAGCAGCTGTTTTTGCTTAAAACACCGCATGACACCCCTGCGCCTGCTGGCCGACATTGGCGGCACCAACATCCGCCTGGCCTGGCAAGACCAGCCCGATGGCCCCCTGCACGACACCCGTGTGCTGCCCTGCGCACAGTTCCCCACGGTGGATGCCGCCCTGTCGGCCTACCTGGCCGAGGTGAACATCGCCACCCCCCGCGAGGCTGCTTTTGGCATCGCCAACCCGGTCACGGGCGATGCCATCCGCATGACCAACCACAGCTGGAGCTTTTCGCAGCGCGCCGTGCGCGAGGCGTTTGGTTTTGAGCGGCTGGTGGTCATCAACGACTTCACCGCGCTTGCGCTGGCGCTGCCCCTGCTCACCCCTGCGCAGCTGCGCCCGGTGGGCGGCGGCGCGGCCGTGCCGGGCGCCGCGATTGCGCTGCTGGGCCCGGGCACGGGCCTGGGCGTGTCGGGGCTAGTGTTTCCGCCCGGCTCCAGCCTGGGGGTGCCGCTGTCGGGCGAGGGCGGTCATGTCACGCTGGCCGCGCAGACCCGGCGCGAATTCGATGTGCTGGGCATCCTGCAAGAGCGCTACGGCCACGTGTCGGCCGAACGCGCCGTGTGTGGTGCCGGGCTGGTCGACCTGTACCACGCGCTGCGCCGGCTGGCTCAGCGCGGCGGCAAGGAGATCAGCTCGGCCGCGCAGGTGACTGAGCTCGCGCTGCAGGCCAACGACCCGCTGGCGCTGGAGGCGCTGGAGCTGTTCTGCGGCTTCCTGGGCAGCGTGGCGGGCAACCTGGCGCTTACGCTCGGGGCGCGCGGTGGTGTCTTCATCGGCGGCGGCATGGTGCCACGCCTGGGCACTTGGTTTGACCAGTCCCCGTTCCGCGCACGGTTTGAATCCAAGGGGCGGTTCCAGTCCTACCTGGCCTCCATGCCCTGCTGGGTCATCGACCCCGGCGCCACGCCCGCGCTGCACGGTGCCTCGCGCGCGCTGGACATTGCGGGTACAGACCCATGAGCGGCAGCCCGGCGAGCGCACCGCTCCCTATGCTGCGGCCCACCGGCGTGCACCATGTGGCCATCATCGCCAGCGACTACGCGCGCTCGCGCTGCTTCTACACCGAAGTGCTGGGCCTGCAGGTGGTGCACGAGCATTACCGCGCCGAGCGGCAGTCGTACAAGCTCGACCTCCAACTGCCCGACGGCACGCAGGTGGAGTTGTTTTCTTTCCCCCACCGGCCCGCACGCCCTTCTTACCCCGAGGCCTGCGGCTTGCGCCACCTGGCCCTGCGCGTGGCCGACATGGAGGCCAGCGTGGCTGCCCTGATGGCACATGGCGTGGCCGTGGAGCCGGTGCGCACGGACCCGTTCACGGGGGCGCTGTTCACGTTTTTTGCCGACCCGGATGGGTTGCCGATCGAGCTGGTGGGGCCTGTGCCCGCCTCCCGCTGATCTGTCTGCGATCAGAGAAAAAGGCCCTGGCGGGCCTTTTTCCGTGTCACATCTCTTCACTCCAGCAATACCCATCGCGCGCAATCATCGCGCTCGCGGCACGCGGGCCCCAGCTGCCGGCGGGGTAGGGGCGGGGGCCGGTGGGGTCGTTCTTCCAGTATTGCAGGATGGGCTCCACCCAGCGCCAGGCTTCCTCCTGCTCGTCGCTGCGCACGAACAGGTTCAGGCGGCCGGCAATCACGTCCAGCAGCAGGCGTTCGTAGGCGCCCACCCGTTCGGTGCCAAAGCGCTGGTCAAAGTCCAGGTTCAAGTGCACCTGCGACAGCGCGGGCTCGGCCTGGCGCTGGGCCGCGCCCTGGGCCATCAGGTGCAGCTCCAGTCCGTCCTTGGGCTGCAGGTTGATCACCAGGCGGTTGGCCGCGCCTGCAGGCGTCTTGAAAATGGGGTGCGGCACCGGCCGGAAGTTGATGACGATGTGCGCGTCGCGCCCCGCCAGCCGCTTGCCGGTGCGAATGTAGAACGGCACGCCCGCCCAGCGCCAGTTGCTGATCTCGGTGCGCAGCGCCACAAAGGTCTCGGTGTTGCTGGCGGCGGCCACGCCCTGTTCTTGCGCGTAGCCGGGCACGGGCTGGCCCTGGAGGTTGCCCGCCGCGTATTGCCCACGGATCACATGCTGGCCGATGGTTTCCTGCGTCCAGGGCTTGAGCGACTGCAGCACCTTGAGCTTTTCGTCGCGGATGGCGTTGGCGCTGGAGTTGATGGGGGGCTCCATGCCGATCGCGCACAGCAGCTGCAGCGCATGGTTCTGCACCATGTCGCGCAGCGCGCCAGTCTGGTCGTAGAACGCGCCGCGCGACTCCACGCCCAGCTCTTCGGCCATCGTGATCTGGATGTTGGCAATCGTCTCGCGGCGCCACAGGGGCTCGAACAAGGCGTTGCCAAAGCGCAGCGCGAACAGGTTCTGCACCGAGGGCTTGCCCAGGTAGTGGTCGATGCGAAAGACCTGCTCTTCCTTGAGCACGCGGCGCAGCGTGTCGTTGATGGCGCGGTTGGACTGCAGGTCGTGGCCCAGGGGTTTTTCCAGCACCACGCGGGTGGTGGGGCCGTTCAGTCCCACGGCGGCGATCTGTTCGCACACGTTGGTGAACAGGCTGGGCGCGGTGGCCACGTACATCACCACTGAATCCGCCCCGCGCGCCTTCAGGGTGTCGGCCAGGCGCTCGTAGTCCTGGGTGTTGGCCAGGTCCATGCGCAGGTAGTGCAGCAGCGCGGCAAAGCGTGCGAACTCATCCGGGCTGGGGCGCTTGGCCAGCTCCACGCCGTCGAACCGCGACTGGATCAGGCTGCGGTATTGTTCGTCGTTCAGGTCGTCGCGCGCCACCGCGATGATGCGCCCCCCCTCGGGCAGCGTGCCATGCCGGAAGGCCTGAAACAATGCGGGCATCAGCTTGCGCCAGGCAAGGTCGCCGGTGCCGCCGAACAGGACGAGGTCAAAACTCATGGTGTCTCCGTGATGGGGTGGTTCGTTTTGTTGCCCGGGATTGTAATAACGTTACATGGTTTTCCGATGGAAGATGCCGTTTTTCTATTGCTTGTAACCCAAAAGAACCTGTTCATGAGTTATTTTTGTGTGTAATCAAGTTACTATTCTGCCGCTTTTCACCCTACCCGTTTGATGACCATGCCCCTTCGTTGCGACCAGTCTGCGCTATGGCCCCAGTTGGCAGCCCACTATTCCTCCCACGGCCAGTACCTGGACATGCGCCAGGCGTTTGCGCAGGACGCCCAGCGGTTTGCCGGCTTCAGCCAGTCGGCCCCGCATGTGTTTGCCGATCTGTCCAAGAACCTGTGGGATCGCGACACCGAAGCGCTGTTGCTGGACCTGGCCCGCGATTGCGGCCTGGCGCAGCATCGCGACGCGATGTTTGCGGGCGAGGCCATCAACACCACCGAAAACCGCGCCGTGCTGCACACGCTGCTGCGCCGCCCTGCGGGCCTGGTCCTGCCCGGTGATGTGCCCGAGACCGCGCAGCGCCTGGCCGGCGTGCACCGCACGCTCGATGCCATGCTGCAGTACGCCGAGCAGGTGCGCAGCGATGCTGCCATCACCGACGTGGTGAACATCGGCATCGGCGGGTCGGACCTGGGCCCGCACATGGCTGTGCGTGCGCTCGAAGAGTTCCGCATCCCCGGCAAGCGCTTTCACTTTGTCTCGAACGTGGATGGCCACGAGCTGCACCATGTGCTCCAAGGCCTGCGGCCCGAGAGCACGCTGTTCCTCGTGGCGTCCAAGACCTTCACCACGGCCGAGACCATGATGAATGCGCACTCGGCGCTCACTTGGTTTGTCGCCCAGGGCGGGCGCGACGTGGCGCGGCACTTTGCAGCGCTCACCACCAACATCGAGGCTGCGGGTGCGATGGGCATCACCACCACCTTCGGCTTCTGGGACTGGGTGGGCGGCCGCTACTCGCTGTGGTCGGCGATTGGCCTGCCCATTGCCATCGCGATTGGCGCGCAGGGTTTCCGTGACTTTCTTGCGGGTGCCCATGCCATGGACGAGCATTTCCGCACCGCGCCGCTGGCGCAGAACCTGCCCGTGCGCCTGGGCCTGCTCGATGTCTGGTACCGCAACTTCCATGGCTTTACCAGCCGCTGCATCGCGCCCTACCATGCGGCGCTGGGTCGCTACTCGGCCTACCTGCAGCAGCTGGAGATGGAGAGCAACGGCAAGCGCGTGGCGCAGGACGGCAGCACGCTGGTCTGCATCACATCGCCCGTGCTGTGGGGCGAGCCCGGCACCAATGGTCAGCACGCGTTCTTCCAGATGCTGCACCAGGGCGCCGACGTGCTGCCGCTGGAGATCGTGGCCGTGCGCAAGGCCTCGCACCCGCTGCCGGGCCACCAGCAAAAGCTGCTGGCCAACGCGCTGGCGCAAACGCAGGCGCTGATGGTGGGCAAGGCCAGCGACGACGGCCACCGGCACTTTCCGGGCAACCGTCCCAGCACGCTCATGCTGCTCGAAGCCCTCACCCCCGCATCGCTGGGCGCGCTGATTGCGCTGCAGGAGCACCGCGTGTTCGTGAGCGGCAGCCTGTGGGGCATCAACAGCTTTGACCAGTGGGGCGTGGAGCTGGGCAAGGTGCTGGCCAGGGACCTGGAAGCGCGCTGGGACAGCGGCGATGTTGCCGGGCTCGATGGATCGACGGCGGGCTTGCTGCAGAGGTTGCGCGCGACCCCTGGTAGATCGTAAACAGGCTCCGAGGCTGGCGCGGGGATTCAGCGCTGGAAGAAGTTCACCGGCAGTCCCGCAACGCCCACCTCCACGCTGAACAGCGAGCCCGCAGGAGTCGCTGTCTTCTGCTCTTGAGCAGGCCTGCTTGCGCGCGCCGATGTGATGTACAGCGTGTGCAGGTCCTCCCCGCCAAAGCACACCATGGTCGGGCACTGCACCGGCACCGCGATGCGCTGCAGCACTTCGCCCGCTGGCGAGAGCTGCAGCACACAAGCCCCTTCATACATCGCCACCCAGTAGTTCCCCTCCACATCCACCGCCGCGCCATCGGGCCGGCCGCCGTAGGGTTGGCCTTCCACCTTGCGGTCGAACCGCACCCAGGGGCGCCGGTGGGTGATTTCGCCTGTGGCCACGTCAAAGTCGAACCGGTCAATGCGGTGCTCCGGCGTGTTCGACCAGTACAGCGTGCGGTTGTCGGGGCTGAAGGCCAGGCCGTTGGCGGTGAAGTTGTCGCCCGCCATGTGGCGCACGCTATAGCCCGTGGCGCTGGCCGGGTCGGCCTGCAGGCGCCACAGCGCGGCATGGGGTGCGGTGCGGGGCGTGATGACCGAGCCCGCCCAGAAGCGGCCTGCGCTGTCGCAGCGGCCGTCGTTCAGGCGCAGCACGGTGGTGTCGTGCTGCTCGGGCGGCAGCAGGGCCAGGCAGGTGAGGGCGGTGGGGTCTGCGCTGTCCTTCGCCGTATCCAGAAGATAGAAACCGTTCCGTAACCCGATTACTAATCGACCATCGGCCGCTGGCGCGCAGCAGCCGGGCTCGCTGGGCATGCGCCATTGCCGGCGGCGGCCGCTGGCAGGATGCCATGCGTGAACTGCTTGTCCCTGAATGTCACACCAGTAAAGGGATTTTTCCGTGGGGTGCCAGAAGGGGGATTCGCCCAGTTCGGAGGGTGGAAGGGGCAGGATTTGCAGGGACATGGGTTGAAGTGGGGTGGTTATCGAGTTACATTCTAGGGCCTCAGACAACGGGCTCCGGCGCCATGCACGGGGCCCCGCCACCCACCGATGGAGACTTCCATGCATCCAGTTGTAGCGCGCGTGACCGAGCGCATTGTCCAGCGCAGCGCAGACACGCGCGGGGCCTACCTTGTCGGCGTTGACGCCATGATCGCCCGCAAGCCCGCACAAGACCGCATGGGCTGCGCCAACCTGGCCCACGCCTACGCGGCGCTGCCGGGCTCGGACAAGTTCAAGGTCACGGTCGAGAAAGCCCCCAACATCGGCATCGTCACGGCCTACAACGACATGCTCTCGGCCCACCAGCCGTACCAGGGCTACCCCGCCGTGCTGCGTGATGAGGCCGCTAGGCTCGGTGCCACCGTACAGGTGGCCGGTGGCGTGCCCGCCATGTGCGACGGTGTGACGCAGGGAACGCCCGGCATGGAGCTGTCGCTGTTCTCCCGCGACGCCATTGCCATGGCCACGGCGGTAGCGCTGTCCCACGATGTGTTCGATGGTGCGCTGCTGCTGGGCGTGTGCGACAAGATCGTGCCCGGCCTGCTGATCGGCGCGCTGCACTATGGGCATCTGCCCTGCGTGTTTGTGCCCGCAGGCCCCATGGGCACGGGCCTGTCGAACAAGGACAAATCGAAGGTGCGCGAGCAGTACGCACAGGGCCTGGTGGGCCGCGACGAGCTGCTCCAGGCCGAGTCCGCCGCGTACCACAGCCCCGGCACCTGCACGTTTTACGGCACAGCCAACAGCAACCAGATGCTGCTCGAAGCCATGGGCCTGCATGTGCCCGGCGCGGCGTTCGAGTCGCCCGGCACCGAGGTGCGCGAAGCCTTCACGCGCCAGGCGCTGCGCACGGTGCTCGACATCGGCAAGCGCGGCAAGCGCTTCACTCCCATTGGCAAGCTGGTGGACGAGCGCTGCATCGTCAACGCCATGGTGGCCTTGCTGGCCACGGGCGGCTCCACCAACCATCTGATCCACTGGGTGGCGATTGCGCGCAGCGCGGGCATCCTGATCGACTGGACCGATTTCGACGAGCTCTCGTCCGCTGTGCCGCTGCTGGCCCGCGTGTACCCCAATGGCGATGCCGATGTGAACCAGTTCCAGGCGGCCGGCGGCCCGCCCTGGATCCTGCGCGAGCTGCTGGCGGGCGGCCTGATGCACCCTGATGTGATGAGCGTGAACGCAGGCGGCATTGCCGATGGCGGCAAGAGCGCGCCCGCCGTGTCGGGCGATACCTCGGTGCTGCGGCCCGTGAGTGAGCCGTTCTCGCCCACGGGCGGGCTGCGCCTGCTGCAAGGCCGCCTGGGCCGTGCGGTGATCAAGGTGTCGGCTGTGCCCGAAGACCGCCATATCGTCCAAGCCCCAGCGCGTGTTTTCGATTCGCAGGAGGCCTTGCTCGCCGCCTTCAGCGCGGGCGAGGTCAATCAGGACATGGTGGCCGTGGTGCGTTTTCAGGGCCCGCAGGCCAACGGCATGCCCGAGCTGCACAAGCTCACGCCGCCACTGGCCGTGCTGCAGAACCAGGGCTTCCAGGTGGCGCTGGTGACCGACGGGCGCATGAGCGGCGCCTCGGGCAAGGTGCCCGCCGCCATCCACGTCACCCCCGAGGCGCTGGCTGGCGGCCCGCTGGCCAAGGTGCGCGATGGCGACATCGTGCGGGTGGATGCGGTGGCGGGCACGCTCGATGTGCTGGTGGACGATGCCGAGTGGGCCGCACGCGCCCCGGCATCCTTCAACGCCCCATCACCCGTCGGCTTTGGCCGAGAACTCTTCACCAACTTTCGCCGCCATGCTGGCGGTGCCGAACAAGGAGCCTGCACATGGCTGTAGCAGGATGCACCCCCTGAGTCGCTGCGCGCCTTCCCCCTCTCTCGCTGCGCGGGAGGGGGACGCACCCGGTGGCCTGGCGAAGCCAGTTCCACGGGTGCACTGGCATCGCGTTGCGCCAGTTTTTTAGGCCGCTTGCTGCATCCGACACCGAAAACACCAAGGAGTACAAACTCATGAATCCTCTTGACATCGCCAGCCACGGCCCGGTCATCCCCGTCATCGTGATCGACCGCGTAGAAGACGCGCTACCCCTGGCCGAGGCCCTGCTGGCCGGCGGCGTGAAGGTGCTGGAGGTGACCCTGCGCACCGCTGCCGGCCTGCCGGCCATCGAGACCATCGCCCGCCATCTGCCCGAGGCCGTGGTGGGCGTGGGCACGGTGCTCAATGCCGATGACGCCCGCCGCGCCAGCGAGGCGGGGGCCCGCTTTGCCGTGAGCCCTGGCTACACGTCGGAGGTGGGCAACGCCTGCAAGGCCCTGCGCCTGCCGCTGCTGCCCGGCGTGGCTACGTCAAGTGAGATCATGGCGGCGCTGGCCGACGGGTTCTCGTTCCTCAAGCTGTTTCCGGCCGAGGCCGTGGGCGGCATCCCGCTGCTCAAGGCCTGGGCCAGCCCGTTTGGTCCGGTGGGCTTTTGCCCCACGGGTGGCATCACCAGCGCCACGGCACCCAACTACCTGGCGCTGCCCAATGTGCGCTGCGTGGGCGGCTCGTGGCTCACGCCCACCGACGCGGTGCGTGCGGGCGACTGGGCGCGCATCACGCAGCTGGCGCGTGATGCGCAGGGCCTGCGCGCTGCCTCCTGAGCTTCGGCGCAGTGCCGTCCGGTGCGACGGCGGTTTTACCAGTGCACCGTGACGCGCAAGCCGCCCAGCGCCGGGCTGCGGTCGGTGGCCACCTGCAAATGGTGCAGGCGCGCGATGCGCCGGACGATGGACCAGCCCAGGCCGCTGCCGCTCTGGCTGGTGCCCAGCACCCGGAAAAACCGCTCGCCCAGGCGCGCCTGTTCTTCGGGCGTGAGGCCCGGGCCGCTGTCTTCCACGCTCAGTTGCGCCTGGCCATCGGCCCGGGTGGACACCTGCAATCGCACTTCGGCGCCCTGCGGGCTGTAGCGCAAGGCGTTGTCCAGCAGGTTGCGCAGCAGCACGCGGGCCAGGGGCTCGGGCAGCGGGATGCGCACGGTGGGCGCCAGGGGTTCGGGCAGCACGATGCGCTGCTGCCGGCGCTCTGTCGTGGCCTGCAGGTCGGCGGCCACCTGCCGCGCCACATCGGCCAGCGGTGTGCTGCTGCCGCTGTCGGGGGCGGGCTCGGCATCGAGCCGGGCCAGCTGCAGCAGCTGCTCCACCAGCCTTGTGGCCCGGTCGCAGCCCTGCACCGTGGCCTCCAGCGCCGTGGCGCGCTCCTGGGTGTCGGTGGCGCCTTGCGCCACCTGGGCCTGCATGCGGATACCGGCAATGGGTGTGCGCAGTTCGTGCGCCGCGTCGGCGGTGAATTGCTGCTCGGTGGCCAGCAGCCGGGCCATGCGCTCGAACAGGTCGTTGAGCGCCGTGACCAGGGGCAGCACCTCGGGCGGCACGCCTTCGGTGGACAGCGGGGCCAGCGACTGCGGCTGGCGCGCAGCGACGGCCTGCCCGAGCCGGCCCAGCGGCCGCACCGAGCCGCGCACCGCCCACCAGATGCCCAGCGCCAGCAGCGGCAGGGCCCAGGCCAGGGGCTTGAGGATGCTGGTCAGGCTGGCCAGCACGATCTCGCGGCGCACCGACTGCAGCTCGCCCACCAGAATGCGCACATCGCGCTCGCGCCCCTGCGTGACGAACACGCGCCAGGCCTTGCCGTCCACCTGGCTGTCGGCAAAGCCACGCTTGCGCCGCTGCGTCAGGGGTTGCTGCGGCGCACTGGCCGAGCGGGCCAGCAACTGGTCTTCGTGCCAGAGCTGGAACACCACGCGCGGCTGGTGCTTGTCGAGCTCGGGCGCTGCGTTCAGGCGGTCTTCGTCGAGTTCATCCAGGGGCTGCAGGCGCAGCAGGGCGGCGGTTTGCGCCAGATGGGCATCGAGCAGGTCGCTGACTTCCTCGTCGGTTTCGTGCCAGGCCAGCGCTGCGGCCACGCTCCAGGCCAGCAGCACCAGGGCCAGCACCGTGGTCAGCAGCCGGGTCTGCAGCGAGCGGGGTGTGCGCGGGGCGGCGGCGCTCATGCGGTTTCGCGTGCAATGCGGTAGCCCACGCCGCGCACGGTCTCGATCAGGGCCGCGCCCAGCTTGCGCCGCAGGTGGTAGATGTGCACTTCCACCGCGTTGCTGTTGATCTCGCTGCCCCACTGGTACAGGCGCTGCTCCAGCTGCTCGCGGCTGAGTACGCGCCCGGCGTTCAGCAGCAGCGCGTGCAGGAGGTCGTACTCGCGGTTCGACAGCTCCACGGCTTGTCCATCCGCCATCACCTGGTGGGCGGCGGGGTCCAGCACCACGTTGCCAGCGGCCAGCCGGGTTTCGCTCTGGCCATGGGCGCGCCGCACCAGGGCGCGCAGGCGGGCGGCCAGCTCGTGCAGGTCGATGGGCTTGATGAGGTAGTCGTCAGCGCCCGCGTCCAGCCCGGCAATGCGCGCAGGCACGGCGTCGCGGGCGGTGAGCACCAGCACCGGCGTGGTGTTGCGGCGCGCGCGCACCTGGCGCAGCACGGCCATGCCGTCCTGGCGCGGCAGGCCCAGGTCGAGCACGGCCGCCTGGTAGGCGCCGGTGGCCAGCTCGCGCTCGGCCGCCACGCCATCGCGCACCCAGTCCACCTGGAAGCCGTTTTGCGCCAGGCCGGCGCGGATGCCCGAGCCCAGCAGTTCGTCGTCTTCGGCCAGCAGGATGCGCATGGAAGGGGCTTTCAGTCAGTCGTCGTCATGGTGGCGATTCTCACTCCAGCGCGTGGCATCGGCGGCGGGCTGCTGGGGCGCCTGGTTCCACTGCCACGCCCAGAAGGCCAGTACGCAGGCCAGGACGAGCGCGGCAATCCCGCCGTGGTTGCTTTTCGCCAGGTCGGGCCCGGGGCCTGGCACACGGCCCGTCAGCATGGGCAGCGCCTGGTTCTTGCGGCGCAGCACGCTCAGGAGCGCGATCAGGCCGATATGCGCCAGCACCACGAACAGCAGGGTGTTGCCGAAGAACTCGTGCACTTCCTCCAGCCATTCGCCGCCCCATTCGTCCCACACGGCATAGCCGCTGAGGGTGAGCGGTACCACCAGCGCCAGGATCAGTGCCACGGCCAGCGCCATCAGCAGGTTCTGCCCCGGGCGCCAGGTGGCCTGCAGCGCACCGGGCGAGCGCACGGCCACCAGGGACTTCAGCCACGCCGGCACGCCCTGCAGCTTGCGCCACAGCACCGACAGCCGGGCCTGGCGCGGCCCGAACAGGCCCCACAGCAGGCGTGCCACGACCAGCCCCGCCAGCGTGTAGCCCAGCGTGACGTGCACCAGGCGCCAGCGTTCGCCGTCGGCGGTGACATAGGCCGCCGTGAAGCTCAGCGCCATCAGCCAGTGCAGCATGCGCGTGGTGGCATCGACCACGCGGCGGGTGGCGGGCCGGGGCGTCTGCGCCGGGGCCGTGGAGGGCGCTGAAGCGGAGGAGGGCGATGGGGTGGAAAGGGTGTCGGAAGTCATGGCGGTTCTCACTTCGGAATGCGGACGCGGTCGTCGTCAAAGTCGCCCTGGTCGGCGCGGGTGTGGCAGGCCATGCAGTTGGCGCGGCTGCCCACGGCGGTGCGTTTCCAGACGGCGGGTTCCACCTCGCGGTGCTTGCGCTCGAACCAGGCGGATTGGGTGATGCGGTCTTGTGGCGGGGCCTCGCGCACGCGCTTGGTGGTGCCGGCATGGGCCTGCAGCCAGGCGCTGATCTGACCCACCATGGCAGGGTCGAGCGAAGCGTCGGTGCCGTAGTGCTGGTCCAGCCCCTTCATCATGCGGCTCCACGCGTTGGCCGGCAGCATGCCGGGCGGGTAGGCCATGTGGCAGGCGGCGCACTCCTGCCGGTAGGCCGGCAGCATGGTGCTGGCGGGCATCTCGCGGCTGTCGGCCCAGGCAGCGGGCAGGGCGCAGGCGAGAGCCATCAGGGCGGCCGATTGGCGAGCGGTGCGGTTCATGGCTTGTCCTTGGCGGCCTGGGGTGGGGTTTTGCCATCGAGCTGCAGCAGCCAGGCCAGCACATCGGCTTTCTCGACGGGCGTGCACTCGCGGCTCAGCACGTCCTTGCAGTTGCGGCGAAACCATTTGTCCACCTTGGCGGTGTCGGTGAAGCGTTCGGGGTTGAACGCGGGCGCCAGCGGGGCGATGGTCTTGCCGGTGCTGGCGTGGCGGGAGGACGTGGTCGGCGGGTTGCCGTGGCACGAGGCGCACGACCACTCGCCGCCATGGCGGCTGTTGAAGAACACGCGGCCGCGCTCGGCACTGACGGGTTTGCCGGAGACATCGCTCCAGCGCTGCATCTGCGAGGCGGCTGTGGTGTCGGCCGCATGGGCCGGCGCCAGGGCGAAGGCCAGCGCCAGCAGCGCGGCCATGTGCACGGGAGAGGTGGTGTGTGGGGTGTTCATGCCGCCATGGTGCAAGGCGGGCATGAAGAATGGCTTAAGACGCCAGAACAGGGCGTACACCAGCCCTTTTAATTTTGATCAAAAGAACCCATGGCGCTTGTTGGTAAAGCGCTTGCAGCTATTCAATAAGTGGCGTCCTTGGGCTGAGCGATGGATGCTGTCGCGGTGCCCCGGCCGCTGAGCCTTCTGCACATCTGCTTGTCGCACGGTCCTCCTATCATGTCCAGGGGCATTCGCCCGCCGTCCGTCAACATTCCACCAAGAGAGGGGTTTCACCATGGATTTCGTTCAGGCAATCCAGTCGTGTCTGGGGCAGTACGCTACTTTTTCGGGTCGTGCTTCACGGTCCGAATACTGGTGGTTTTTTCTGTTCCAGGTGATCGTGATGATCGTTGCCAGCCTGCTGGGCGACATGGTTTACGCGCTGGCCTCGCTGGCGCTGCTGTTGCCGGCATTGGCCGTGGGCACGCGCCGCCTGCACGACATTGGCCGCACGGGCTGGTGGCAGCTGCTGTTGCTGAGCGGCATCGGCTTTCTGGTGCTGCTGTACTGGTGGGTGCAGCCCGGCGAGGCATCGCCCAACACCTACGGCGAGCCCTTCTCCGCATGACATGAAAAAAGCCCGCAGGCCGTAAGACCTGCGGGCTTTTGGATGGGGCTGCGCAGCCAGGGCGGCTGCGCAGGGACCAGGCAATTACATGCCCATGCCGCCCATGCCACCCATGCCGCCCATGTCGGGCATGCCGCCGCCGGCAGCGGCTTCTTCCTTCGGAGCCTCGGCCACCATGGCTTCGGTCGTCAGCAGCAGCGATGCCACGGAAGCGGCGTTCTGCAGGGCCGTGCGGGTGACCTTCGTGGGGTCCAGAATGCCCAGTTCGAGCATGTCGCCGTACGTGTCGTTCGAGGCGTTGAAGCCGTAGTTGCCCTTGCCGGCCAACACAGCGTTCACCACCACCGAGGCTTCGCCGCCGGCGTTGTTCACGATTTCGCGCAGGGGCGCTTCGATGGCCTTCAGCACCAGCTTGATACCGGCTTCCTGGTCGGCGTTGTCGCCCTTGACCGAGTCGCCCACGGCTTGCTTGGCACGCAGCAGGGCCACGCCACCACCGGCCACCACGCCTTCTTCCACAGCCGCACGGGTAGCGTGCAGTGCGTCTTCCACGCGGGCCTTCTTTTCCTTCATTTCGACTTCGGTGGCAGCGCCCACCTTGATCACGGCCACACCGCCGGCCAGCTTGGCCACGCGCTCTTGCAGCTTTTCGCGGTCATAGTCGGACGTGGCTTCTTCGATCTGCACGCGCACTTGCTTGACGCGGGCTTCGATGTCAGCGGCAGCGCCGGAACCGTCGATGATGATGGTGTTTTCCTTGCCCACTTCGATGCGCTTGGCCTGGCCCAGATCGGCCAGGGTCACCTTTTCCAGGGTCAGGCCCACTTCTTCGGCGATGACCTTGCCGCCCGTCAGGATGGCGATGTCTTCCAGCATGGCCTTGCGGCGGTCGCCGAAACCAGGTGCCTTCACAGCCACGACCTTCAGGATGCCGCGGATGGTGTTCACGACCAAGGTAGCCAGGGCTTCGCCTTCGACTTCTTCGGCAATGATCAGCAGCGGACGGCCGGCCTTGGCCACTTGCTCCAGCGTGGGCAGCAGGTCGCGGATGTTGCTGATCTTCTTGTCGAACAGCAGCACGAAGGGGTTGTCCAGAATCGCGGATTGCTTTTCGGGGTTGTTGATGAAGTAGGGCGACAGGTAGCCGCGGTCGAACTGCATGCCTTCCACGACGTCCAGTTCGGAGTCGAGCGACTTGCCGTCTTCCACGGTGATCACGCCTTCCTTGCCAACCTTGTCCATGGCGTCAGCGATCAGCTTGCCGATGGTTTCGTCGGAGTTGGCGGAGATCGAACCGACCTGGGCGATTTCCTTGGAGGTGGTGGTGGGCTTGGAAGCCTTCTTCAGCTCGATCACCAGGGCTGCCACAGCCTTGTCGATACCGCGCTTCAGGTCCATCGGGTTGATGCCAGCGGCCACGTACTTGAAGCCTTCGCGCACGATGGCTTGTGCCAGCACGGTGGCGGTGGTGGTGCCGTCACCAGCGTTGTCCGAAGTCTTGGAAGCCACTTCCTTCACGAGCTGGGCGCCCATGTTCTGCAGCTTGTCCTTGAGTTCGATTTCCTTGGCCACGGACACACCGTCCTTGGTCACGGTGGGGGCGCCGAACGAGCGCTCCAGCACCACGTTGCGGCCCTTGGGACCCAGGGTCACCTTGACCGCGTTGGCCAGGATGTTCACGCCTTCAACCATGCGAGCGCGGGCTTCGCCGCCGAAAACTACGTCTTTTGCTGCCATGTTTGGCTCCTAGAGAAATCTAAAAATTCGAGAAACAGATGACTGTGTCGAGAAAAGAATTGCGTAGCGAGCGGCTCACAGGCTAGGCGGACGGAGCGCAGGAACCGGAACGTACTGCCTGTACGTGAGGATTCCGAGCACCGTCCAACGACGCATGTGGGCCGCGCAGCAGCAATTACTTCTCGACAACGGCGAACAGGTCGTCTTCCTTCATTACCAGCAGCTCGTCGCCCTTGACCTTGACGGTCTGGCCCGAGTACTTGCCGAACAGGACGCGGTCGCCGACCTTCACGTTCAGGGCGATCAGCTCGCCCTTGTCGTTCTTCTTGCCGGGACCGACGGCCAGCACTTCACCTTGATCGGGCTTTTCAGCGGCGTTGTCGGGGATCACGATGCCGGAGGCGGTCGTGGTTTCGCTTTCGATACGCTTGACGATCACGCGATCGTGCAGGGGGCGAAGGTTCATTGCATTGCTCCTGTGGATTGACAATAAAAAGCCGGATGAGAAGGCGCCCGCACTGCGGACGCCGCCAAACTTCCTCGTGACAAGCACCTTGTTAGCACTCGTTTGAGGCGAGTGCTAATGATAGGGGCATTTGTGGCCGTTTCAAGACGTCCCCTGGCGGATGGGGGGTTTTGGGGATGCGGAACGCCACTCTACTTTCGTGATTCCGCCATTCAACTTTAGATTCTGGCGGCACCGCTATCGTGGAGTTACTGAGCACGCGCTCTGACGGCGCTCTGCAGATGACCTAAAGTACTTCGTTAAGATAAAAGTGAGTGCGCACTAATAGACGGGATGGCCGCAACTGGTTGTTTCAACGGCAGCTCAAGGCTGATTGCTGACGGTGACCTAGCACGCCTGAATGTCGGTTGCCGCGGTCTCCTATCACTCGAGGATGCAAGGGTCGAACGACCGCTGCACCGCCGTCATCGGCCACTCAACACATGCCAGCCTGGCTCGCTTCGATAACGACTCGTCGCGCCCGAAGTGATCGGCTGCGACGACCCGCAGCAGAAATTGAACACTTCAGCTCAAACTTTCGCTGTTTGGCAGATCACGCGCGCTTCAGGTTCGGAAATTGCGGTTGCACAATTTGTCTCCAAGAATTCAGCCACGGACCGGCCTTTCCTCAACACCAGGTCCGCTATCGTTTGGGTATCGGAGAGCTCCAGTTTGAACGTATCGGAAGGCAGTAGATGCAATGCGTCACTGGCGGTCGCGACAATACCCGGCCAGTTCCTGCCCAGCGGCGGCTTGTTTCCCGCGGCTCGCCAGACCTCCAGCTTCGGAAAATCGCCACTCTTGAAGCCTTCGAGCAGCACCACGTCACACGTTTGAAGACGTGCCAGCAGGTACTCCAGTGGTGGTTCAACGGCGCCGCGCAACTCGTGCATCAGTGCCCAGCGGTTGTGTCCCAGCAGCATAACCTCCATACACCCTGACTCCCGCAGGCGGTAGGAGTCTTTGCCGGGACGATCCACCTCTATGTCCTTGTGGCTGTGCTTGATCAGGGAGGCCGTGAGCCCGCGGGAGCGAAGCTCGGGAATCAGCCTTTCGAGCAGGGTGGTTTTGCCCATGCCCGAGTGGCCTGTGATGCCGAAGATTTTCATGGTCTTGTGCTCGCGTCGTGAAACGGAAGTGCCGGCGCAGTGCCGACACTCCCGATGCAAAGCGCCGTTGTGCGTCAGGGCACGATGGCGTCCTTGGCGTTCTTCTCCAGGAAGTCCAGCACCACCTTGCGCTGGAGATCGTCCAGTCCTGCCCGCGGGAACATGCTCTGCGTGATGCCGTGCCACTGGCTCTTGGTGAAGTCGCCCGGCTCGCGCGGCACGTGACACACGGTGCAGCGCTCGTAGAACAACTTCTCGCCCGGCAACATGGCACCCATGGTCGCGCCCTTGACGATGTTGGCGCGCTCGCTCAGCTTGAGTGCATCGACATCCAGCTTGCTTTGCGCCGCCGTTTCGATCGCTGGCGGCTCGTACGCGCGGTTGACCGACTCGGCGTCATCGCAGCGCTTGAGGTTGGCAATACAGGTGTTGGCGCTGGTGGCCTGGCTCAGGCCGCTCGATGCCACGCTGGTCGTGATGATGTTGATCGCACCGCTATTGCAGCGGCCCTTGGAATCGAGCTGGATCCAGTTGCCCTCTTCCAGGCTGACCACGCCCTTCATGATCTTTTTGGTGACCACCGCACCGGCAATTAGCGCGCCACGATCGTTGTACAGCTCGACCAGATCGCCGCTCTTGATGCCCTTGGCTGCGGCATCTTCGACACTGATGAGCACATGCTGGCGCCCCTTCACGTTCTGCTCCAGACGCACGTCGGCGTTGGCCATCTGCGAGTGCACCCGGTTGTAGGGGTGTGGACTGACCACATGCACCTGCCCGGACTTGGCATTTCCCAGGAACTCCACCGGCTCCAGATACTTCGGAACTGGCGGACAGTCGGGCACGTTGAAACGCGCAATCTCGGAGCAGAACAGCTCGATCTTGCCGGACTTGGTGTGCAGTGGGTTTTTCACCGGATCGGTATAGAAGTCGCCGTGGCGCACCCACTTGCGCATCTTCTCGGGCACGTCGATGCGCACGATACCGTCTTCCCAGAACTTGTCGAACGGTACCTTCTGGCCGGTCGCTGCGTACGAGGCCTTGAGAATGTCCATGACCGACTTACCTTCGGTGAAGCCGTACTCGACACCCATCAGGGCAGCCAGGCGGCGGAAGATCTCGAAGTCGTCCAGGCTCTCGCCGTAAGGCTTGATGACCTGACGCATCGCGTAGATCTTGTCGTTGCTGTAGGTGCCGCCGGTGCTCATGTCGTCGCGCTCAAGGGCCGAGGTGGCCGGCAGAACGATGTCGGCAAAGCGCGAGGAGGCACACCACCAGGGGTCCTGGCAAATCACCGTTTCGACCTGCTGATTCATCGCACGCAGCAACTCATTGGTGTTTTGCTGGTGCGACATGAAGTTGTTGCCAGCGGTATAGATCAGCTTGACCAGCGGATACTTGTGCGTCGCGCCGTCGCGGGTGTATTCCTTGCCGGGGTTCATCAGCATTTCGCTGATGCGCGAGGCCGGGCAGCGTGCCTTGATCGGGTTGCGCCCCTGGGACAAGCCGACCGGCATGATGGCGTTGGACTGCACCATGCCGCCACCACCGTAATGCCAGCTGAAGCCCACGCCTTCGCCCGGCTTGCCGATCTTGCCGAGCATGGCTGCGAAGTTGATGATCGCCCAGTGTGCCATCTCGCCGTGGTGTGCGCGCTGCAGCGACCAGGCGCCAGCGAACTGTGTGCGCTTGGAGGCAAACAGCTCGGCGAGCTCGACGATCTTGGCGGCTGGAATGCCGGTGATCTTGGCGGCCCACTCGGGGGTCTTGGGCGGCGTGCCGTCACCGTCCTCGCCCAGCAGGTAGGCCAGGTACTTGTCGAAGCCAACGGTGTACTTGGCCAGATAGGCCTTGTCATGCTTGCCGGTGGTGTAGACATGGTAGGCCATGGCCGAGAACAGCGCCACGTCCGTGTTCGGAACGATCTTGACCCACTCGGAGCCAACTGCATCGTCGGTCGGCGTGTACTGCGGGTTGATCGACACAAACTTGACACCGCGCTCCTTGATCTTCATCCAGCGCGGGAGCATCTGGTGGTCGGCGACCGTGAACTCGATACGGTTGTTTTTGAACGGGTCGCAGCCGATCCAGACCATGACCTCGGTGTGCTCGGCCATCACTTCCCACGAAGTTTGGGGCGAGTACACCTCCATGTCGCCAATGATGTGCGGCAAGCTGACCTGAGAAGCGCCGCCAGAATAGTCGCCGGTGGTGACCGAATGACCACCAATCAGGCCGAACAGGCGGCCCTGCAGCACCTGCGGACGCAGCAGACCGGCGTGCGACCAGCCGCCGTAGGAAGCGCTGAACAGCGCCTCGTTGCCATGTTTTTCAGCCGTGCGCACGATGGCATCGGCCGTGAGCGCCAGCGCCTGTTCCCAGCTCACGCGCACAAAGGGCTCCTTGCCGCGCAGGTGAGGCTTGGTGTCGCCCGTGGGGTTGGCCAGATAGGATTTGCGCACCATCGGGTACTTCACACGGGTCTTGTGATAGACACGACCGATCAGGCCCTCCGTGAGCATGGTGGTCGGCGTGGCGTCCACGTCCTTGAGCGGCTGGATGCCGACCAGAACGCCATTCTTCACCACGGCCTTGAACGGGCCCCAGTGGCTGGCACTGGGAATCACCTGGGTGTCGGCGGCAAACACTTCGTCAGCTGCGAACCAGGTCAGGCCGGTGGTAGTCACTGCCGAGGCAACCGATGCCTTCAAAAGGCCGCGTCGGGTCATGGTCATGGTGGGTCTCCTTGCAAATAAAACAAACCGATGGGGTATGTCCTGATGCTAGGAATCGCAGATCAATGGCGCGCTCGGATTTGTTGTGTTGTGCCGTGCCTTTATTAACCGCGTTAACGGGCGATGCGTCAGTTCGCCGCGTCGGGCCGGTGGTGGAACTGGGGCATTAGTAGGGGTGGCGGCAGCGACTCGTCGATGTTGATCTCGCCCAGATTGCCCAGCGCAACCGTGCGAATCACCGGGCCAAAGTGCCGGCGGGTCGGTCGCCGCTCCAGCAGATCGACCGCCAGGCCGATGGACATCCGGCCCTGCAGCACGGGTGCATCGGTGGGGGCGGCGAGGATGCGGCCCCGCAGGATGCCCCGGTGCACCGCCGGTGTGAAGTAGGTCGAGACGATGCCGATGCGGTCCTGCAGGCCGCGTTCGCGCAGCACGCTGATGGCGGCCTCCGCCATCAGGGCATTGCCGGCCAAAAAGTCCAGGTCCTTGTGATCGTCGAGCACCTGTTGCAGCAGATTGCGCTGCACGGCCTTGCCGGTGTCGCCCCACGCGGTCGTGCGGATAACGACGCGGCTACCGGCGATGGCCTGGCGAAAGGCGCGGTCCACGCCTTCGCTGACACTGCGCGGCCCCGGGAACCAGGCCACTTGTACTGGAGGTCCGTCGCCCCGCGTCTGGCTGACCAGAAAGCGGCCAGCCGCCTGGCCCATGTCGTCCCAGTCCACGCCTACCTTGCCCGAAATGCCGTCATCGTCGATGGCATTGACGGTGCCGATAACGGGCATGCGCGCTGTCAGCTGGCGCAGGTGCGGGGTCATGACATCACGGGAGACCGCCCCGATGATCAGCGCGTTCACGCGACGGTCCGAGGCACAGTCCTGTATCTGTGCGCGCTGAACAGCCAATTGGGCATATCCGCCGGCCTCGGCAAATCGCACCTCCACGCGCAGGCGGCGCGCTTCCTCCACCATGCCGTAGTTGACTCCCAGCCAATACGCATCCTTGATGTGCGGCACCACCACGCAGAGCACCCAGGACTGGCGGGCGGGCGCGGCCGGCGTGTACTCGGCCCGCACGGGCGCGGGCGCCATGAATGGCGGCTCCCAGCTCAGGATGGGTTGGGCCGCAACGGGTGCGACCACCACGGACCAGGCCATGCACAGACCCCACAAGGAAGCGGCGGCTTGTCGCAACGGATGAAGGGAAAGAAAGGCGGACGTCATGCCCGCGGACTGTAATCCGGTTTCCGAATCAAAATAGCATGGCAAATGGCTTTGGTCGGTACTCGAACGTTGGACTGGAAATGATGCTCCCCTGGATCAAGCGGCTCGACCGCCGGCTGGGCTTGATCGGCAAGATCGGGCTGGCGTTGGCCGTGGGCGCGCTGCTGACGGCGGCCGTGGCGGCCACGGCCTGGCTCAGCTTTAACCAGGTGGTCGGGCTGCAGCGCCGCATCATCGACAACACGGTGCCGGCACTGGAAGCGGTCGGTGCGGTTATCCAGCTCAACAACCGCACCCTGGCGCTGGTCGATCAGCTCCGGCTCGCGCAAACCGTCGATGAGGTCGATGCCTTTCAACGCCAGGGCGACGCGCAACTGGTCCAGGTGCGCAACCTGCTGGGGCGTCTGGAACAGCAGGACTTCGAGCCCCAGTTGGAACAGGCCCTGGCGGTGACGGTCCAGGAGATGCACACCAACCTCGGGTTGCAGGCCAGCAAGGCGCGGCAGTCACAGCAGGTGCAAGCCGAGATTCGCCAGGCCCAGCAGGCGCTGCACCGGGCCGTGGCCGAGCTGATGTTGCTGGCGGAGGCGCTGGCGGCGAATGCCTCGACCTTTTCCGCGGCCACCGTGTCCAGTCTCTACCCCATGGTGGAGCGCGGCGCCAGCCGGGACGAGATCCTGGAGTCACTGGACCGCCTGATCGAGGTGGACATCGATCGCATGGAGCGCATGTCCGAATTGCAGCTCGTTTGCTTCCGGATCAAGACCACGCTCGATCGCGTGGAGAGTGCCCCCACATCGCCGGCCTTGGGGGGGCTGGGCAAAGATTTTTCAGCCGACCTTGCCATCCTGTCGCATCGGCTGCAGGACTTCCGGGACCCGACCCGCAAGGCCACAGCGCAGCGGCATGTCGACACACTGAAGGCGGCATTGACGCCGCAGGGCCTGTTTGCCTTGCAGGCTCAGCGCGTGGCGCTCGACGGGCAGCTGGCCGCTGCGCGGGATACGGGGGCTGCCCTGGCACTGCACCTGAACGAACAAGGGGCCGCACTGCTCCAGGCCAGTCAGCAGGCCATGGCGCAGGTGGGCACAGGCTCGCGTACCGCGATCGCCCGCGGAGCCGTGGGCTTTCTGGCCGTCGCCGGTGTCCTCTTGCTGACTTTGCTGGCCACGTTCTGGTGGATCCTGCGTTACGAGTTGCTGGGTCGGCTCAAGGGCATGGAAAACGCCATGCGGGCACTCATGGCCGGCGATCACAGCGTGGCGATCACCCATCCGGTGGCCCGCCACGATCCGCTGGCGCCGCTGGTGCAGGCGCTGGAACAGTTCCGGGAGCACGCGATCGAACGGCAACGCCTGGAGCAGTCGTTGCGCCTACACCAGCAGCAACTGGAGCAGCAGGTGCAGGACCGCACCGCGGCACTCAGCCGCAGCAACGAACTTCTGGAGCGCGAGGTCGCGCTGCACGCGCAGGCACGGAGCGAGGCCGAGGAGGCCCACCGCGCGAAGAACGAGTTTCTCGGCAGCCTCAGTCACGAGCTGCGCACACCACTCAGCGGTGTCAGCAGCAGCGCGCACCTGCTGCGCGACACCACGCTGGACGACCGTCAACGCGAGTACCTGCGGATGATCGAGTACGCCAACGGCACCCTGCTGGAAACCCTGGAGGACATGCTGGGTTTTTCCCGCCTGGAGGCCGGCAAGCTGGAAATCACGCGGGAGCCTTTCGCGGTACGGGATGTCATCGACGACATGCTGGCACTGCAGTCCGTCGCGGTGCGCAGCAAGGGCTTGGCACTTGTGCGTGATATCGCCGATGACGTGCCAGAGTGGCTCTTGGGCGATCGCCGCAAGCTCAACCAGATCCTGCTCAACACCATCGGCAATGCCATCAAGTTCACCGACGAAGGCGAGGTCACGGTGAAGGTGGTACGTGCAGCGGACCACCCGACGGGTGTGGTGCGTCTGCAGTTTCAGGTGCTCGACACCGGCATTGGCATTCCGACTGACCAGCAGGAGGCTGTTTTCAAACCGTTTGTCCAGGTGGAGGACACGGCGCATCGTCGGCACGGCGGAACCGGACTTGGCCTGGCCATCTGCCAACGCTTGGTGGAACTGATGGCGGGGCGCCTGTGGCTCAAGAGCACGGTCGGGGAAGGCACGGAGGTCGGCTTCGAACTGCCGTTCGAGCCTGCTGCGGCGGGGACGTCACGGGCTCCACTGCCCAACATCGCCGACCCGATCCCATCGCTGGATGTGCTGGTGGTCGAGGACGACGACATCAACCGCATCGTCTGCCAGCGTTACCTGGAAGCACTGGGCCATCGGGTGCGGCTGGCCGACAGCGGCCCCACCGCCATCGATTTGCTGCGCCATGGGGGACACACGGACTGCATGCTGATGGACATCAGCCTGCCCGGCGATTCGGGGCTGGAAGTCGCCCAGGCGCTGCGCACCCTCGACGGCGGCCGGTGGCGGGCACTGCCCATCCTGGGCATGTCCGCACATGTCACGCCGGACATGCTTGAACACCCGGCCGCTGCCAATATGGTGGGCTTTCTCAGCAAACCTTTCCAGCGCGGCGAGCTTGCGCGTGCACTGGCTCGGGCCCTGCAGGCCTCCTCACCCCCGACGGGTGCCCCAACATCCACCCCACCGGTCAAGGACATGGCAGCGGCAGGCGATGCACCAACGCTGGACGAGGCCTATCTCACACAGGAGCGCGAAGACCTCGGGCTCGGTGTCCTGCGGCAATTGCTGGGCCTGTTCCGCCAAGTCTCCGATGCGTCCGCAACATCCCTGCACGATGCAGCGCAGGCCGCCGACGCCGAACAGATCCGACGGACCGCCCACCAGCTGCGCAGCGCAGCGAGCAACCTGGGGCTGCTGCGTGTCATGCAGGCCTGCCGACGCCTGGAAGACGCGGTCGGTGAAGGAATGTTGACGACGGCGCAGCGTGTACTGCTGATCAGCCAGCTGCTGGAGGCCATTCCCGAGGGGATCGAGGCGCTCGAACGCTGGCTCCCCCCCACCGGCGAAGGGCGTCAGGATGCGGCGTTGTCGGCCAGCAGGTAACCGACGCCCCGGACGGTGACGATCAGCTCCGGGTGTCGAGGGTCTTTTTCCATCTTCTCGCGCAAGCGGGCCACCAGCACATCGACGGTGCGGTCGCCCGGGTCCCACGAGCGGTGGAAAATTTGCTGCATCAGGCGCTCGCGTTCCACCGCAGTCCCGAGGTGCCGGGCCAGGGCGGCAAGCAGATCAAATTCGCCCCGGGTCAGTATCTCCTGGCGCCCATTCGCCGCGGTGAGCTTGCGCAGCGCCAGGTCCAGCGTCCATTGGCCCAGCTTGCGTTGCAGCCCGGACACGCCTGCTGCCGAAACCGGACGGAGGCGCCGCAGGACGATCTTGACCCGCGCGAGCAGTTCGCGCGCGTTGAAGGGTTTGGTGACGTAATCATCGGCGCCGGACTCCAGGCCCACGATCTTGTCGATGTCGTCATTGCGGCCGGTCACCAGGATGAGGCCGATGCTGGCGTTGTGGGCGCGGAGCTCCCGCGCTAGTTCGAGACCGTCACGACCGGGTAGGCCGATGTCCAGCAGTACCACATCGGTGGGGTGCTGGCGCAGGCAGTCCCACATTTCATCGCCATTGGCCGCCACCCGGACGCAGTAGCCTTCCCGCTCAAAGTAGGCCTTGACCCGTGTACAGGTCATAGGATCGTCGTCGACGACAAGGAGGCTGTGTGCGGCAGACAAGATGTTCGGATTTTCCCGTGTTTTGATCGGATCGAAGGTCGTCATCGGTTCTGAAAATTATATGGAACCGGAGTTTGGCTGGAGGTGAATGACGGCGAAACTGCCGCCGTGCTTCCCACAGCGGGAGCCTGTCAGAAAGTTTGTGTGTGAGGCATAGCATGTCAACAAGGAGCATGAATGCCACGCAAGACGAAGACCAC
>NZ_JBXAJH010000006.1:0-233080 GCF_058797075.1 Acidovorax sp. GW823-FHT02H02 | reverse complement strand
GCAGGCGGTCCTGGATCGCTGGTCGAACCGCCGCCAGGTCATTCCACCGGAACTGATCGGGAAGATTGCGCCCACCAGGCTGGAGAGCATCAACTTGCGGGGTGTGTTTCGCTTCCCGGTTGACCGCTATGCTGACCAAATCCTGCCTTCGCGGCCAAATGCATCGATAACTGGCACCAATGGATGAAACCGACCACGGTTTGACGCCACGAATCGCAGATTTGAAAGTGAACAGGAAAGTCAATGAAATCAACGATCTACCAACACCACCTCCGCGCCAGTGCTAGCTTTTCGTACCGTCACTTATTGCACTGAAAACGAGGAGACCCCCTGCTGAGTTTCCTGCGGTGCCGAGCCGACTAAAGTTGATCAGAACGAGGGTGACGATTTCCACAATGAATACCTCTGACAAGGTGGGGGACGCTCTGCGGGCCACAGGTTGGAATTGTCTTTGCGGCGGCCTGGTGAAGAGACATGGGATGGATTCTTAAACCAGTCGTAAGATCAGAATCATAAAAATCAGTGTGGAGCCTTCATCTTGCCGAACGTGTTCTTCTCATATTGCCATGCCGATGAGGCGTTGCGAGACCAACTGGAAAAACAACTGGCCATGCTCAAGCGTCAGGGGGTCATCGAAACCTGGCACGACCGAAGAATCAGTGCCGGTCAAGAGGTCGACGCTGCTATTGACGACCACATCAATGGCGACGAGATAATTCTGTTGTTGGTGAGCCCCGATTTCATTGCCTCTGACTATTGCTACAACATTGAGATGGCACGTGCAATGGAGCGCCACAACGCCAAGGATGCCATTGTCATTCCCGTTATCCTACGTCCATGCGATTGGCACCACGCTCCATTCGGCAAGCTACTTGGCACCCCTCAGGATGGAAAACCGGTCACTCTCTGGCCTGATAGGGACGAGGCCTTTCTGCAGGTAGCGAAGGAGGTTCGCAAAGCGGCCGACAGGTGGCACAATCAATCGAGAGCGCTCTCGCAAACCGAGCGCTCCGATACAACTGCCTTGCCGCCAACTCAGCAGGCGGTAGTGGCTGGACCACGTTCGAGCAACCTTCGGGTTGCCAAGACCTTCACTCAGCTGGACAAAGACCGGTTCCAGATTGATACCTTCGAGTACATCGCGCGCTATTTCGAAAACTCTCTGAAAGAGCTCCAGGCAAGAAACCCGGGCTACGAAGGTGTATTTCGTCGGATCGACGCTAACCGGTTTGTTGCAGCCATCTACAAAGATGGCGAGGATGCCGCAAAAGCGACGGTATTTACTGGCGGGCAAATGGGAGCAGCGATCTACTATAGCCAAGGCGATTCGTTTAGTGGGAACTCTTATAACGAGGCTCTTTCGGTGCAAGCGGACGACCAAGCTCTTTTTCTTACGAGCTTAGGGATGTCGTTTCGTGGACGACAAAAGCAGAAGCTATCGCAGGAAGGTGCCGCAGAAACTCTCTGGGAGATCGTTATAGGGCCGCTTCAGCGCGGAAGATGAATTTCCAGTGCATTCTGGCGCTACACCTGCACTTGTTGATCCGTGGCGGCGGACCTCGTCGTAGCCAACGGTTGAGTTGGGCTGGTTCCAATCATCAACGCTATTCGACAGGCTGTTGGTTTCTACCGTATCCAGCTCGGCCAGTCGCGCTTAGGTGGGGAGCCTAGTGGAAGCTTCTGCAACAAGCTCCAGCGGTTTGCGATCGGTGCGAGCCTCTGGTAGAAAAGGTCACGCCATTCGGCGAGCGGGTTACTCAAAGGGTATCGCGAGGGGGTACCACCTCTTGCCCTGTGTCGTGCGCAGCTAGCTGCCTGCGAGCGAGTGGGTACTACGTCGTCCAGGGTTGCCTGGGCGATGTTCAGGATCGTGGCGAGCTTAGCAGCGGAGAAGCCGCAGCTAAGCTGTTGTTCTGTGGGGGTTGCGAGCAACTGTGCGGGGCTTGGGAAGTCGCTAATCGGATAGAGTTCCCCGCTTTTGCACGCAGTTGCTGACGGATGGAACAAAGTACGTGCTCCGCTCGGATGCGCTGTTTTCTGGATAGAACGGCCATCGTTGCTTCAGCTGCAACCATGGCTCGATGAAGTGTTGTCGCATCCCGGACCATCATGTGGTCGCTGGTGAAGCAGGTGCGGGCGCTCCCGGTCGTGAGGTTTTGTCACTGTAGGTCGCGGCCAATCACGCGACAGCAAGGCTTGCGTCGCCTCAATTTGCCTCAGGCAAGGCCCGGACTGGCGTCTTATCGCTAATTATCCGGATTTTGATAATTCATATTGTGAAATATTCACCCTGACGCCGCCCACGAATTGCAGTGCCCCAAGCGTGGTCGGCCTCCACGCCAACCACCGGCCCGATGCCTGGAAAGCGCAAGCTGCAGCTGAGGTATGTCTGCTCCCTGCACCAATATTTGTTGTCCAAACCTTGAATCTGCTTACAGTGAAGCCAAAGGAGGAGACAGATGCAGGTCATACCGAGCAAGATGGGTCGCGGTCTTCAGAAATCACTGCTTTCGGCGCTCGCGGTCGCACGCCCCTTAGCCTTGGTCGCAGGCGCACTGGCACTTTCCAGTGCCGCCATGGCCTTTCAGATTGCGCCCATGGGCTCGGCATTTGAATCCAAACTGACCAACGAGACTGAAGACTCTTTGGCGGATGTGGCTGGCAGATTGGGTGTGCTCATCAAGGGCCGTGTCCATGAAGAGATCACCCAGATTGCCATGGGCTGTCCGGTCGAGCCCGCCAACCTGGCACAGGACACTACCTGCAGCATCCGAGACCTGCCTTTTGTGACGCCCTATGTCATTTACGGTGTCCGCTGGAATGATCTGCCACCGTTCAAGCTGTTACCCGATGAGGGCAATTGCACCTACCTGGGCAAGTCGTGCATCGTGGGCCAGACCATCCGGTTCTCCACGCAGCCGCTGTGCTGGTACTGCCTCTTCAAGGACGCGGAGAAGAAAGCCCAGATCAAACCGATTGTGGGTTGCAGCAAGGCCCCAGGTACTTTTCACGGCAATGTGATGACCCGATCACACTTCGGAGACTTACAGTTCCTGCATGCGATGGCCAGCGAAGAAGGGGTGCACCCTGGTGCAACACGGGCCAAGGTGTTGGACTGGCTGGAGTTCGCCTGGAAAGTGTCCTCGCGGGAGATCAAGCCCGATACCTTTCTTCGGGATATCGATAACGCAACACTGAAGGAGCACTTTGGGTGCACGCAGTGGCGGGTCTCCGATCTCTACATCCTGGGGCACCAGGACAAGCTGCTTCCCTACCTGCACCATGTGGCGTTCGGGTCCGTGCTGCACACCGTGCAGGACTCATTTGCTGGTGCCCATTCTTCACGGGAGGCCAGCCACCCGGCGGTGTGTGCAAGGACACTGCTTTTGCGCAGCCTCGGCGAATTGTGGAACTCCATACCTATGGCGCCCAGGATGGTGGTCTGCACGATGAGCAGGACACCCGGGATGCCATGACCCGCGTGAGTGCTGCAGACAAGTGGCCGGACGCGGTAGAAGCCACGCGCAATCTGGCGCGTTTCTATGATGACCGCGCCAAATGGACGGATGTCCAACCCTACATGCAGTGCCTGTTTGAACTGGCGGATGAACGCAAGGACTCTTCACCAGGAGAGCCGTATCGTCGCCGCTGAGGGCTTGGTTGGGGCAACTTGCCCTCACCCACTCACTGCGGACTGAGCAATGCCAGAGCCTTGCGCTTGCCGAGCTTGAGCACCTGGGCAATGCGCTCTAGCTGCGCAGCCCGTGGGTGCACCCGACCTGATTCCCACTTGTAGACGGATAGCGATGACGCGCCCAGCAGCAGAGCCATCTCTTTCTGTGTGATGCCCAGCGCTGCTCGTTTTTCAACAAGGGTCTGTGCGTTGAACTGGATCTGTCTTGGCTTCTTGGATCCGGTTTCTTCGATCGCAGCTTTGGCTTTGGGCTCATCCGCTACTTTGATCTGGCGTCGAGAGGACTTGAGCTGAGAGGTCAGCGCCTTCACCTCGCGTTTCAATGCGGCGATCTCGGACCGATGGCTGGTGATGGCCTTGCGCATGCCCTGCAACTCGGGCTTGATTTCCTTGCGCGCCATGCGGGCAACTTCAGCGCGAAAGGCATTGGAAAAAGTGTTCATTGGCTCGATGGTAGCGTTTGTGTCGACACACCGACACACCGACACACCGACACACCGACACACCGACGGACCGACGGACCGAGGGACCATCTGCCGAACTGGGTGGGCGGAGTCCATCGAACCAAACGGCCAAAACAAAACCGCCAGCGGCACTGGGCCCGTGGCGGTTTTGAATGCAGTCATGCGGTCAAATACGCTGCGGCTTACTTACTTACTTACTTGCCTGCCTGCCTTATCCGCCTTGCGCTTTGCAGCCTTGGGATCCACCACCGCCTTGAACTTGGCGCCCGCCACAAACTTCGGCACCGTGCTCGCAGGTATCTTCAGTGCTGCGCCAGTCGAAGGGTTCTTGCCCGTGCGTGCCGCACGCTTGGCGGACTTGAAGGTGCCAAAGCCCACCAGTTGAACGGCATCGCCCTTCTTCACGGCGGTCTGGATGGTGTCGATCAGAGTGTCCAGTACGGCATTGGCTGAGACCTTGGACAGATCATTCTTGGCGGCGAGGATGGCAACGAGGTCGGCACGGTTCATGGATGCTCACAATGCATAGAAGTTGAAAGGGCCGATTTATAACGCCCCCGCTGACACCTGGCTTGCGAAGACTCAATGCTGCAGCGCACTTTTTGGCAAAAACTCCACCCCCGTCCTCTTGACCAACTCCTGATAGCTGATCGGCCGACTCACTGTCTCACCTTCCCGGTTCTCTTGCCAATGCGCCCAGGCCCTTTGGGTGGTGACGTCATAGACCAGCTTGTACAAATAGGTGGGCACCTTCACCCCATTGGCGCCAATGCGAGGCCCACTGTCTGTGAACACCGGCCCGGTGATTACAAACACATCCCCTTTGGCCCTTCGCGCATAGCGCCGCGTATCTTGCTCAATCTTGTTCCAGGCGCCCCCGTTCTGTTGGGGGTTCTGGGGAACCATATTGGCCAGGCTGAAGCTTTGTGCCATCGCCGTTGGGGTAGGCATGTCCCCCGCAGGTGCCATGTGCCCGCGGCTGTACCCAGAGTTCTTGTAGTCCTCCAGTTCCGCTCGCTCACCACTGGGAAGTCGCGCATCGGCAAAGAACCGCTTGGCCCGCTTCTCATCGGCATCTTCCACACTCTGGCGGTTCAAGCGCTGCGCCACAAACACGGGCGTCCGGGTGGTACCACTGTGAAGCACGGCAAAGGCTTCATAACAAAGCTCCCGCAACTGAGGTCGGGGTGTGATTGCAGGGGGAACCCCATTCGCAAAAAACTGAGGGCACTGCGCAAAGCTGGTGGGCTGCGGTGTGAACAGGGCCCCACTGTCGAACTGCGGCGAGCGAGCCCAGGAGAGATTCGGACTGACACTGGCCAGAGACAGGACCAGCGCGGTGGCCAGGCGAACACGGCGTGGCCAAGAAAACAATCGGTTCACGGGAATGGAATGAGCAAAAACTGGAGTCCGATTGGAGCATCCTGGCCGCCCGATCTCAGGCTTGAATGGACGCAATTCGCAGGGATTTACAGTTGCTTGCACCCCTGAAAACCGTCACCCAAAAGGGCTCCAAGGGGGGAGCCAGTTTGCTTGGCTAACAGTGCTGGAAGAACACCTCCCATGGCAGCAGCACCCGCAAATCACAGCTTCACAACCAGTCCCCGAGGGTTCTTGCTGACATGTACTCTTCCAAAGAAAGCTGTATATTTGTACAGTACATCAACACATTGGAGAACTGCCATGGAAACCATCGAAACCACCTACACCGTCACCCTGCGGGACTACCCTGAAGAACTGCCCGCCAAGGAGCGCATTGCGGCCGAAACCCGCTACGCGAAAGTATTGGAAAAGCAACTGGGCGGACCAGAACAAGTGGCTGCGGCCCTGGACACTCTGAACAACTTGGAGGAGTCGCCCCCTGAGGTGGTGTCTCCCGGAGATCTCACCTTGCTCAAAGCCTGGGGCAAGGCGAGCACTGCAGCCAAGCAGGCGGGGTTCCGGGATCTGGGGGAAGGGGATGGGGCGTACTTCGAAGTACGGCTGGGATGAAGGTCGAGATCCGCTGCCGTTGGCGGAGATGTCGCAGGCGCGCCGGCGGGCCAGCACTCCGCATGCAGTCAGAAGCAGTGCGGGTTGAGGCGACACCATGACGATCAATTCACCTTGGAACTACCCGACGTTGCTCTGCACGCCGCCCTGGAAGATTGAGGGGATGTTCCAGACAGAGACCGTGTTGCCGCTGGAGCCTGAGGCGTACACGATCACCCAGGAAGGCGAGATCTGGCGGGTGACTGTGAAGCATTCGGGGTCGGTGCTATACGAGGGGTCTGGACCCGTGGAGTTGGTGGAGTCGCCTGCGCCGTTTTGAAGAATTGGGATTGCACAGTACCAAGTACCAGTTGTATGGTGCAACAGACAGCAAGGAGTCGATATGTCGATTGACCGCGCCAACTATCCAGGGGTACCAGAGGACTTTCCGGTGACTGCAGCTCTGTCTGCCGTTGCGGGCGCCCAGCCCAAGATGAGCCTGGTTGAGGAAGGCGGGGAGTTCTATTCCCCAGGCACTTCGCCGTCAGAGGTCATCGCTGCTTTCCAGATGTGTGACGATCTGGTCTCGCAGATGGTCCGGTACTGCCAGAGAAAACTCGCGACCTTTGAGGGGAATCAGGAGGCGACGGTGAAGGCTGCGTTGAAAGGCCTCCTGGCCAAGCGATGGTGCACCGACGCGCAGTGTGTGTGGATCATGCGCAGGGTGGTGGACGAACTGCAGTGGTCAGTGGGTGAGAGCGTTTGGGGCATCTAATGGCCACCCAATCTTCCGAGGTGAGTTTCAGTGCTCCAGAGCCTGGGGGGCATGACCATTTGCGAGATGGGGCGGCAGCGGAAGTGCACCAGGGCTACGAAGCCGACGACGGCCCTCTCTCGCCTGTGCAGATAGTGGCGGTGCAGGCGGCGGCCGATGAAGACCTGCCCAAGGGGGCTGTTGTCCGCAGAAGTTGTCTGTTTCCTTGGGTTGGACACGGAGTTGGTGAACCTGGTCGCCTCTGGCCAGAGTTCCAAAAAATGCGGGCTCTTTAAACGAACGTCCGCGTTACACAAAACACTGCAATAGCGGTCCAGAGACTGGCATCGCTCGATGTCGGCTCTGCAGCGTTATAGGGCTTGCTCCAAGGCATCGAGTACGAAGTCTGTGCGCATCGAACTGCTCACCCGCCAGCCCACGATCCGCCTGGCAAACACGTCGATCACAAAGGCCACATAGAGCCAGCCCTGCCAGGTCGAGACGTAGGTGAAGTCGCTTACCCACAACTGGTTGGGCCGCTCTGCGCGGAACCGACGGTTGACCCGGTCTAGAGGGCACTGTGCTTTGCTGTCGCTGGTGGTGGTTCGTACGACCTTGCCGCGCATCACCCCGCGCAAGCCCAACTGCCGCATCAGCCTCTCAACAGTGCAGCGGGCCACTGCCGTGCCTTCACGCCTGAGTTGCCGCCATACTTTGTCGGCGCCGTAGACCTGCATGTTGGCCTGCCAGACACGTTGAATCTGCGGCATCAGCAAGCTTAAAGCGCGTCATCAGCCCGCATCAACTCAACCGCAGCAGTGTGCAGCGCGAGACTTCGGACGTCTTGTTCCTGGTGGTGTGCCATGTTGAGTACCAAATTTCCTCACGTATGCCGCCAGAGGTCTAGAACAATAGGTCGCTTGACTAAACCGCGGTCGTTGCATTCAATACGGGCGCTGGCGGGGTGCTTAGCCACCGGTCAAAGGCCCATGGTGCGACTGATCTCTTGGGCAATTTAGATACAGCGTTCTGGCGGCGGACTGAACCGTCTCTGCGCCTGACATCCAGCTTGCCATCAATGATTGCGAATATTGCTTCCAAACTGAAGCGGCGACATCAATAGTGACGTCTTGTCCGAGTTCATGTAATGCGAGTTGGACATTGCGCGCGTCTGATATCTCATCCTCCTCCAGCTGCAAAGCCACATTCGCGTCACTGCTTTTTTGGATCCATTGGGCTAAATCTGACTTAAATTTCTTCGCATCTTCGTCCATCAGTTTGTCGAAATCGGGACTTCCAAATTCACGACCTACTGGGGCCATTGAGTCCCATGCCAAATCTTCGTCAGAGGGTTTATACCGAGCCCCAGACATTGAAGTTGCCGAAATTTGATCCCCTGGGCCTATCCAGAACTCGTGATACCCGCATTGCTCTGTAAACACTGCTACTCGATGAATGGCCCCATCAGCGGGTGTTTCGCCTACGTAAAACGCCCGCCGAAACGTCAGATCAGAGCCATCCTTAAATTGGACGTGAACACTGCCATCTGAGAAATCCGCCGCCAAAAGGTTGTCTTCAACAATGTCTGCGGCAGAGCGGCCAAGCCTCTGTGAAAGTGCAATCTGCCAGTACTCCAGCATACCGACCCAAGGCATGACTGCTTTTTTCCTAAGATGATCAAGCTCCTCTTGGGCTGCAGACCGGATATCGTGCTGAGATGGAGCGCCCTCCTCACTAAAGATGCGGTCTAGGTATGCTCCTCGCGCGTCCATGGTTGCGACTGCGTAATCAAGCCAAGACTGGAAATCCGTCGGCGGGGCTGGTGTACTCATATCAAACCTCCATATTTCGTTGAGGACTTCAATGACATCCATTGGAAATCGGAATGGGTAGATCTTCTGAATTGGAATAACTGGCAAGTCCGGCACCGGAGTCGGTAGCTTCTTGGAATGGCTGGCTTTGTTGGCCAGAATACACAAGATACTCTCAGGCGTGCGCGCACCGATCCAGAACGCGGTCTACGCGCTTTTTCAACCTCAAGCCGCCGCATGACCACACACGCCGATCAGCAACCATCGCACGAGCCACATCCGACGACACGCTGTGCTCTCTGCCAGGAGCACCGCGCCTTGCGGGAATCCCATATCGTCCCGAATGCCTATTTTCGGGCGATGAAGAAGGGCTCCAACGGAAAGCTCATTTCTATGGACACGTCGCCCGACTCCGTGGCCATGTCCAGCCAGGACAGCCTCTCCGAGCCGCTCCTGTGCGCCGAATGCGAGGAGCGCCTTTGTAAATGGGAGACGCCGTGGATCCGCAAGCTCCGGGTCACGGCCAAGCAGTTCAAGGCCGGTGTGGACGAGGTGGCGGTCAAGGACCACGACCACGCGTCGCTCAAGTGCTTCCTGGTCTCCATAATCTGGCGAGCATCCGTCTGCTCGCGCCCTGAGTTCTCCGAGGTGACGTTGCCCGGGCCCGTGCTGGAGACAATCCGGGCGGATCTGCTGGCTGGGAACGCGCCACCGGATGGCGTGATCGGTGTGCGTATCCGCAAGCTGGTGGACCCCACCGGCCAACTCGGCGATCTGGAGCGGTTCGTCTTCACCCCCGCGCGGTTTTCCGAGGGGGGGATCCAAGGCTACAGGCTCTTCTTCGCGGGCTATGTGGTTGACTACCTGACCTTGAGGGTCACACGCCAAGTGGCCAAGATCCGCGGCTTCCTGCGTGATGCATCCACCATGTCCATGCCCTCCATCTCGTGTTTCGATGTTCGCGAGTTCATGCGGGTCGGGCGGTCGATGGTGCGCAAGCACGTGCGGGGTCAGACGGCCTTCAAGGGTGCCCCCGCGGCCAGGTAATCCAGAGGCGGCACGACACCTGGAACTCAGGCGCACGTGCCCTCATAGAGCTCTCGCACGAACTCCGTCACGTCCTTGCCCAGCGCTTCCAGCCAGAGCTTAAGCTCGACCACGTCCAGGTGCCGCACCCCGGTCTCGCACTTGCTCACCTCGGCCTGGGTCTATTCCAAACGGGTCGCCAGCTCCGCTTGGCTCACCCGTGCCTCGACGCGCTTGTCGCGCAGCAGCTTGATCATCTGCTGGTACTCGAGGGTGTAGGGGGACTTCTGCATCGGCGTCGGGGCCCATGAGCTTGCATGCGATCATCGAATATGCGCAAATCGCACAATTCACCGTCCTATTTGGCGTGAGTGACGCGCGTCCCGGCGCGACGATGGTTATCGCCGGCGTACAGCCGTGTCACTTCTTGGACGCCAGGACATGCCGACCCGTCGCCAGGTCAGCCCGCGAGCCTCACGCTGATTCGGCGCCTTCGAGGTCTAACTCGTCGTCTTCGATCAGCACCATTTCGCCATCGAGCGGCCGGTCGCTCATGACGGACGTTGGCACGCAGGCGCTCCAGCATCATGCGGCGCCTGCGCGCGCAAAACGCCTCCAGATCCGCAAACACACTCGGTCACTCAGCGCTTTTGGCACCTACGGGACTTGGAGTTCCGATGGATTCACCGTTCGAGCCAAGGCTGCCGAGTGGACGTGAGAAGCGGATTGGCGTCTCACTTAATTCGGTAGCGTCGCATCAATTCGAGAACCCGACACCTCTGGCCAGAGTTCCAAAAAATGCGGGCTCTTTAAACGAACGTCCGCGTTACACAAAACACTGCAATAGTGGTCCAGAGACTGGCATCGCTCGATGTCGGCTCTGCAGCGGTTGCTGTCGGTCGCGGCCGTGACCTGAGTTCACGGTGCCTGGCACAAAGCTGTCATTGGCTCACCCAGCAGCGCGGCAGCATCGATGACCGGTATCGAGGGAGCTGCAGTCATGGTCTAGCACACGTCTCCCCATGAACGGGCACGACCCTACGCCTACCTGCGCGATGTCATGGCACGCCTGCCCATGCAGCCCGCCACCCAGATCGGCGAGCTGCTGCCATACCGCTGGCAGTCAGCCTGACAGCGCATATTCAGATACACGACCGCGCCCCGCAGTCAAGATGGGATCGCCGCGCGATTACGGGCGTCCTACAACCCTTAACTTAAGTCGGCCTACAGGCGAACAGTTGCCCCTCGGTCCCATGCCCCACGGCTGCATGGAATCCAAGTTCCATACCTAGGCAATTTTCTGACTTACGCTATGCGCCAAACCCAGGAAGGTCGAGATCAGAGGAGCTTGATGCCGCTCCTTTCTACAGATGAAGTGCACCTGTGTCACCATGCTGGTGTCTGAAATAGTTAACTTAACAAGGCGAGGATCTGGCCTGTAGGCTGTTTCCGCCACGACGCCTAGGCCCAGCCCCTCCGCCACCGCCTCTCGAACGGACTCGCGGCTGCCCATCTCCAGAGCCACCTGCACCTCGACGCCTCGCTCCTTTAGTTCTTGTTCAAACACGCGTCTGGTCGTCGATCCTTCCTCTCGGATGACGAACCTCTGACCCTGCAGATCACGCAGTTTGAGAGTGGCCCGTTGCGCGAGTGAGTGTTGGGTGTTGCCGAATATCACCAATCGCTGGGTACGGTAAGCCGCGCCAAATAGATCTGGGTGAGCGACGTGATTGAGCACCATGCCCACGTCTCCCTGGTAGTCAAGAATCTTTTCGGTGATGGTTCGCGAGTCGCCTACGCCAACAGCCACGTTGACCTGGGGGAACTGTTTCATGAACAGCTTCAACACGGGCAGCACGTTGTGCGGCCCGATGGCATGGATGACCAGTCGCCCTACGTATTGATTTTTCGCAGCAGCGAGCAGTGCGTGCGCATCTTCCTCGCCACTGAAGGTACGCCGGGTGTAGTTCAACAGAGTGCGTCCAAAGGACGTGAGTTCAAGCCGCCGCCCGCGCCGATGAAAAAGCTCCACGCCGAAGTCGACCTCCAGGCGCTGTATGTGTGAAGAAACAGTCGGTTGTTGAATAGCGAGCACTCTCGCGGCAGCGGTCATGCTGCCGGCTCGGGCCGTTGCGTCAAAGGCCTTCAAGGCTGCGAGGAGGCTGAGTCCAGACATTGATGTGATCTATGGGTGCCCTCATTTTTAGGGATGAAAGTTTCATATTCATGACACCTTGGTCACCCAGACTTGAGCTGTGCTTCCACTGAAGCTGTTTCTTCCAGAACCTCCTCTTTCCCGAGAGATACCTCTGACCACTTGAGTCCTGGTGTGCGTCTAGCGCACCACAACAAATGAAACCGAGCTATGAAAACTGCAATTCGCGAGAGCCATCTGAGCTTGCGGGGTATCACGGTGACCTATGCCGATGGTCACACAGCGCTTGCGCCCACCTCGCTGGAGGTACAGCATGGCGGGTTCCTTGTGCTGCTGGGCGCGTCGGGCGCGGGAAAGTCAACGCTGCTGCGCAGCATCAATGGCTTGGTTAGCCCCACAGACGGAGAGGTGTCGGTGGCCGATCTGCCGGGCGGCACCGTCTCAAAACGCAACCTTCTTGAGCATCGGCGCCACTGCGGCATGGTGTTCCAGCAGCACCACCTGATCGGGCGGCAAAGCGTGCTGGCCAATGTGTTGATGGGCAAGCTCGCCACCCGCGGATCTCTGGCGTCGTTGTGGCCTTGGAGCAAGGCTGACAAGCTGGAGGCGCTGGCGGCCATTGACCGCGTAGGCCTGCTTGAGAAAGCCCTAGCACGGGCAGACACCTTGTCTGGTGGGCAACAACAACGCATTGGCATTGCGCGTGCCTTGGTGCAAAAGCCCCGCCTGCTGCTGGCCGATGAGCCGGTGGCCAGCCTCGACCCGGCGACCGCGCAGAGTGTGTTGACCCTGCTTCACGACATCTGCAAGAAAGACCGACTCACGGCCATCGTGAGTCTGCATCAAGTCAACCTCGCGCGCATGTTCGCCGACCGCATTGTGGGCCTTCGCCAGGGCCAGGTGGTGTTCGACGGGACAGCAGCGCAGTTGACGGAAGAAGCCCAGTCTGCCCTGTACGCGAAGTCGTCACCTGCCAACATGGGCAGTCAATTTGATTCCCCCTCTCAATCCAAGGAGTTTTTACCGTGCTGAATCGTCGCCGTTTCCAATTTATCGCTGCCGTCACTTTGGCCGCCCTGTTGCCACTTGGCGCCCATGCCGAGGGCAAAAATCCTTCCAAGCTTCGCGTTGCACTGTTGCCGGACGAAAACGCCGCCACCATCATTCAGAACGCACAGCCTCTGAAGCGGTATCTGGAGCAGACCCTGAAGAAGGAAATCGAGGTCACGGTGACCACGGACTACTCGTCGATGATTGAAGCCATGCGCTTCGGCCGCATCGAGGTCGCCTACTTTGGACCGTTCTCTTACGTGCTTGCCAAGTCCAAGGCGCCCAACATTGAGCCATTTGCCGTTGGCGTGGAGCGCGGCTCGCCGACCTACCAGTCGGTTCTCATCGCCACGGCAGGCGGCCCGGTCAAGACCCTGGCTGACGTTCGTGGAAAGCCTTTTGGCTTTGGCGATCAGGCTTCGACGTCCAGTCACCTTGCACCGCGCGCGCACTTGCTTAAAAACCACCAACTGAACGGCGAGACTGACTACCGCCCCGTTCACCTGGGCACGCACGATGCCGTGGCCCGAGCTGTTCAGGCAGGGCAGGTTCCCGCCGGCGCTCTGTCAAAAACCATTCTGGACAACCTCATCGCAAAGGGCATGGTGGATGCCAACAAGATTGTGCAACTTGAACTGTCGGCACCCATTCCGAACTATCCCATTGCGATGCAAGGTAATCTCACGCCGGAGCTCAAGGAAGCCATCCGAGCCGCCTTTCTTCAGATGAAGGACGCCGAGATTCTCAAATCATTCCGTATCGAGGCCTTTGCCGCTACCGATGACAAGGCCTACGACATTCTTCGCGACACAGCACAGATTCTCAAGCTTGATCTGGGACGCATGAAATGACATCGGTAGCCTTGGAATCCATCATTGCCATTGACGGACAGCGGCGACTCAGACGGCTGGGCGCAGCCTGCGTAGTCCTGCTCGTTTGCACGCTGGCATTGTTTGTCACCGGTTTCTTTGACGCGCAGCGTTTCATCGAAGGGGCTCCTGCCATTCAGCAGTTGGCCTCTGAGATGGTGCCGCCCAACTTCGCTCGCTGGGAGCAATGGGTCATTCCACTGCGCGACACCTTGGCCATGTCGATTGCGGGAACGGCCTTGACCGTTCTGGCGTCCTTACCACTCGCGTTGATTGCGGCGCCCAATACAGCGCCGAATAGGGTGGTGGGACGAATTGCCCGAACCATCCTGGCCGCATTTCGGTCTGTGCCTGAAATTATCCTGGGCATTCTGTTCGTCGCGGCCGTTGGTTTCGGCGCTCTGCCGGGTGTGCTGGCGTTGGCCTTGCATTCCACCGGTATGGTGGCCAAGTTCTTCGCCGAGGCCATCGAGCATGTGGACCCCAAGCCCCTGGAGGCCGCAACGGCCGCTGGGGCAACCCGGTTGCAGGTCATCACACACGCGGTGCTTCCTCAGGTGATGCCACAACTGGCCGACATCACGATCTACCGCTGGGAATACCACTTTCGGGCATCGGCTGTGATGGGCATCGTCGGTGCAGGCGGCATCGGCTTTGAACTCATGGCGGCTCTGCGGCTGATCAAGTACGACGAAGTCTCGGCCATTCTGCTGTCCATTCTTGCTTGCGTCCTCGTGGTGGATGGCATTGGTTCGGCACTTCGCAAACGTCTTAAGTAAAGAGAGAGGATGGCAATGATGCCGAGAATTGTGGTGACGCAGCCCATTCATGAAGAGGTACTGGCGCGTCTTATGCAGGTTGGTGAAGTGGTGATGAATCCCGGTCCTGAGCCGTGGAGCGAGGCCGAGCTCCACCGTCATCTGAAGGATGCCGACGCAATGATGGCTTTCATGCCTGACCGGGTAGATCAGCGAACCCTGTTGCACGCTCCCAGGCTCAAGACCATCGCTTGCGCCCTGAAGGGGTATGACAACTTTGACCTCAAGGCATGTGCGCAAGCCGGTGTCAGCGTGAGCTTCGTTCCTGACCTGCTCACAGAACCCACGGCAGAACTCGCCATTGGGCTGGCCATCGCCGCCGCGCGCCATGTGCTGGCAGGTGACGTCAGTGTTCGCAAGAGCTACGCAGGATGGCGTCCCCAGCTGTACGGAATGGGGTTGCACGGCTCGATAGTGGCGGTCGTCGGACTTGGCGCCGTTGGGCGGGCCATTGTGGACCGTCTCTGTGGCTTCGGGTGCGCTCAACTGCTGGGCGTGGACCCGCATGGTGATGACGAACGCCTGACCATGGTGAGCCTGGGTGAGGCCCTGTCGCAATCCGACTATGTCATTCTGGCCGTTCCGCTGCTGGACGTAACGCGTCACCTCGTCAATGACACCATGCTTGAAGGTGTTCGGCGGGGGCAGATCCTGGTCAACATTGGGCGAGGCTCGGTTGTGGACGAGGCTGCCGTGGCACGGGCGCTCAAGGACGAGCGCCTGGGTGCCTACGCCGCCGATGTGTACGAGATGGAAGACTGGCTGCTGGCAGACCGTCCACGCCAGATTCATCCGGAACTCTTGCAACACCCCTCCACGGTTTTCACACCCCACATTGGTTCGGCGGTGAAGAAGGTTCGCCGAGCCATCGAGTTGCAGGCTGCTGAAAATTTGCTCGTTGCGTTAAATGGTAATGAGCCGCTTGCACACTACGAGGCATCGCACTGAGCGGCTCATGTGGCAGCTTCGCACTGCTCGGTGCAGCCATGAGGTCACCACACCAGAGAATGCTTTTGGACGTTCTATGGTTCTGGCCGATCTAATTCTTTGAGAAGACCTTGGCTACGTGTTTCGGACCCGCGGGCCAACTGCGGATGCTCTTCGCAATGGTTCCGATAAGCCGTGCCGCCAAGTATCCGGGGTGGGATTCCCCCGGTTTCTCGGACGGTTTTCTGGGATCGTTGCCTACATCAACACCGACCGCAGCGGGTCGGGAGAACCAATTCATCCTTGGTGTGATCAGTTGCTCCTGCTACCTTGCCCGGCTCGCATCAATAGAGTGACCGGTCTGAGCAACAAAGCGGTCGCTTGAGACCCTGCTCGGCCAATGACCAGTTGCGCAACACGCGAACTTTCAGGCGTTAGGTTCGAGTGTCGGAGATCAGCCTGAAGCGGCCAAGCCCAGGTCGGTTCTGCAACGAATGCTGCGGCCGTGTCCGCACCGCGATCCGGTCCCTGCGCTATGTCGATCATCCGGGACTCGGCGTTCTCGCCGAAGGGCGGGCATCACAGCCTTTGTGGTCGCATTAAATATTGTAGAGTCTTAAAAATTATTGTAATTCACAACCCCCACCCACCAGTGCCACCGCCGATGCCGTGTGGTGCGGCTGGCAGGTGGGTCGCTGCGCCCAGCGCGCGGGGGTGAAGCGCCCGGCCAGGCTGGCCACGGCGGCGCTCTCCAGGGCCTCTTCCATGGTCATGGCCGGCAGCAGCCCGGCAAAGCGCTGGGCCAGCATGGATTTGCCGGATCCGGGCGGCCCCATCATCAGCAGGCTGTGCCCGCCAGCGGCCGCGATCTCCAGTGCGCGCTTGGAGGCCGCCTGGCCCTTGATGTCCGAAAGATCGGCATAGGCCACCTGCGTGGCCAGCGGCGCGGGTTGCAGCAGACACCAGCCGTCGTCCGGGGCGCTGGCGTCGTCCATGGATTCCTGGCTGCCTGCCGGCAGGAACTGCCGCACGACATCGAGCAGATGCCGGGCGCGGTACACCTGTGCGTCGGGTACCAGGGCGGCCTCTTCGGCACTGCCGGGCGGCAGCACCAGCCGCACCGCCACGCCGTGGGCCCGCAGTGCCAGGCTCGTGGCCAGCGCGCCGCGCACGGGGCGCAATTGCCCGGACAGCGACAGCTCCCCGGCGAATTCATGGCCGGCCAGGCGGCCCGCGTCGATCTGCCCGCTGGCGGCCAGGATGCCCAGGGCAATGGGCAGGTCGAAGCGGCCCGAATCCTTGGGCAGATCGGCGGGCGCCAGATTGACCGTACTGGTCAATGTAGTATTGAAAATGATCGGAGTACGGGAACGCCCATGTACAAAAGGATCAGGCCGCATGGTACCTTGAGCACGTTCGGGTAGGACAGGAGTGAGAAGGGGTCCGGCCGTACTGCGGGGAGCCGCCCGCTGGACCCCAGCATGCGAAGAGTTACTGGCACTTGCCAAGTGAAGGTGAAAGCCGCGCAGAAAGACTCAGATGAATTTGACTTTTCATACTCAGCACAAGCTGCACAAGCGGGTGTACCTGCCAAAGCGGATTCTTGACATCAGCGGCGCCGGTTTAGACATCAACGGATGGCTTTTCGACGTCCTTCAAAAAAGAGCAACACTCAGCATTCTTGTCCCGGAGCAAGATCAGCAGGTTCAAGTGGTGCTTTCAACGCTATCCGCTATTTTAAACGACTCAGCTTGGTGCGCAGCAGCAAATACTAGTCTGTCCAAAATGGACGTTCACAAAGGTATTTCGGCAATAGAAGCCATGGAGACGGCCTTGGGCAAATGCGGATTTGAAGCCACTATGTTAGCCCGCAGAGCAGGTCGCCTTCGACTTTGGATGACCAACGGCATGATTGCCCTCGGCATTCCTAAAGCGGATCGAATCCCATTAATGTACAAGAGTCGCTTCCAAATCAAGCGCTCTGCTCCGCGCGGACTGATCAGTGACTTGCCGTCTGCGGAAGGTAAGGTTCGGAGGTTTCCCTCAGGCGCAACACCTCATGAAAACCTTAGGGAACTTAAAGCAAACGAGTTGCAGCAAAGAACAAAGGACTTGGATGACGTGATTGCTGCCTGTCAAATTGAGTTAGATCGCCACGAAATGATTTGGAGCAGGTTGAAGGTGCTCCTTAATGAACCAGATTCTTCCCTTAAACCCTTGCTTATCGCATTGATACAGGGCGATGGGAAAGTCATTCCAGAATGGGTCCGACAAGCTTCACCATCCAAGTTAGCTTCAACGTACTTCATGGTTCTGAACGAACCTTCTTTCTGGCTGGCACAGGGCAAAAAACCGATCTGCACGCCAGGTTTCGGGATAGTGATGGATTATGTTGACCACGCCCTCAATCAGAAATTACCGCGCTATAGATTGATCGAACTTTTCGTTCGAGAGATCGGATCGCAACGTGTCATGCTTTCCGTGCTGCTCGCGCTGCAATGCCATACCGTGTGGAACTCCAATACGGTGCTGGATCTCGATTTCGACGGCATAACTGCTGTCGACGATCATTACACTTTGCAAGCGTTTAAATCCAGGACTGGTGACAGCAGCCCAATTGTCGAACTTAAGAAAGAGCAATTAGTGCCCTGGAAGGCATTGCAATTTCTTCTAAGGCGGCATGCATGGATGGCTTGCAACAAATGGCTGCCGAAGGATGAGAATCGCTTGTGGCTCAACCCAGTCAGTATTCAGAACGCACCAGAGCCTCTCGCTTACGTCGGGTGGGGATCTGCGCTCAGAGAATTCACGAAGCATCATGGGTTGCCAGCGTTTTCCCTAGAACAGGTAAGAACACAAGGCCTATCTCTGATCGCCCTAGGAGCTGGAGGATTAAACGCAGCTCAGCATACGGCTGGGCATCTGGGGATTTCAACCACTGGACACTATCTTGATCAGGAAATCTTCAACCGAATTTGGAGTTCCATCAATTACGAGTTTCAACGTCGGCTCGACTTAGGAGTTAAAGTCGATTACGAAATTGATACTCCCGAACGTCGAGTGGAGTTCAACATACACAGAAAATTGTATGCGCCGATTGGGGACGGCAGCTCTTGTGTCAATCCAGCTTTGCCTCCCGTTGAAACAGATTTGCTGAACGGCACATGCATAGGACGTTCATGCCACGCTGGAGACGGATGTAGCAATCGTACAGTGATAATCACAGAAGAGAGTCTTGAAGCAGCGGTTCGAACGCGCCGCTTTTATCAAAGCTATTGGACCAAGCTTGTCCACGAGAATGCAGATCGCTTTGTTGCGGTGCATTTGACGGCACTCGTATTCAACCAAGCCATTCTTCACATTGTGAATAAGGGCCCTCATCGATCGCGCCTAAAGGCAATTGAAATGAAAATTGAAGGAGACGAAAATGCGTGGATTTAGCCAATTGAGAGCGTTTGAAGCAGATGAACACGCCAAAAGGGCTTCCATTGACAAGCGCGTGGTCTTTAATGGTACGAGCTTAACCATCCAGAGCCAAAGGAGATCTGACGCATCTGGCATTTTCATCGTCCCGCTCGATGAACTCCGTCTGCCTCCAACTGCATGGGCGCCCCAAGGCACGCGCGTGATCGATCGACCAGACTTAACGGACGCCATTATCGGCGCCGTTCGGGTCTATCTGACTCGTACCGGGGAATCAAAGTCCACTGAACTGAACATTAGAAGTATTGTTAATTGCATGGCAAAATTGTTCGAGTTTGGGTGGCTCCATGGTGCGTTTAAAATTTCTGATTGGACGGAAGAAAATGCCATGGCTCTACGCGAATTGCTTTCTTCAGGGGGGTGGCAAAAGGCATTGCAGCTTGAGTCTCGCGCTCATTCACTGCTTCAGCAAACACATGTAGAGAGCGCAATGCGCTTCGTAAACAAATCTGGGGGAATTTCTAACGAGTTCTTTGCTGCTCTCGGCTCAAACGTAAACGTTAAAGAATTTGCGGGGAATGCAAGGCTGGTTGAAATTGCACTCTCACTAACGCTGAAGAAAGGAAGTGTAAGTAATTCGTCTCAGGGCATGGGGCAGTCATTGCTTCGACAAACGATGGGGTGGATCAACCTGCTCGCAGATGTTCCAGGCCCTTCGGGCCTTAGGTTCACTCCTTTCGAAAATTCGTTCAAGCAAAGCAAGAAGCACGGACGACCAGGGGGGCGCACCTCGAATTTAGCGCCGGAAGAAGTTGGCCAGCTTCTCAAAGAGGCTAATAAGTGGATTTACTCCCACAGCAAACCCATCCTTGAGCTGTTCAAAGAGATGAGCACAGTTGCAGGACAAGCACCCGATCTCCAAGCCGAGCAAAACCAGTTGAGAAAAGTTCTCGCGCATTCGACGAAAAAGCAAGAAATCCTCAACTTGCTTAACGTAAATGACGTCGTGCTGCGGCGAGCCGCATACGCTCATTCGGAAGAATTGTCGGTTCGTCAACTGGCGCAGGCACTGTTCGATGCGTGCTTTATTGTGATTGGGTTCTATAACGCCAGACGAGCGGGAGAAATTGTCGATCCCATGTACGGTCTTTACTATGACGCGCTCCAACCGTTCGACCCCGCCCTCGGACTTTATGAATGCGACTTCTACCTTGAAAAGTACCGTAAAGATTACAAGAAGTTCTTTGTAAATAAAGGTACTGTTGATGCCATTGGTATCTTGAAGGAGATGTCAAAACTAGCGATTGAGCTACGCATCCAAAGAGGTTGGGTTAGTGGCGAGGGAGGCCATCCAAAAGAAAGAAAGGTGTGCCAAATTCCGCAATTTGACGCGCCAAGGGAGACTACACCGAAATGGTTTGTCTTTAATGCAGGATTGGATGGTGCATCGAGATTTTTCTTCATCAGAGCAATGGGAGCAGATGCTTCCTGGCACGTTCGACCGCACATGCTACGAAGAGCCTACGCGCTAATAATGCATTACCGTTACGAGAATTCAGAGCTTATGGCGGTAAGCTTTCAGCTAGATCACGTCGCAAGTGGTGTGAATGAAACAATCACTTATCTTACAAATCCCTCCAAAGCCGACGGTAGAGTGAAATTAGAGCGATTTGGCCCGCCATCAGAGCGCGTTAACCTTTTAATGCAGAAGGAACAATTCGGCCTTGATGCAGAGTTAAAGCTAGTCGCGCATGAAAAGCTTCATCAATTTGTTTCTGACTTGCTTGCAGGCACCAATAAAACCTCAGGAGGCCTTTCTAGGTTAATGCTGAAGTTTCATCAAAAGCTCAGCGGGCGTCTTGACTATGCCTCATTAGACATCGTGAAGAAGGTTGACGCTCTTGTATTGGCTGTTGAAAGCCGCGGACAGACGCTGCGACCCTACCCACACGGAGACTGCGGGGCTCCGACCGAAAAGCGCGCGCGGATCGCGCGCTGCTTCGATGAGAAGAATGGCGTCCTCGATCGCGCAAAGGCCTCGCCGGAGACCTGTCATAAATGCCCATTCCACAGAGCGTCAGCAGGACACGTAGAAGGCCTGAAACGCGAGAAGCTCTGGATTAGCGCCCGCCTTTCTGAATTGCCTGCTGGAATGCTTCGGAACAAGCATAGCCAAGATCTCACCAACTTGGACAAGGTGATAACTTTCCACGAGAAGCGTTTGGGAGCCACGGCGTGACTATCGTGCAAAAGCCTCGTAAGCCGACAGTCGCTTCCGATAATCATCACCGTGCAGTGACGAACATTGAGTGCAAATTGTCTTTCGCAACTATGCTATTAAGGATGTGTGAGAAAAACGAGAAGGGGCTTGCGGACGAGATTCGCAAAGTCCTTCCGAAGTCTCTTCGTGCTTTCAATCAATGGGACGCTAAGGCGATCCCCACGGGCTTGGATCTGCCGACAGCTAGTTTCAAGAGCAACGCCTCTGAAACCCTCTCGGGTGTAAGCAGCTTGTTGAAGCGTGCCAACTTGATTGTGGCGTCCACAAGAGCGTTGAAGCTGCAAGCTACCTCGACACCATCCAAGCTGGAGTCAATGGCCGGCCTGAAACGGCAGCTAAAGTTCGCCGAAGTTTTGCGAGGCATCGCAGAGGCCGAAGCGATTGGTTACTTGCGTACGGTGAGGCAGCTACAAGAAGAAGTTGCAAACCTCAAGAATGTCGAGGCCACAAACAGAAGAGAGATGCTCCTAGTTATCGAACAAAAGAATGAGGAGGTTGCGGCACTTCGCAAACAAATAAGTGAAGTCGCACACACAGCACCCAAAGTGACGTCCTTAAGGGTGGCGCGCGATGCATCGAAAGACTGATTTACAACGTTGGTGTAGCGACGTTAAAGCTGCTGACGCGTTTCTAATCTACGACGTGCTTTCCGGAAAAGTTGATCAAGAGCTTACTGATTACGGACTTTATTTGCTTGACAAACTCGGTCTTGCAAAAATAACAGCGCACGGAATACTATTAAACTTAGTCGTTTTTAGGCGCTATCTTGATCGCCACGGTGTGATGCTAAACGATGTCACAGATCAGGTGCTGACAAAGTTTCGTGATTCGGAGAAAGCTTTGGTGATGGCAAATCCCAAATCGTTCCGCAAGGAAAGCTACGCCGAAGATACTGTTAACAAAAAGCTTCGTTGCGTTTACAAATGGCTGCTGTGGCTGCAAGACAATAAGCGAATTCGGTCGGGGGCCGTCGGACCAGTTGCTGCTCGAGTTAATTCGTGCGTAAGTACCTTGGCGGAGCAGGTTAGGAAAGCGGAGAAAAGAACGACGTCCATTCTGGCCGTCTGTCCTTTACTCTTTAAAAGAAGCGCGAGCTCTGATCGCCATCTTTTAAAGCCAGTCGTTTCTCGCTCACAGCAAGAGACGATGGTTGAGCGATTTATGAATGCAAAACAGTCGGAGTACGTTCGGGAAAGAAATGCATTGATGGCGGACATTGGTGCGGAGATAGGATTCAGAAGAGGCTCCGTGAATTCACTTCGAGTTGACCAATTCGATCCAGAAATAATAAGAAATGTTGATGCCGACGCTATCAAGGTCTTGCCAGTGCGCCAAAAATTTGGTTACGACAACGAATTCGACTTTCCGACTTGGCTTGCATTGCGAGTTGTCGAATTCGCTGAGGGTCCGCTTGAAAGGTTCTTGGATGAGAAGAAGCTTGCAAACTTTTCCGGGCAACTGTTCCTTTCAGAGAAAACCGGTAAGCCGCTGACAGATGGCGCAATTACCCGCATTTTCTCTGGTGCTGCGCGTTCGGCGGGCGCCAAGAAGGGGGCCGCTTATCATTCAATGAGGCGCCTTTATGCCGGGGAAAAAGTAGACGCTGTGATCAGCGATCTCTTGGAAAAAGGCATGGATACGAGCACTGAATCAATCGCTCGCACAGTCGCAACGTCGATGGGTCAGAGAAATTGGGAATCACTGTTGCCTTACGTTTCGCGAGCGCAATCAAATAGTGGTTTGTCCCGAAGAGCAAGCTATCGGGAAGTGAAAAATACGCTTGAAGCGGCGCAGGCCGAAGCCGATCAACTTCGGAAAAAAATACAAGAACTCGAAGCTAAATTAACTGCATCGAGCCGGCGATAAGGGCTTAAGCAACGGTGAATGAGCAGCTAGTACGTCCGCTCGTTCTGCAGCTCGCGATCGGCACCGCCACCACCGCTTTGCATACTTTGCGTACTTTCAGTATCCGGACGACATCCAGTGCAGCGACGGCGGTGGCTTGTTCGTAAAGCCGGAGCTAGTCGAGGCTTTCGCGGCAGCCTGCGAGGAAAGTATGGCGATCAGGAAAAGTATCAGACACGACACAGAGGACACGATTTAGCATCAACGTCAACGGTTGTGCCGTGTTCTAAGAACCGCGTTTGGGCCGGGTCCGCGGATCAGCTTAAGGATTTATCCTTAAATTGAATAAACTACGCCCCGAACCGAGTTGTGATCGGCGAAGGATGAGCGCAATGACCAAGGCCCACGCCGATTCATGGGCGGTGACGGATGAGTTTCGGAAGCGAGTGGGGCCACTGGTGCCGCAGCCCGGGCGAGATCCGAACAAAGAGTACCTGCGCCGCGCAGGCGCGGGGCGTCCCCCGAAGGCACCCCGGCTGGTGTTCGAGGCCATCGTCTATGTGCTCAGGACGGGCTGCCAGTGGAGGGCGCTGCCAGCCGAGCGCTTCGGCAGTGCGAGCGCGGTGCACCACAAATTCATGCAATGGTCCAGGGCCGGCTTCTTCGAGGCCCTGTGGAAAGCGGGCCTGGCCGAGTACGACGACCTCGAAGGCATCGCCTGGAGATGGCAGAGTATTGATGGAGCGATGTTCAAGGCGCCCCTGGCCCAGGAGGCGGTGGGGCGCAACCCGACGGATCGGGGGAAAAAAAGGCAGCAAGCGCCACCTTCTGGTGGACGGGCGTGGGGTCCCCTTGTCGCTCGTCGTGACAGGAGCCAACGCGCATGATGTGACGCAGCTCGAGGCCGTGCTGGACGCCATCGTGGTCAAGCGCCCGCTTCCCCAGCAGCGCCGCTCCAAGCACTTGTGCGCTGACGCCGGGTACCGGGGCAGGAACGCCATGAGGATCATCCTGGCCCATGGCTACATCCCGCATGTGGTGGGCCGAAAGAGCGAAGCCGATCAGAAGAAACGAGACCCCGGGAAAAAGGCGCGCCGCTGGGTGGTCGAAGCCTGCCATGGCTGGTTCAACCGGTTCAGGAAGCTCCTGGTGCGCTACGAGAAGCTCGAGCACACCTTCCTCGCGCTCAACCATTTGGCCGCAGCCATCATCGTCCTGCGCAAGATCAGGCTGCCGGTCAATATTATTTACGGATAAATCCTTAGCCAGCGTTGACGCGTTGAGCACCCGCAGATCTCGTAGTAGTGGTCCTCGCCTTTGGACGACGGTCATGATGCGCGCCGGCCGCTTGGAATGCGTCTGGATCGGATACCGAGCTTCTCGGAGATGAACTCGCAGACCGCCGGGCTGCAGCGGCGGCTGCGCGAGAGCGACTCGGTGTCAACGACGAAGCCCGCCCTACTGAACTCCCGGACGTATTTCGCGTAGTTCTTATGCAGACCCTTGCGCGTGGAGAGCCGCAACTCCGTCCGCAGCGTCGCCCACCCACTCGATGTCCATGAATTCAGCCAGTAGTCACGGAGTCCTTGCCGCACGATGAGGTGGTCGTCCACGATCGCAACCCGAATCGGCCTATTCATCGAACTTCGCGTCGTCGTAGGGCTCAATCAGGTTTTCGAGGCCGGTCTGCAGCGTGCGCCAGGTCACGCGAAGCTCTCGCAAGTCTTCTTCAGAGAATGAGCGGCCGTGGTGCGATGCGGCGCGCAGACGCCCCGCTCGGTCGATGAGCGTTGCGAGCTCCTGGGGATCGTCGAAGCCCGAGGCAAACACGCGGGAGAAATTCTCCGGGTGCGTCATGATCCGCTTGTAATGAGCGAAGTCGGCGTGGTCCAGGGGGTCGCCCCCGCGGGCCCGCCACCTTCCAAGCAGGTCCGTGCAACCACAGCGTTTCAGGCCTGTGCAGGGGTGCGTCGCGCCGACAGGAGCTTGGCGGCATTCACTCGCACCGTCCTTCCTGCACGTGGCGCAGTTCAAAGTCAGGCCATGGATCCAGCCAAGAAGGCGTCCGCTCCCTGTTCTCAGGGGCGGCACAGGACGTCTGTGAGGCCGTAACCGGCCAAGCCCTGTTCAAGCCAGTTCGCATATCCACTCCCGCGCATGCCACGCGCTGCCAGTGCGCTCCGCGCCAACGAAGCGCAGCATCTTATGGCTTACTTCTACGCTTGGGGTCATAGAGGTTCCTTGCCGTGAGAAGGCCGCCCCCACGCTGGTGAGGATGAGCGCCCGGACGCTCGCGTCGGCGTGGATGCGCTCGGTCGCGGCCTGGAAGCTGGCGACGCCGATGTTGCCGGTGAGCGAACTGCGGGCATGCGGCTTGTTCATGGTCAGCGTGACCACCGGCCCGTCTTGCGCGGAATCGATGAAGTTCGTCATCGCATCCCTGTTGGCTGCGGCAAGCGTACCTGCCCGGGGTGCGGGTTTTCCCGAACGAAATTAGGATGGTCATAACGAAATTAGCGCGCTATCATCTTCCAAGAATCGCAACCAACTCAAGGACATCGCAATGCAGCGACGCCACTTCCCCGCTCTAGTCGCACTCGTCGCGACCTGCTCGCTGGGCGTGTCCCTCCCGGCGCTCGCGCAGTCCACCTATCCCGAGAAAGCCGTGCGCGTCGTCGTGCCGTACCCGCCCGGCGGGGCCACCGATGTGTCGGCGCGGCTGCTGGCCGGCGAGATGGCGAAGCTGCTCGGGCAGGGCGTGATCGTGGAGAACAAGCCCGGCGTCGCCGGCGTCATCGGGACCGACATGGTGGCCAAGTCGCCGGCGGACGGCTACACGCTGGTGTTCGGCGGCGCGGGCAACCTCACGTTGCGGCCGATCATGGATCCGAAGCTCTCGTACAAGGTCGACAAGGACCTGCAGGCGATCAGCCACGTGGTCACCTACGACCACCTGCTGGTGGTGCGCAATGGCCTGCCGGCGCGCAACGTGCAGGAGTTCGTGCAACTGGCCAAGGACCGCAAGCTGAGCTATGCATCCTCCGGTTCGGGCGGGCCGCAGCACCTGGCGATGGAGCTGTTCAAGTCCGTGACGCGCACCGACCTCACGCACGTGCCTTACAAGGGCGAGAGTCCCGCCATGCTGGACCTGGTGGGTGAGCGCGTGGACGCGGCGATCGTCTCGACGGCTGTGGCGGCGCAGTTGATCAAGGGCGGCAAGGTGCGGGCGATTGCCGCGGCCAACCCTTACCGTTCCCGGATGTTCCCCGAGCTGCCGACGATCGCGGAAGCCGGCGTGCCCGGCTACGAGGTGGAGATCTACGGCGGCCTGCTGGCGCCGGCCCACACGCCGGCGCCGGTGATCGAGAAGCTGCAGCGCGCCGCGGTCGCTGCGATGAAGGTGCCGGCGCTGCAGCAGCAGTTCACCGAGGCGGGCCTGATTCCCATCGGCGGAACGGCCGCCGACTTCACGCGTCTCCTGAAGAGGGAGCGCGAGAAGTGGGAGCCGATCATCAAGGCGTCGGGCGCCACCCTGGAGTGAGGCGCCGCGGCCCCGCACGGCGGGGCCGCCTTCCTCAGTAGGACTTCGGCAGCCCGAGCACCTTCTCGGGGATGTTGCACAGCGCCAGGTGCGGGCTGACTGGCGCGATGCGCAGGACCATCACCTCGCGCAGGTAGCGCTCCACGTATTCCTTGGCGAAATCCATCGTTCGTCCTGCTTTCGAGTAGTCGACGTCGGCGCCGATCAGCCCGTGCGGGCGGCCTTCCAGCTGGCCAGTTGCGCCCGCAACGCCGCGACAAGGGCGAGCGGTTCGTCCAGCATGATGTGGTGCCGCGCGTTGGGGATCTCCACCAGCGGCAGCCGGCCGTCGAACTGCTCACGACTCACCTGGCGCTCCCATGCGCCGAAGCGCTCGCTCAGCCCGCCCCACATCAGGGCCACCGGGCAGCGCATGCGCAGAAGGTCGTCCACGTAGTCCAGGCGGCGCGGATGCGTGAGCGCGGCGGGGTCGAATTTCCAGCGCCAGCCGCCGGCCTCCGGCCTGATCGCCGTCTGCGCGATGTGTTCGAGGTAGAAGCCGCAGTTGACCGGCTGGTCGGGCAGCACCCTGAAGCGGCGCAGCGCACTCGCGCGGTCCGGGTAGATGCGCGGCACGGGGCTGGACTGCACGTAGGAGGAGAAGGTGGCGCCGTCCACCTCGCGCGGCGGGGAGTCGAGCACCACGAGCCCCGCCATGCGCTCGCCGTGCGCGCAGCCGGCCATGATCGCCACGTAGCCGCCCAGGCTGTGGCCGACCACCACCGGCGGCCGGCCGGGGGCTAGCGCGCCGGCGACCGCCATCACCTGCTCGGCATAGCGTTCGCGCGCGTAGCGGCCGCAATGGTTGCTGTCGCCCATGCCGCCCAGGTCCGGTGCGATCACGTGGTGGTCGGCCGCCAGCAGCGGTGCGACGAAGCGCCACCACTCCGCGCTCGCCGCGTTGCCGTGCACCAGGACCAGCGGCGGCAATGCCGCGTCGCCCCAGGCGAGGTAGTGGATGGAACTGCCGTCGATTTCCAGGAAGCCGCTGCGGTTTGGCATCGCCCGCGCCGCTTCGGCCCAGGCGGGCAGGGCGGGCGGTTCGGTGGCCGCGTCCGCGGCCGGCATCGCGTGATCTTCTCTCATGGCGTCACGAGACGGTGGCGTCGGGGCCGATGATACCGGCGGCGCGCAGCGCTTGCAGCCGCGCCGCGGGAAGGCCCCAGGCGGCGGCCGTGGCCTCGCCGCCCGCGCCGCGCGTGGGCGGCGCCGCCGCCACGGCACCTGGCGTGCGCGAGAAGCGCGGCGCAGCGGCGGGCTGGGTCACGCCGTCCTGCACGACGAAGCTGCCGCGCGCCGCGTTATGCGGGTGGCGCGGCGCCTCGTCGCGGTCCAGCACGGGCGTCACGCAGGCGTCGCAGTCCTCCAGCAGCTGGCACCATTCGCGCCGCGTGCGGGTGGCGAAGAGCTCCGCCAGCATCGCCCGGCCTTTCGGCCAAGTGGCGGGGTCGTCCAGGCGCGCCAGCGCTTCGGGCGGCAGCCCGGTGCGTTCGGCGAAGACGGCGCGGAACTTGGGTTCGATGGCGGCGAAGGCGATGTACGCGCCGTCCGCGCACGCATACGTGGCGTAGTGGGGCGCGCCGCCATCCAGCAGGTTGTGGCCGCGCGCCGCAGTATGCAGGCCCGCCGCGTACATGCCGAACATCGAGGTCATGAGCAAGGCCGCGCCTTCGACCATCGAGGCGTCGATCACCTGTCCCAGACCCGAGCGGTTGCGCTCCACCAGCGCGCAGGCAATCCCGAAGGCGAGGTTCAAGGCGCCGCCCGCAAAGTCGGCCAGCAGGTTGAGCGGGGCGGCCGGCTTCCCATCCGCCGGGCCGAGCGCGTGCAGCGCGCCCGACAGGGCGAGGTAGTTCAGGTCGTGGCCGGCCACCTCGTGCAACGGGCCGTCCTGGCCGTAGCCGGTCATGCGCCCGTACACCAGGCCGGGATGGCGGGCCATGCAGGCCTGCGGCCCCAGGCCGAGCCGCTCCATCGTGCCGGGACGGAAGCCCTCGATCAGCACGTCGGCGGCGGCCGCCAGGTCGGCCACCAGTGCGACGCCGTCCGCATGCTTCAGGTCGACTGCCAGCGATTGCTTGCCGCGATGCGACAGCTCGTAGCGGCGCGGCCGCTCGATGCCGATGTTGGCCGGCTCCAGCCGCTCCACCAGCAGCACCTGCGCGCCCATGTCGGCCAGCAGCATGCCGCACATCGGACCGGGCCCGATGCCCGCCAGTTCCACTACCCGTACGCCGGCGAGCGGCCCACCCTTCAATGCCATGCCCTCTGTCCCCATGTCGATAGTCGCCAAGCGTGGCGCAAGCTGTCGCGAAATGCCGGCGCCGCGATCGCGATCAGGCGTTCGGCGCGTTGTTCCAGCGTGGCGTGGCGCAGGTCAGCCACGCCGAACTCCGTCACCACCACGTCCACGTCGGCCCGGCCCACGGTGGCCGGGCCGTCCAGGTCGACGACGATGCGGCTGCGGCTACCGCCGTCGGCGGTGGCCGGCAGCACGGTGATGGCGCGGCCGCCGCTTGCGGACTGGCGCGCGGCATGGCAGAAATCCAGCAGCCCGCCGATTCCACCGCGCTGGCGCCCGCCCACCGCTTCGCTGTTGACCTGGCCCGTGAGGTCGACCTGCAGGGCGCCGTTGACGGCGTGCAGGCAGTGCACGCGTGCCAGCACTTCGGCGGCATGAGTCGACGTGGCGGGGAGCACTTGCACCGCGGGGTTGTCGTGGACCCAGCGATAGAGATCCGCGCTGCCGATGACCGTGTTGGTCACCGACACGCCGGCGTCCACGCCCTTGCGGGCGTTGGTGAGCGCGCCCTGCTGCACCAGCAGGGCGGCGGCGTCGCCGAACACGCCGGAGTGCAGGCCCAGGTCGCGGTGCTGCCGCAGCTGCAGGAACAGCGCATCGGGCAGGCTGCCGAAGCCGGCCTGCAGCGTCGCGCCATCGGGCACCAGGCCGGCGACGTGCCGGCCGATCGCGAGCTCCACCTCGCTGCCGGCGGCAGCCGGCAGCGCCAGCGGCGCCACTTCGGCCCGCACCCAGTGGTCGATCCGAAGGTCTTCGGGCAGTTCGGCGCCATGCGTCCAGGGCACGTCGGGGTTGAGTTCGGCGACGACCAGGCGCGCCCGCCGCGCCGCATCGACGCAGTAGTCGTGCGCGAGGCCCAGGCTGGGCCGCCGGCCGGCGGGGGCGGGCGCGAGCTGCAGCAGGACTACGTCCGCGCGCAGCTGGCCGGACCGGAACAGGGGCGCGATGCGGCTGTAGCGATCCGGCAGCACTTCCAGCAAGCCGCGGTCGGCCAGCGAGGCGTTGTGGCCGAGGGTGCCGTAGGAGAGGAAGCGCAGGCCCGCCGGCAGCGCGCCGTCGAAGGTGCGCGACATGGTCGCGCCCAGGAACACCATGGCCTCGGCCACGCCGGGTCCCTCGGCCACCAGCTTGCGCGTGAGCGTGAGCGGCTCCGCCGCGGCCTGGCCGCACACGATGTGGTCGCCTGGCCCGATCAGCCCGTGGAAGCTGAAGTCGGCGGCAGCGACGGGGGCGCCGGGGAGGGTCATGCGCAACGCCGGGGTGCGCGGTTCACGCGGGCACGGTGAGGGCCATCAGCGTGCCGAAGTCCCGCACTGCCTCCAGCCCGAACACCGCGTTGGCAAGCGCATCGGCCTGCCCGGCGGCGAGGCGGCCCTCGGCGTTGTCGCGGAACTTGGCGATCAGCTCGGCGTCCGTCATCGCGGTCGACGGGTCGGGCGATGGGCTGCACTCGGCCCCCTGCAGGCCGCCGTAGTCGATGCCGATGCGGCCCTTGGGCGAGTCGGTGGCGGCAAGCGCCGCCCCGATCGAGTCCAGCAGCAGCCGCTTGCTTTCGGCCACCACGGCCGGCGGCAGGTCCGCATAGGGCACCTGCGTGAACGCGGCCAGTTGTTCGACGAGAGTCGCCATGCTTGTCCTCACGTGCCCCGCGGGCGCGGCTGCCGGATCACTCCGGCTCGATGCCGGCGTTCTTCACCAGGCGCGCCCAGCGCGCGAGCTCCGCCCTCTGGAAGGCCGCGAGTTCGTCGCGGGTCGAGGGGATCGGCTTCCAGGCGTTCGCGCCGAAGTACTTGGCCGCGTCGGGCGTGCGCATGATGTCGGCGATCATCTTGCTCAACTTGTCCGCGATGTCGGGCGGCGTGCCCTTCGGGGCGAAGGCAGCCAGCCAGCCATTGGTCTCGTAGCCCTTCACGCCCTGTTCGGCGATGGTGGGGATCTCCTCGTAGCCGGGCATGCGCTCCCTGGTGGAGACGCCGAGTGCCTTCAGCTTGCCCGCCTTCACCAGCGGCATCACGGCCGGGGCATCGCCAAACACCATGTCGATCTGGCCGCCGACCAGGTCCGTCAGGGCTGCGGGAAGCGCCTTGTACGGTACGTGCAGCAGGTCGACGGCGGCCAGTTCGCGCAGCACCTCGCCGCCGGCGCGGGAGGAGGAGTTGCCACTGCCGAAAGTCATCTTCTTGCTCTTCGCCAAGGCGATCAGCTCCTGCACGTTGTTCGCGGGCGTGCTCGGCGCCACGACCAGCACCACGCCGCCGATGGTCACGCCGGACAGTGGCACGAAATCGGCCACCGGGTCGTAGGGCAGCTTCCTGAACAGCGCGCTGTTGGCCGCGTGCGTGGTGTTGGTGCCGATCGTGAAGGTGTAGCCGTCGGCCGGCAGACCCAGCAGGTACTGCAGGGCGATGAAGCCGTTGGCGCCGGCCCTGTTCTCCACGATCACCGGCTGCTTGTATTGGTCGGTGATCTTCTGGCCGATGTAGCGGGCCGCCTGGTCGGTGGTGGTGCCGGCCGCGAAAGGCACGACGATGCGCATCGGCCGGTTGGGGAAGCCGGCGGCGGTCTGCGCGAGCGACGCGCAAGCGGCGGCGAACAGCGCGGTGCCTGCCAGCAGGCGGCGCAAGGGGGTGCGGACGTTCACGGTTTGTCTCCTGGAGGTTGTGCGGCAGGGCTCACGCCACGGTGTGTTCGCGTCCCTTGACCATGCGCAGCGGGTTGTAGGTGGCCACGAGTTCGCCCCGCTGGTTGACGACCCGGTTGAAGGTGCGCATCAGCCCGCGCCCCGGCTTGCTCGTGGCGCGCGCCTCCACCACTTCCGCCTGCACGTGGATGGTGTCGCCGGCCATCGTGGGCTTCAGGATGCGCAGGTCGCACTCGAGGAAGGCCATGCCGGTGCGCTGCATGGTCGATTGCATCAGCAAGCCTTCGGAGATGCAGAATACGAGCGACCCGGGCGCTGGACGCGCGCCGATCCGCGACTCCGCGCGGATGTACTCCAGGTTGGTGAACATCTCCTCGACCATCCCGGTCACGCCGACGAACAGCGTGATGTCCGCCTCGGTGATGGTGCGCGCCAGCGTGCGGAAGCGCTGCCCCACCTTGACGTCGTCCCAGTGCAGGCCCATGCCCATCAGGGGTGTGGCGTCCCAGCCCGTCTGCTGGCCGGTCTCCGAAGGGGCCTTGCTCATGGTGTCTCCTTGACGAAGCCTTGCGCGATCCATTCCTCGATCTGGGCGTCGCTCGCCCCCAGCACGCGACGCAGCACGTCGCGGGTGTGCTGGCCGAGCAGCGGCGGGGCGTTCTCGTAGCGGATCGGCGTTTCCGAGAAGCGCATCGGGTTGGCCACGGAGGGGATCTCGCCGGCGCGCTTGTGCGCCAGTGTCAGCTGCATGCCGCGGGCCTTGACCTGCGGGTCGGCGAACACCCGGTCGATCGTGTTGATCGGGCCGCAGGGCACGTCCACCTCCTCCATGGCCGCCACCCATTCATCGACGGTGCGGGTGCGGGTGCGCGCTATCATCAGCGGCAGCAGGGCGTCGCGGTTGGCCACCCGCAGCGCGATGGTGGTGAACCGCGGGTCGGCCGCCTCGGCTTCCAGCCCCAGCACCTGCATGGCGCGGCGGAACTGGCCGTCGTTGCCGACGGCCAGGATGAACTGGCCGTCGCTCGCCGGGAAGTACTGGTACGGCACGATGTTGGGGTGGCCGTTGCCCATGCGGACGGGTGCCTTGCCGGTCGTGAGGTAGTTCATCGACTGGTTGACGAGCACCGCCACCTGCACGTCCAGCATCCCGATGTCCAGGTGTTGGCCGACGCCGGTGACGTCGCGGTGGCGCATCGCCGCGAGGATGCCGAGGGCGGCATACATGCCGGAGATCACGTCGGCCAAGGCGACGCCCGCGCGCTGCGGCCCGCCGCCGGGCTTGTCGTCGGGCTCGCCGGTGACGCTCATGAGACCACCCATGCCCTGGATCAGGTAGTCGTAGCCGGCGCGCTGGCTATAGGGCCCGGTCTGGCCGAAGCCGGTGATCGAGCAGTACACGAGCCGCGGCAGTTCGGCGTGCAGCGTGGCGTAGTCCAGGCCATAGCGAGCCAGGCCGCCGACCTTGAAGTTCTCCACCAGGATGTCGCAGCGTGCGGCGAGCGCTCGCACCAGTTTCTGGCCCTCGGGCGTGGCGATGTCGATGGCCACCGACTGCTTGCCGCGGTTGGCTGCCAGGAAGTAGGCGGCGTCGCCGAGCTCGCCGGAGTGCTGGTCGCGCACGAAGGGTGGGCCCATCTGGCGCGTATCGTCGCCGCCATTCGGGTGCTCGATCTTGATGACCTCGGCGCCGAGGTCGGCCAGGTTCTGGGTTGCCCAGGGGCCCGCCAGGATGCGCGTGAGGTCCAGCACGCGCACGCCGGCCAGCGGGGCTGCGGGGGGGGTCATGGACGCGGTCGGCGCGGTCACAGGCTCAGCGACTTGGCGATCAGGGTGCGCTGGATCTGCGAGGTGCCGCCGCCGATGGTGGACTGCATACCCTCGCGGAAGTAGCGCTCCATGTCCGCTTCGGGCAGCATGCTGTGGCCGCCCAGGATCTGCATGCCGTTGCGGGTGACGGTCTGCAGCGTCTCGGAGGCCATCAGCTTGGCCATCGACACCTCGCGCTGGCAGGGCTCGCCGCGCGAGGCGATGTCGGCGGCGCGGTACACCATCAGCCGCGCGGCGTCCACCGCGGTCTGCATGTCCGCCAGCATGTGGCGGATCACCTGGAAGTCGTAGATCGGCTTGTCGAACTGGATGCGGTCGTGCGCGTATTTCAGCGCATCGGTCACTGCCTGCTGCGCGTTGCCCACGTAGGCGGCCGAGACGGCGATGCGTTCGAGCTCCAGGTGGTCGGTGATGATCTTCCACCCGTCGCCCGGCTGGCCCAGCAGGTTCGCGGACGGCACCACCGCGCCGTCGGCGAAGATCTCGGTCGTGCCGGTGGCGCGGCGCGCCATGGTGGGCAGGCGGCGGATGTCCAGACCCGGCGTGTCGTTGGGCACGAGCAGCACGGTCAGGCCCTTGTGCTTGGCCGCGGCCTTGTCGCTGCGCGTGAGCATCGCGATCACCGTGTTGCGCGCGGCGGCGCCGGAGCACCACAGCTTCTGGCCGGTGATGCGCCAGCCCTCGGGCGTCTCCTCCGAGCGGGTGCGGGTGTTGGCCGCGTCGGAGCCGGCAGACGGCTCGGAGATGGAGATCGAGAAGCGGATGTCGCCCTTCATGAAGGCCGGCAGGAAGCGCTCCTGCTGCTCGCGCGTGCCGAACTTGCAGATGTTCATGGCGGTGAACGTCGACACCATGAAGGCGGTGGCGAAGTCGAAGCCGTAGCGCGCAAGGCCCTCGCACATCAGCGCGTAGTCGAAGATGCTGCCGCCGTCGCCGCCGTTCTCCTCCGGAACCAGCAGCCGCAGCCAGCCCATGCGGGCCACCTTCTCATAGGCTTCGTACGGGTAGTTGCGATGGATGTCGCACTCGCGCACGTACTCGCGCGTGATCTCGTCCTGCATCACGCGGTCGACGGTGTCTTTCCACAGTTGCTGTTCCGGCGTCAGAAAATTCATGGCTTCGCTTGTCTCCAGGATGGGGTGTCACTCGACGATGAGGCGCTCGCGGCGGATCAGCAGCGTGAACTCGCAGCTCAAGACCCGCTCCGAGCGCTGGTTCACCGCCCACAGCTGGGCGGTCACCACGCCGTGCTTGTCGCCCTTGTCGCGCATGGCGATGATTTCGCTTTCCGCGTGCAGGGTGTCGCCGATGAACGTGGGCTTGAGGAAGCGCAGCTTGTCGACGCCGTAGAACGCCTCGACGACCGAGGAGTCGAAGCCGAACAGCGCGTTGCTGATGACGAACACCAGCCCTCCCTGCACCACCCGCTGGCCGAACATGGACTGCTTGGCGAATTCGGCATTGGCGTGGATCTCCAGCCAGTTGCCGGTCAGCCCGCAGAAATTGACCACATCGGTCTCGGTGATGGTGCGGCCGCGCGAGCGGGCCCGCTGCCCGATCGCGAGTTCCCCGTACGGGAGATTCATCATCTTCGCTGTTCCTTTTCACTCACGCGCACCGCGCGGTTCGATCGATTCAAAACGAAATATAACTCGTCGAAGTGGAATTAAAGCAGCGTCGCCATGCACTGTCAAGCGCGACCCGCTCGCGAGCGGCCGTTTGGAAGTCCGCTTGACAACTTCATCCGGCCGCGCTGTAATTTCAATCTGGAAGATCTAATTTCATTTTGAAAGAGCTCGACGCGGACGAACCGCGGCAGCTGCGTGCTGTAGCGCGCCTTCTCACAACACCACGGCGGATCGAATGAAAACACCCATCCTGAAGGACAAGAACGGGCTCCAGATCATGGGGATCGGCCTCTACTGGAACGACGTCGAGGTCGGCGACCGCTTCCGCACGCTGGGCAAGACCATCACGGAAGCAGACATCGCCATGTACGTGGCCGCCGTCGGCATGGTGGAAGAGATGTTCACCAACGTCGAATACATCAAGGAGGTGTCGGTGATCGGCTCGAGGCCGGTGCCTGGCTCCCTGGTGTTCTGCACCGCGGAGGGGCTGCTGATGCAAAGCACCATGCAGCGCACCGGCATGGCCTTCCTCGAAGCCGATGTGAAGGTCCACAAGCCGACCACCGCGGGCGACACCATCCACGTCGAATGCGAAGTCGTCGAGGCGCGTGCGACCAGCAAGGCGGACCGTGGGCTGCTGCGCACCTCCAACAAGGTCGTCAACCAACGCGGCGAAGTGGTTCTCACGTACAACCCGCTGCGCATGGTGAAAACGCGGCCTTCCGCCTGAGTCACGTTCCCGTCAACCCAAAGACCAAGAAGACAAATCCATGCAATCCAAGACCCTCGCTGCCGTCGCGCTGTCCTTTGCCGCGATGCTGGGCATCGGCGGCAAGGCGTCCGCCCAGGCCGCGTATCCGACCCAGCCGCTCAAGATCGTCCTTCCCTTCGCTGCCGGGAGCCCCACGGACGCGATCCTGCGGGTGATCGTGGGCCCCCTGGCCAAGCGCCTCGGCCAATCCGTCATCGTCGACAACAAGCCGGGCGCCACCGGCCTGATCGGGACGGGGTTCGCCGCCAGGGCCGTGCCGGATGGCTACACGCTCCTGTTCGGAACCAATACGACGCAGGTGGCCAACCAGTACTTCTTCAAGAAGCTGCCTTACGACGGGGAAAAGGACTTCACCCCGGTGGCGATCGTCGGTGGCGTGCCGCACGTGCTGGTGGTCAATCCCTCCTTGCCGGTCAACACCGTGCCCGAGCTGATTGCCTACGCGCGCTCGCATCCCGGCAAGATTTCCTTCCCGTACGCCAACAGCACCACCCGCATCACGGGCAGCACGTTCCGCGTCATGACGAAGACCAACCTGGTGGAGGTTCCGTACAAGGCTTACGGCCAGGCCGTCACCGACCTTCTCGGCGGCCAGACGCAGATGATGTTCATCGATTTCACCACCGGCCTCGAGCACATCCGCGCCGGCAAGCTGAAGGCGCTGGGTGTCACGCCGGAACGCTCGGCAAAGCTGCCCGGCGTGCCCGCGATGAAGGAAGTGCTGCCCGGGTTCGAGATCGGCAACTGGAACGGCCTGTTCGCTCCGGCCGGTACGCCCAAGGCGGTGGTCGATCGCCTGAACCGTGAAATGGCCGCGGTGCTTGCCATCCCGGACGTGCAGAAGCAGATCGATGCGACCGGCTACGAACTGCTGCGCCAGATGTCGCCGGCGGAGTTCGGCAAGTTCATCGGCGCCGAGAGCGTGCATTGGGGCAAGCTGGTGAAAGCCGCGGGGGTCGAGGCGGAATGAACGACGGGCGAGCAGCATCCATGATCCCGGGTACCCCGGAAGCGCCGGTCCGCTACGGCATTGAAGACGGAGTGGCGACGGTCTGCATCGACCGTCCCGCCCAGCGCAATGCGCTGTCGCTCGCAGTCTGCGAGCGGCTGCTCGAGATCTGGGACGACGTCGAAACGAACGACGCGGTTCGCGTGGCCATCATCACCTCGGCCGACTGCGGCACCTTCTCGGCCGGCATGGACCTGAAGGAAGCCGCGAAGGTGCGCGCAGAGACCGGCAAGGACATGCTGCAGCTGCTGCGTGATCCCTTCCACGAGCGCATGCGGCGTGTATCCAAGCCGATCATCGCCGCGATGACGGGCCACTTCACCGCCGGCGGCATGGTGCTGGCGGCCAACAGCGACCTGCGCGTGGGCATGCAAGGAACGCGCGGCGGGATCTCGGAGTCCAAGGTGGGTCGCGGCTCGCCTTGGGGAGTGCCGATGCTGTGGATGCTGCCGCAGCCGTTCCTGCTGGAACTGATGTTCACCGGCGAGATGATTCCGATCGAGCGCTTCCACCAGCTCGGTTTCGTCAACTACGTCGAGCCGGACCCCGACGCGGTGCGGGCGCGCGCACGGGAACTCGCCCGGGCGATTGCGGCCAATGCGCCGCTGACGATCTGGGCAGCCAAGAAGAGCGTCGGCGCGGCGATGGACCTCGGCTGCGAGCAAGGGCTCCAGGCGGCCAAGCGCTTTCACGAGCGCGTGTACGCCAGCCAGGACGCGATCGAAGGGCCGCGCGCCTTCGCCGAAAAGCGGGCGCCACGCTGGATCGGCGCATGAGCGGACCGGCCGACCGCCCGTTCGTGCAGGCGAGCAGGCAAGGTGATGTCGTCACCCTCCTGCTCGATCACCCGGAGACCCTGAATAGACTCGCGTTCGAGGCGCAGTTCCTGGATCTGGCCGGCCAGATCCGGTCCGTCGAGGCCGACACGAGCGTGCGCGCGCTCGTCATCACCGGCCAAGGGCCGGCTTTTTGCGCCGGCGGCGACATTCGCAGGATGGCGGCGCGCGAAGGCTTTTCGGCCGGGACCGCGGCCGACATCCAGGAGAGGTATCGCCGTTCGGTGCACCAAGTGCCCCTCGCCTTGAGCGAGATCGACGTCCCGACGATCGCCGCAGTGAACGGCCCGGCCTATGGTGCCGGCTGCGACCTGGCATGCTTTTGCGACATTCGGCTGGCCGCCCGCAACGCAAGCTTCTCGTTCAGCTTCGTGCAACTGGGCATCGTTCCCGGTGATGGCGGCGCCTGGATGCTCCCCCGCCTGGTCGGAAGGTCCAACGCGATGCAAATGGCTTTCACGGCCGATCCCGTGGATGCCGAGACGGCGCTGCGCATGGGCCTCGTGTCCCAGGTCGTCGACGGCGCTGAACTGCTGGACCACGCGCACGCGCTGGCGAACCGGATCGCGCGGCATCCTGCGCGGGCAGTGCGAATGACCAAGCGACTGCTGCGCGAGTCGGAGCACTCCACGCTTGCCAATCATCTCGACCTGGCGGCCGCGTTCCAGGCCATTGCCCATGTCACGCCGGAACACCTCACGGCGGTGGAGGCGGTGTTGGCACGGCTGCAGCAGCGAGGTTCGCCCGCCGCACGAGGCAAGGGAACGGGCTAGCCTGCGGCGCCCAGTTCGAAAGCGATCTGCCGGGCCTCGTGGAGCAGATCCGGGGCGACCTCTTCGCGCAGGTCGTGCTTGATGTCCGGACCCACTGCCATCGCTGTCAGGACGTAATCGGCGGTTGCGGCGGCCCGAATTGGCGTCGCGATCGAATTCGTCTGGCTGGTGACGGGAGATGCGAGGAAGCACCACCCTTTCTTCTCGAGTTCGCGGAAGGCTGCGTCCACGCTGGCCTGGCGGAACGCGCCCTGGCTCGGGTCTTCCTTGATCAACGTCAGCAACTTGCTCCGCGCTGGCTCCGGCTGGGCCCCCAGGTAGGCACGGCCCGACGCCGAATTGACCATCGGCAGCCGCGCCCCCGTGTCCAGGCCCATGCGCACCTGCCCGCTCGGCACCACGTGCTCCACCACGAGCATGTGGAGGCGATCGCGGGTCGAAAGCGTCACGTGCACGCCGAAACGCTGCGACAGCGCCAGCATCCGCGGTTGCGCTACCTGCACGATCCGCAGGCCGCGCTTGACGGCACGCCCCAGTGCGAGACAGGCGACGTGGGGTTCGAAGCCGCCGTCGCCGTTGCTGGAGGGGCGCAGGAAATTCTGGCTCTCGAGCGTGGCGATCAGCTTCGCGGCCGTCACGCGCGACAGGCCGAGCTTCGCCGCGATGTCGATCAAGTGGAGCGATCGATGCCGGGCATCGAACAATCGCAGCAGTTCCAGGCCGCGGCGCAAGGAATCGACCTCGGCGCCTGGATCGTGCGCGCGGTCGGAATGCTGGGCAAAGGCCTGGGTGTCGCGCTTTCGGACCATCAGTTGTCCAGACCCTGGGCGGTCACGCTCAGTTCCGCTTCCAGCCTGCGCTTGAGCGCGAGCAGGTCCGGGGCAACCTCGCTCTCGATGCGCGACACGCTCAGGATGCCGGACGGTGCCGCGCAGCCCAGCGCGAAGGCATGCGGCCCGTCCGGCGTATCGATCACCACCGCCACGCCGTTGGTTCCGCGTTCCAGGGTGCCCGCGGCGGTGACATATCCGCGCCGCTGCATCTGGGACACCACCGTCTTGACCTGGCCCTGCAGCACGGACCAGGTTTCGTGGTCGGCGTCCTCGAGCCTGGCGAGCACGCGGTCTCGTTCCGCGTCGCCCATGGACCCGATCAGGGCCCGGCCCACGGCCGACTGCCCCATGCGCAAACGGGAGCCGACACGAACGCGCAGCGTGAACAGCAGGGCCCGGCTGTGTGCCACTTCATTGCACACCATGCTGCCCCCGTCCGGCGAGGCCAGGACGACGGAGAGGTTGTGCTGGTCGGCGAACTCCTGCATGAGCGGCCGGGCGATCACCACCAGGTTGCGGTTCGATGCCGCAATGAAACCGAGGGCGAGCACCGAAGTGCTCAGGCGGTAGGCCGCGCGCTCGGCCGAGTAAATCAGGTAGCCCGACTCCGTCAGATTGGCCGTGAGCCGGGAGACGGTCGGTTTCGGCAGTTCGGCCAGGGTGGCGAGTTCCGTGTTGGTCCGCCATTCGTTGGCGGGCTCGAACGCGCGCAGGATCGCCAGACCGCGCGCAAGCACACGGACTTCCGAGGGACGCGCGGGCGCGTCATCGGGAGGTGCCGGAAGATTCACTGCCATCATCGGAATGAAATTTGCAGCAAGTCTAGCAGTGGCACGCGTCTCGCCCTGTCACTCGATGTCGACGATCAGCTCTCCGGCCTTGACCGTGTCGCCGACCCGGAAGGCAAGGGCGCGCACGGTCCCCTCGCGCGCCGCGACGACCCTGTGCTCCATCTTCATGGCTTCCACCACGGCGACGGTATCGCCTTCGGCCACGCGTTCGCCCGCCGCCACGGGCAACGCGGCAATGGTCCCCGACATCGGCGCCACGGCCAATCCCGCAGTGGCAGCTTCGTCGAAGCGCCGGGTCCGCGCCGGCTGGACGGAGAAGCGATCGCCATGGACCTGCAGTTCCCACACGCCCTGGCGCCAGTGCGCGAACCAGGTGCTGGCGCCGATGCGACCCTGGTGCAAGCCGTCGCTCTCCTGCGCAGCAGCCACGTCCCACGACTGGTCATCGACGCTCACCTGAAATCCATCCGCGGTGCGCGCCTGCAGGGCGGCCGACAGGTGCTGGTCGCCCATCCACAGATGCACGCGGCCCAGCGGCGCCTGCGGATCCAGGCTGGCGCGATCCGCGACGTGCGCAGAAGCCCAGGGATGGCTGGCGGTGGCCGACTGTGGCCGGATGGTGGCTGCACACGCAGCTGCCTGGCCGATTCCGCCGTTGGCGGCGAACCGGCTGCCGTGTTCGTCGAGATAGCGGGTGTGCACCTGCGCCGCGCGCACGCCGGCGTCCACCAGGACGCGGCGCAGATAGCCGATGTTGGTCGTGAGGCCCACCAGGGCGGTTTCGTCCAGCGCAGCAACCATCCGGGACAGCGCCGTCTCGCGTGATGGCGCATGCGTCACCAGCTTCGCGACCATGGGATCGTAGAAGGGCGGTACGACCCCGCCGGCAGCGATCCCGGCCTCCACGCGGACGTGGCGCGGCCAGCGTACCGCGCCCACGTCGCCGGGCGACGGCCGGAAATCGTGGGCAGGATCTTCCGCATAGATCCGGCATTCCACGGCATGGCCGTCACAGCGGATCTGCTCCTGCGCCAGCGGCAGGGGTTCGCCGGCGGCCACCCGCAGCTGCCATTCGACCAGGTCGAGCCCGGTGATGCCCTCGGTCACCGGGTGCTCCACCTGCAAGCGCGTATTCACCTCCAGGAAGTAGAACTGGAAGTCGCGTGCGACGATGAATTCGAAGGTGCCCGCGTTCAGGTAACCCACGCTGCGGGCGCCGCGCACGGCCGCCTCGACCAGCCGGCTGCGCACCTGCTCCGGCAGGTTCGGAGCGGGTGCCTCCTCCACCACCTTCTGGTGGCGGCGCTGCAGCGAACACTCGCGTTCGAACAGGTGCACCACATTCCCGTGACTGTCACCGAAAACCTGTACTTCGATGTGGCGCGGCTGTTCGATGAACCTTTCGACGATCAGGCGGCCGTCGCCGAAACTGCTGCGTGCAACGCGGATCGCGGAGGCGACTGCCTCCCGCACTTCCGAGGCATCCACGATCACGCGCATGCCCTTGCCGCCGCCGCCGGCACTGGGCTTGAGCAGCACCGGAAAGCCGACCCTGCGGACCATCGCCTCGACGGTCTCCGGGTCGTCGCTGGCGTCGCCGCCACCCGGTACCACGGGGACGCTTGCCGCTTCCATGAGCGCCTTCGCGCGCGCCTTGTCCCCCAGGGCGGCTATCGTCTCCGGCTTCGGGCCCACGAAGGTCAGGCCGGCCGCAGCGACCGCCGCCGCGAACCTGCTGTTTTCCGACAGGAATCCGTAGCCCGGGTGCACGGCGTCGCAGCCGGTGTCGAGCGCGGCCGCGATGATGCGCTCGATGTCCAGGTAGCTTTGCGCCGCCGGCCCGGTTCCGATCCGGATTCGCGCCGCAGTTCCCTCGAGGTGAGGTGCTGCTGCGTCGACGTCGGTATGGACGCCCACATATTCGATGCCCATCGCCCGGCAGGTGCGGGCGATGCGGCAGGCGATCTCGCCACGGTTGGCAATCAAGACACGCTTGAACATGCTTACATCCTGAAAACGCCGAAACGCGTTTCCTGTTGCGGGGACCCCGCGGCGAGTGAAAGGCCCATGGCCAGCCACGCCCGCGTGTCGGCCGGCTCGATCACTGCATCCACCCAAAGCTTGGAAGCGGCATTGACCGCCGTGCTGTCAGCGGCATAGCGCTCGCGGATCGGCTGCTTGTACGCCTCAGCGTCCTCGGCCGTGAACTGCTGGCCCTTGCGGGCCATCTGCTCTTCGCGCACCAGCGCCAGGACGGTCCCCGCCTGTTCGCCGCCCATCACCGAGGTGCGGGCGTTCGGCCACACGGCCATCAGCCGCGGCCCGAAAGCCCGGCCGCACATCGCATAAGCGCCGGCACCGTAGCTGCCGCCGACGATGACGCTGAACTTGGGCACGCGCGACGTCGACACCGCGTTGACCATCTTCGCCCCGTCCTTGGCGATGCCGCCTTGCTCGTAGCTCACGCCGACCATGAAGCCGCTGATGTTGTGCAGGAACACCAGCGGAATGGCGCTCTGGCTGCAAAGCTCGATGAAGTTCGCGGCCTTCTGGGCGCTCTCGCTGAAGAGGACGCCGTCGTTGATCAGGACACCTACGGGATAGCCCCCGATGGCACCGGTGCCGCAGATCAGGGTGCTGCCATAGCGCTCCCGGTACTCGTTCAGTTCGCTGCCGTCCAGGATACGGGCCAGGATCTCGCGGGCGGGAATCGGCTGCTTCGGGTTTTCCGGAATCAGGCCGGGCAGTTCGGATGCCGCGTACAAAGGTTCGACTGGCGCCATCGGCGGGCGGGCGATGCGGCCGGGACCAGGGCGGGCCACGATCTCGCGCACGGTCGAGAGGGCGTGGAGTTCGTCGCGCGCCAGGTGGTCCGCCACGCCGGACATCCGCGTGTGGACGTCGGCTCCACCGAGCGTCTGGTGGTCGACGATTTCCCCGGTGGCGGCCTGGACCAGTTGCGGCCCGCCCAGGTAGATGGTGCCGTTGCCCTGGACGATGATCGTTTCATCGCACATGGCGGGGATGTATGCGCCACCCGCCGTGCACTGGCCCATCACCGCCGCAATCTGCTTCAGGCCCATGGAGGACATCTCGGCGATGTTGCGGAAGATGCGGCCGAAGTGGTTCTCGTCCGGGAAGATGTCTTCCTGCAGCGGCAGGAAGGCCCCGCCCGAGTCCACCAGGTAGATGCAGGGCAGGCCGTTCTCGCGCGCGATGGCCTGGGCCCGGACCTGCTTCTTGATGGTGAGCGGATAGTAGGTTCCACCCTTCACCGTGGCGTCGTTGGCCATGACCATGCACGGCCGGCCTTCCACGATGCCGATGCCGGTGATGATGCCGGCGCTCGGCACGGCACCTTCGTACAGGCCGTGCGCCGCCAGCTGCCCGATCTCCAGGAACGGAGTGCCGGGGTCGAGCAGGACGTTGATGCGGTGGCGCGGCAGCAGCTTGTCGCGCTTGAGGTGGGCCTGGCTCGCCTGGCTGCCACCGCCCGCAATGGCGGCGCTGCGGGCGACGGAGACCTGCTCCTGCAGCCTGGCGTAGGCCGCGCTGTTGGCTGCGTACGCCGGATCCGTCGTGCGCAGGGAGGAACGCAGGACGGCCATCGTCAGTCCACGACCGGCAGGCGCAGCAGGGCGTAGCCCAGTGACTTGCCGGTCTGGTCCAGGCGGAGGGTCTTCGTTGCGCCGCCGCCGAGGGCGCGCTCCATCACCACGACCACCGCTTCGATGTTGTCCATCGGGTAGCAATGGACATCGCCGCGCACCCAGTCTCCGTAAAGGGATTTCACGGCAGCCGGTGTCACGCTGGCCTTCAGGACTGCATAGTCGGCGGGCGTGCGCGCGATCACGCCGGCCGTGCACACGTCGCCCTTGTCGCCGGAGCGCACGTACGCGATGTCTCGAACGATCTTCGTCATGTTCTTCTCCTCAGCTCACCAGGATTTCGGTCTTCTGCTCGACGAAGGACCGCGGGATCAACGTCGGCCAGAGCGAGATCACCGGCCGCGGCTTCATCGGTGTGCCGAACGAGGTGCCCCCCGGGCCCATGATCCACAGGTGCGAACCGGCGCGTCGCACCTTGTCCGCCTCTTCCGCCGTGCGGGTGCGGACGGCGCAGCGCAGCCCCACCTCCGGCAACTGGTTGGCCACCGCCGGGTCGGGCTTCGGTGCCCCGGGGCCGTGAAGCATGTTCACGCCGATGAAATCGAAATGCACTTGCGAGGCCTCGAGGCCCATGCGCTCGAAGCGCTCCAGCATGGTCTGCCTGGCTTTCAGGGCGCGGTCATAGGCATTGGGCCAGGGGAAAAAGGCCATGCTCTCACCGATCCAGCCGTCCTGGTAGCCGACCACCAGCTTCAGCATGTCGGGGGCAGGGCGGCCGGTGATGCCGCTCACGCGGACCCGGTCCTCGCCGACCTGTTCCAGCTTGAGCGAGGTGAAGTCCGCCACGGCGTCCGGCATCAGGTAACTGCGCGGGTCGGCGATCTCGTAGACCAGGTGCTCCTTGATCGTGAACAGGTCGACCCGGCCACCCGTGCCTTTCAGCTTCGTGACCTCGGCGCTGCCGTCGGCAGAAAACTCCACGATGGGAAAGCCGACGCGGCCCATGTTCGGCATTTCGGCGAAGCGGGAGGACATGCCGCCGGTGCAGGCAGACGCGCATTCGACGATGTGTCCCAGCGTGACGCCGGAAGCGAAGCGGTTCACGTGCGCGGCATCGCGGGTCCAGCCGAATTCGTGGGCCAGCGGCCCCACGTACACCGCGTTGTCGGACACCCGGCCCGCGATCACCACGTCGGCGCCACCCGCGAGGCCCTCGACGATGCCGGTGCTGTCCGTGTAGACGTTCGCCGACACCACACGGGAGCGGATGGCCGCGAAGTCGCTGTCGCCGGTGTCCATGTTCACCATGGGAACGCGTTGCGCGATGAGCTCGTCGAGCTTGTGCAGCAGGTCGTCGCCTTCGACCAGCGCGACCCGCGTGCCCTGCAGGCCGGCGGCCCGCGCTCCCTCGGCGATCCGCTCCGCGGCGGCCCGGGGATTCACGCCACCACCGTTGGAGATCAGCTTCGTGCCACGATCCCGCGCCGTCTTCAGCATGGTGTTCATGTACGTGACCGCGTCGGGCACGTAACCCATTTGCGGGTTCTTGAGCTTCTGCCGCTGCAGCAGCGCCATCGTGAGTTCGGCGAGGAAATCGAAACACAGGTAGTCGAGCTCACCGCGCTCGAGCAACTCCACGGCCGGATCCATCGCATCGCCCCAGAACCCGGAACCCGCACCCAGGCGGACAACTTTCTTCATACGCGCTCCTAAACAAACTGCCCGGCAATTTCATTTCGTTAGCCGTAATTTCATTATGATGCAGGCACAGACCAGCGTCAACCACGCCCGCCGAAGAGTCGGTGCGGGTGGAGTACATAGCCAACTGGTTCGCAACGATCCGGGAGCAGTGCGATGAACACAAGGACCATGGACAGCCCGTTCCTGGAGATGCTGGAAGTCGAGCTCGTCGAGCTGCGCCAGGACGGGTGCGTGCTGGAACTGGAGGTTCACCCGCGGCACTGCAACCGGCGCGGGACCCTGCACGGCGGAATGATCTCGGGCCTGCTGGACGCCGCGTGTGTCTATGCGGCCATCACCCTGGATGAAGACTCTGCCCTTGCCGGCGGCGCGACGGTGATGCTCTCGATCAACTTCACCAGCGAAGCGCAAAGCGGTACCCGGATCCGGGTCGAGGCGCTGGTGGAACGCCGTGGTCGCAGCATCGCTTTTTGCAGTGGAAGATTGCTCGGGCCGGAAGGAGACCTCATTGCCGCTTCACATTGCGCTGTGAAGGTCTCGCGCGCCCCGGAATGAGCGCCCGGACACTCATGCCTCCCGCATCAGATGCTTGCCGATGACCATCTGCTGGATCTGGGTGGTGCCCTCGTACAGGCGCAGCAGGCGCACGTCGCGGTAGAAGCGTTCGACCTTGTATTCGTTGATGTACCCGGCGCCGCCGTGGACCTGCACGCCGCGGTCGGCGACCCTGCCGACCATCTCGGTCGTGAACATCTTGGCGCACGAAGCCTGCATGCTCACCTCCGGGTCCGTCACGCCGAACGGCTTGGCGTCGTAGCGGCGTGCCACCTGCTGCGCCAGCGACCAGCCGGCGAGAAGTTCGGCCTGGCTGTCGGCGAGCATGGCCTGCACCAGCTGGAAGTCGCCGATCCTCTGGCCGAACTGCTTGCGCTGCTGCGCATAGGCCACGCTCTCCTGCAGGATGCGGCGGGCCATGCCGCAGGCAATGGCGGAGATGTGGAGGCGGCCCCGGTCCAGCACCTTCATGGCGGTCTTGAAGCCCTTGCCAGGCTGCCCGCCGATGATGTTCTGCGCCGCGACCCGGACATTGTCCAGGTTTACGTCACAGGTCTTCGTGCCTCGCTGGCCCATCTTCCGATCGGGCTTCCCGAGCGTCAACCCCGGCGAACCGGCAGGAACGATGAAAGCAGTGATGCCGCCCGGGCCCGGGCCCTCGGTGCGCGCCATCAGCGTGAACGCTCCGGCCCGCGGCGCATTCGTGATGAAGCGCTTGGTCCCGTTCAGGACGTATTCGTTGCCCTCCCTGACGCCGCGGGTCTTGATGGAGGCTGCGTCGGACCCGGCGTCGGGTTCGGTCAAGGCGAACGACACCACCAGGTCACCGCTGGCGATGCGGGGCAGGTACTCACGCTTCTGCTCAGGGGTGCCGTCCATGAGGATGCCTTGTGAGCCGATGCCGATGTTGGTGCCGACGACGGAACGGAAGGCCAGCGCCGTCTGCCCCAGTTCGTGGGCAACCTCGCACTCCTGCGCCATCGACAGGCCGATGCCGCCGTACTCCTCCGGAATGGAGATCCCGAACAGGCCGAGTTCCTTCATGTCGCTGACGATCTCTGGCGGCACTTCGTCGTGCTCCTCGACCTGGTCCTCCGCCGGGACCAGCCGGTCCTGGATGAAGCGCTGCACGCTGCCCTTGAGCAGATGGAAGGTGTCGTCGTCGAGTGCCATGCCGTTCCTTGTGGAGGAGCCGCCATTGTTGGGACTGCGATCGCGCTTGACAATCACAGCAGACATGAACAATCCGTCAAAGGATTTTTGACAGTCGAATGGACGCGCAATCTCTCGCCCTCTTCGTCGACATCGCCGATGCCGGCAACCTCAGCCGCGCCGCGCGCAATCTCAAGATGAGCCGCGCCAACATCAGCTATCACCTGCGGCAACTGGAAACGTCGGTGGGCTTCGAGTTGCTGCGCCGCACGACGCGCCGCGTGCAGCTGACGGAAGTGGGGCAGCGCCTGTACCGACACGGGCGGGTGATTCGAGACGAGGTGATGGCAGCGCGCGAACCAGTGGCCATGCTCGGCAAGGGAATGCACGGTTCCGTGCGTCTCAGTGTGCCGACGGGATTCGGGCAGCTCGTGATGTCTCCCTGGCTGATCGAGTTCAAGCGCCGCTATCCGGAGGTCTCGCTGGACCTTCGCTTCGAGAATCGCATCGACGACCTGCTGCGGGAAGAGGTGGACGTCGCCGTGCGTGTGATGTCCGAGCCGCCGGAGCAAACCGTGGCAGTGGAGCTTGCGCGCGTGCGGTACGCCATCTGCGCGTCGACGGACTATGCGCGTACGCGTCCGGTGCCCACCGTGTTGGAGGAGTTGGTGGACGCCCCCTGATTACGTCTGCCGTGAGCGGCCGCGACTTGCGGTTGTCCGCGTATCGTGACGGCGAGCGCCGTGAGATGACGCTGCACCCGACGCTTGCGTCCGAGAACTTCCAGTTCCTGCGGGAGGCGGTTCTTGCGGGGCTGGGTGTCGGGCTCGTGCCCGATTACGTCGTCGAAGCCGATGTCGCTGCAGGGCGTTTGGTGACCAGCCTGCAAGAGTGGCGGCTGAGTGTTTTCGGAACGCGCATGTACTTGTTGCGCATGCCCGGCCGCTACCGGACCCTGGCGAGCCGCACGCTGATCGACTTCCTGGTGGAGAAGTCGAGAGCCTGGGCGCGCTAAAGCGGCCATGCGAGTAGCGTGCGTGCGGCGGGAAGACGAGGCAGGCGTGGTGGGGCGTCGGCACGGTCGGCCAGCGCTTCGTAGTCCGGCACACCGACCCGTCGCAGGAACGCCGTGAGGTTGGATTGCGCGACCACCTCTGGGGTTGGCCAATTCAAACGGTCGTTAGACAGGCATAGAATTGAGCGTACCAACGCGCGACGGTGCGTCCAGTGCCCGATCCCGCCCCAACCCGAGCAAGAGCAAGTCGATGGCCCTTTCCAACGCTTCCACCCGGCGCGACAGCCTGCGCGGCAAGACGGCGATCGTCGGCGCCGGTTTGTCCGCGGTGGGCCGCGTGCCGGGCCGGAGTGCGCTGGGCCTGGCCGCGGACGCCACTTACCAGGCCATCGCCGACGCGGGCCTGCCGAAGTCGCAGATCGACGGCGTGCTGGCCTGCCACGCGTTTGCCGCGCCGTTCCACCGCTTCAGCGTCGCGCTGAGCGAATACCTCGGCATCCAGCCAACCTTCTCCAACACGCTGCAGGTTTCAGGCGCGACCGCCGCGACGATGTTCAACACCGCCGCCGCCGCCATCCACGGCGGGCTGGCCGAGACGGTGCTGGTGGTCGGCGGTGACAGCCTGCTGACCGGCCTGTCGCCCGAGCTCGCATTGCGGTCGATGACCGAGAGCCGCGACCAGCAGTACGAGATGCCCTTCGGCATTCCGGTGGCCAACACCTTCGCGATGACGATGCAGCGCCACATGAAGGAGTTTGGCACCACGTCGGAACAGCTCGCCCAGGTGGCCGTGGTGCATCGCGAACATGCCCGGCGTACGCCGGGCGCGCAGATGACCGAGCCGCTGACGGTGCGGCAGGTACTGGACTCGGGCTGGGTGACCACGCCCTATCACAAGCTCGATTGCTCGCTGATCTCCGACGGCGGCGCGGCCTTCATCGTCACTTCGGCAAAGCGGGCGAAGTCGCTCGGCGTCGCCAGGCCCGTGTACATCCTCGGTGGTGGCGAGTGCTACACGCACGAGCATGTCTTCCTGATGCCGTCGCTGACGACCACCGGCGCTGTGCAGTCGGGCCAGCGCGCCTACGCGATGGCCGGCTACAGCGCGAGGGACATCGACGTCGCCGGCGTCTACGACTGCTTCACCGGCACCGTGATCATGATGCTGGAGGACCTGGGCTTCTGCCCCAAGGGCGAGGGCGGCCGCTTCGTCGAGGACGGGCAGATGACCTACGGCGGAAGCATCCCGTGCAACACGCACGGCGGACTCCTGTCGTTCGCGCATTCGGGTATGCCCGGCGCGCTGTTCCATTTTTACGAGGTCGTCAACCAGCTGCGCGGCCGCTGCGGCGAACGCCAGGTGGCCGGCGCCGAACTCGGCCTCGTGCACAGCCTGGGCGGCGGCTTCGCGACCAACGCCACCACGATCCTCGGCACGGAGGCCACGCTGTGATCCACCCCGGGGATGCCCACCTCAAGCCGCTGCCGCAACCGGACCCGGACTCCGGGGCCTTCTGGGCCGGACTGAAGCACGGCCGGCTGCTGTTGCAGCACTGCCTCGTATGCAGCCAGGTGCAGGTGTACCAGCAGTCGCGCTGCCGGCTCTGCGGCAGCGAGCGCCTGGAGCACCGCGCCGCCAGCGGGCGCGGCCACGTGCATTCGTACAGCGTGGTGTATCGCGCACCGGGCCCGGCGTTCAAGCAGGACACGCCGTACGCCGTGCTGCTGGTGGAACTGGAGGAGGGCCCCTGGATGATCAGCTCACTGCTCGGCGGCGACCCGATGGCGGTCGCCATCGACGCAACGGTCGAACTCGTTTGCGATCCCGTGGACGCCCGCATCACCCTGCCGCGATTCCGCCTGACGGCAAGGAGGTGAAACGCTCGCAGCCACGCGCCCAAGCCACCCCAACGACCAGCGATCCACTCGCGTGGGGCACTGCTGCCGCAGCGGCTAAGCGGTGCCGCGCGCCAGCACACCGTCGAAGACGATCTCGGTAAGCTGGCGCGAGAAGTCCTGGAACGAACCGCGCTGCGGGTTGTACCACTCGACCGTCCAGTTCAGCGCGCCGATGACGAACAGGCGGATCACCGCCGTGCTGCTGTCGCTGCGCAGCTCGCCGCTCGCCATCGCACCTTCGAACAGGCTGTCCCACAGGTCGGCGTAAGCGCGCCGCACGACGCGATGGCGGTTCTTCGCGCTGGCCGGGATCTGGCCGTAGATGCGGATGTTGGCCGAGGTGAAGTCGCCGTGATGCAGCAGTCCCCACAAATGGCCCTCGATCCCCGCCGCGATGCGGTCGCGGAAGCTGGCATCCGCGGGCAGCGCCTCAATCCGCTCGCGCACGGCGTCCGCCACTGCCTGGATGCCCTTGTCGAGCACATCCCCGAGGATCTCCTCCTTCGAGGCGAAGTGGTAGTAGATGCTGCCTGCCTTGATGTTCGCGGCATCGGCGATCTCGCGCAGCGTGGTCGCGGCGTAGCCATGATGGCGGAACAGCCGCGCGGCCTCCAGCAGGATCCGCTCGCGCGTGGCCGATTCAACTTCGTTCAGCGTGGAGGGGGAAGAGGGGGTCCTGGAGGCCATTTCGCTCGCTAGTTAGGTGATAGCGCTGTGGCAATGCTAACAGGGGCATCGTGGGCGCCTGCCCCAGTGCAGATCACGCAGTCCATGTCCTGGCGCGCCACGTGGGCAGCTGTGGATCACGAAACCGGCCGGTTGATGATGCGCTCGGTCTGGCTGCGGATGTTGCAGTGCGCGTCGACCTTGACCAGGTTCGAAGCCGTGATCTCCTCGAACAGCAGACCACAGGGATCGTTCAGGAAGTGGTCGCGCTGGGCGGCACCCGCGCCGGGATGTGCATGGCCAGCAGGTCGCCCCAGCCGTGCATGGCCGCGACGCGGGACTACGCGGCGATGCGGTGGCCCGGCTGGTATTTCGAACAACTGTTAGTCTGACGGGCAAACGAAGACGGCGTTCCAAAAGACGAACGAGATTCTGATTTCCGCACGACGCCGTAGAATCCACGCCAACCCAACCAGCCGCAGGCGGCCGACCCCCCATGGAATTCGAATTCAGCCCCGAACAGACACAGTTGCGCGAGGCGATCCTGGCACTGTGCAGCCGCTTCGACGATGCTTACTGGTTGCGCAAGGACCGCGAGGGCGGCTTCCCGGAAGAGTTCTATCGCGCGGTGGCGGACGCCGGCTGGCTGGGCATCGCGATGCCGGAGGAATACGGCGGCGCCGGCCTCGGCATCACCGAAGCGGCGGTGATGATGCAGGCCATTGCGGAAGCGGGCGGCGGCCTGTCGGCCGCGTCGTCGGTGCACATGAACATTTTCGGTCTCAACCCGGTCGTGGTGTTCGGCACCGAGGAGCAGAAGCAGCGCTTCCTGCCGCCCCTGATCCGCGGCGAGCAGAAGGCCTGCTTCGCGGTGACCGAACCGGACGCCGGACTCAATACGACCAAGCTGAAGACGCGCGCGGTGCGCGACGGCGACCGCTACCTGATCTCCGGCCGCAAGGTGTGGATCTCCACCGCGCAGGTGGCCGACAACATGCTGATCCTCGCGCGCACCACGCCGGCCGAGGAAGTGAAGAGACCGACCGACGGCCTGAGCCTGTTCTACACCAAGCTCGACCGCAACTACGTCGACGTGCGCGAGATCGACAAGATGGGCCGCAAGGCGGTCGACTCCAACGAGCTGTTCATCGACGGCCTGCCGGTGCCGGTGGCCGACCGCATCGGCGAGGAAGGCAAGGGCTTCCAGTACATCCTGCACGGCATGAACCCGGAGCGGGTGCTGGTCTCGGCCGAAGCTGTCGGCATCGGCCGCGCCGCACTGGCGCGGGCCACCCGCTACGCCAAGGAGCGGGTCGTGTTCGACCGCCCGATCGGCCAGAACCAGGGCATCCAGCACCCGCTGGCGATCTCGTGGGCCGAGCTCGAAGCGGCGCACCTGATGACCTTTCGCGCTGCCAGCCTGTACGACCGCGACCTGCAATGCGGCCCGCAGGCCAACGCTGCCAAATACCTGGCCGCCGAAGCAGCGGTGAAGTGCTGCGAGACCGCGATCCTGACCCACGGCGGCTTCGGCTACGCCAAGGAGTACCACGTCGAGCGCTTCCTGCGCGAGGTGATGATCCTGCGCATCGCGCCGGTGAGCCCGCACCTGGTGTTGTGCAACATCGCCGAGAAGGTGCTCGGTCTGCCCAAGTCCTACTGAGGACGCCGATGGAGCCGATCCGTTCCTTCCTGTTCGTGCGAGCTCGAGCAGGCCGGGCACCGTCCCTGAAATCCACCCCGCTGACCCTCCGATGACGCCCCAACAAGCTTCCAAACCCTTCGCGCCGCTAGCCGGCGTTCGCGTGCTGGACCTCAGCAAGGTCCTCGCGGGCCCGATGTGCGGCCAGTACCTGGCTGACCTCGGCGCGACCGTGATCAAGGTCGAGCCCAGCGACGGCGGCGACGACACACGCCGCTGGCCGCCCGTCATCGGCGAGGACGGCGCGGTGTTCCTCAGCGCCAACCGCAACAAGCAAAGCATCGCGGTCGACCTGAAGACCGCCGCCGGCCGCGAAGTCGTGATGCGCCTGCTGGAAAACAGCGATGTGATGATCGAAAGCTACCGCAAGGGCGCGATGGACCGTCTGGGCCTCGGCCACGAGGCGGTGCGCAAGCGCCATCCGCGCCTCATCTACGCGAGCATTTCCGGCTTCGGCCGCACCGGTCCGCTGTCGCACCTGCCGGGCTACGACCTGATGGTGCAGGCCTTCAGCGGCATCATGAGCGTGACCGGGGAGAAGAACGGTGGCCCGGTGCGCGCGGCCTTCTCGCCGCTGGACCAGACCACCGGCATCTGGGCCGCCTTCGGCATCCTCGCTGCACTGCGCGAGCGCGACGCGACCGGCGTGGGCCGCTTCCTCGAGGTGTCGCTGTACGAGACGGCGATGGCCTTCCTCGGCTACACCTCGCAGATCTACTGGGAAACCGGTCGCACCCCGGCCCGTTGCGGCACCAGCCACGAGTCGCTGTGCCCCTACCAGGTGTTCCCGGCCCAGGACGGCGAGATCCTGATCGCCGTCGGCAACGACAGCCTGTTCCGCAGCTACTGCCGCGCCGCGGGCATGCCGGAGATGGCCGATGATCCGAAGTTCAGGACCAACGGCGACCGCGTCAGGCACTTCGACGAGACGGTGGCGCGGGTCAGCGAGCGCACCCGCCAGAAAACCGTCGCCGAGTGGGCGAAGCTGCTCGACGAAGCCGGCGTGCCGAACTCGCCCATCCATTCGCTGGACCGCGTGCTCGCCATGCCGCACACCGCCGAGCGCGGCATCGTGATGGAGTACGAGCATGCGATCTCGGGCGCGATGAAGACGGTGGCGATGCCGGTCACCTTCGACGGCGAGCAGCGCACCGTCAAGCGGGCCCCGCCGATGCTTGGCGAGCACACCGCCGAGATCCTCGCGGCCGCCGGCTACGACGCCGCCACCATCGAACATCTGCGCCGCGATGGCGTCGTCCGCACGCACGCTACCCCGGCGGACGCCGCCGCAACGAAGGCTGCGTGATGGCGGCGGCGACCTTTGGTGACCCGGTGGAGACCGGCGAAGACACCCACCGCATGCTGCGCGACGCGGCGCTGAGCTTCGCCGCCCGCGAGACCAGCATCGCCCGCGTGCGCGCGCTGCGCGGCAGCGACCCCGGCTACGACCGGGCGGTGTGGCGCAGCCTTGCCGACCTGGGCTGGACCGGCATTCTGATCCCCGAGTCGCACGGCGGCCTGGGGCTGGGCCTCGGCGAGATGGCGACGGTGCTGGAGGAATTCGCGAAGACGCTGTCGCCCGAGCCGCTGAACGCGGTCGCCGTGCTGGCCGCCGGCGTGCTGGTCCAGGGCGACAACGACGCGCTCAAGACGGAGCTGCTGCCCGGGATCGCGCTCGGGCACGTGCTGCCGGCGCTGGCGTGGCAGGAATCGCACGGCGGCGTCGAGCCGCTGGACATCGCCACCCGCGTCGAGGGTGGCGTGCTGCGCGGCGAAAAGCGCTTCGCCGTGCCGGCCGAGGCCGACGGCTACCTGGTCAGCGCGCAAGGCGCGGACGGCCCGGCAGTGTACTGGGTGGACCAGGGCGCGGCCGGCCTGCAGCGCTCGTTCGAGCGGCGCGCCGACGGCTCGCGCAGCGGCCGGCTGGTGCTCGACGGCGTCAAGGTCTCCGACGCGCAGCGTGTCGCCTCGCCCGCGGTGGCGGCAGCCGCCCTGCAGCGCTCCGTCGACACCGCGACCGTGATGGCGGGCGCCGAGTTGGTCGGCGTGATGCGCCGCGCGCTCGACATCACGCTGGAGTACATGCGCACGCGCGTGCAGTTCGGCAAGCCGATTGGCAGTTACCAGGCATTGCAGCACCGCGCGGTCGACCTGTTCATCGAGAAGGAGCTGGCGGTTTCGGTGCTCGCGGACGCACTGCTGCACCTGGACGGCGATGACGGCCAACTCGCGCTGTGGGCCAGCCGCGTCAAGTCGCGTTGCTCCGATGCCGGCCTGCGCATCGGCCGCGAATCCATCCAGATCCACGGCGGCATCGGCTATGCCGACGAATGCGACATCGGCCTGTACCTGAAGCGCGCGATGGTGCTGTCGGCCTGGCTGGGCAACGGCGCGAGCCACCGCCGCCGCTACGCCGCGCTCGCACCGGCGCATGCCACCGCCTGACAAGGACCACAACGACATGGCTGACATGGACTGGGACGCCCTCGACGACGAGACCTTCCGACGCGAGGTGGCGGACTTCTTCCGCACCGAGTACCCCGAGGAGATCCGCTTTCCGGCGCACTTCCTGCGCTGGGCGCAATGCAAGGACTGGTACCGCAAGCTGTACGCGAAGGGCCTTGCGGCGCCCGCATGGCCGCGGGAGTGGGGCGGCATGGGCTTGTCGCCCGGCAAGCTGCTCGCCTTCATCGAGGAGCAGGAGAAGCACGGCGTCGCCCGCACGCCGGACATGGGCATCACGATGCTGGGCCCGCTCTTGATCCGCTTCGGCACCGAGGAGCAGAAGCGCGAGTTCCTGCCGCCCAGTCTGCGCGGCGAGTACATCTGGTGCCAGGGCTACTCGGAGCCGAACGCTGGTTCCGATCTGGCCAGTCTGCGCACGGAGGCCGTGCTGGAGGGTGACGAATACGTGATCACCGGCTCCAAGATCTGGACCAGCTTTGCGATGGACGCGACGCACATGTTCGTACTCGTGCGCACCGACAAGCAGGCGAAGAAGCAGGAGGGCATCAGCTTCATGCTGGTCGACATGAAGTCGCCCGGCATCACGGTGCGGCCGATCCGCAACCTGAACGGCAGCGAGCACTTCGCCGAGGTGTTCCTCGACAAGGTACGCACGCCGGCGCGCTGGCTGGTCGGCCAGCCCAACCAGGGCTGGACCATCGCCAAGGCACTGCTCGGGTTCGAGCGCATCTCGATCGGCAGCCCCAAGCTGTCGCAGACCGGGCTGCAGCGGCTCGAGCGCATCGTGCAGGCGCGCGGGCTGAGCGCCGACGCCGCCTTCATGGACCGCTTCACGCAGCTCAAGCTGAACGTGGCGGACCTCACGTCGGCCTACGGCCGCTTCGCCGACATCGTCAAGCGCGGCGGCACGCTGGGCCCCGACGTCTCGTTGCTGAAGATCTTCGCGTCGGAGACCTTCCAGCGCATCACCGAGCTGACGCTGGAGGCGGGAGGTGACGCCGGGGCGATCGAGGGCGAGGTAGCCTTCGGCGACGCGGCGATCGACATCCTCTCGCCGTTCTACAACGCGCGGCCGTCGACCATCTATGGCGGTTCCAACGAGATCCAGCGCAACATCATCGCGAAGAGCGTGCTGAACCTGCCGGGCTGAGGAGCGGCGGCGGGGTGCCGTTCGGCGGGGCCCGGCGGGCCCGGCCGTCGGCTATGACGCTCGGCACACTTTTGCAAGTGCGCGACATGGCGCAGGGTCCCTCTTCCGGGCGGGTGGGGTAGTCCTGATGCCGACGGCGCCGAGCAGCAGCGGAAGACGGGATTTCATCCGCTGCCTGTGCTGTCTGCTCTTTCGATCACGCCGGCGTGAACATCGCGACCGGCGGGCCGCCGTCGGTCGCCTGGAACTTCACCTTGACACGCTGGCCGATGCGCACCGCTTCCGGATCGCAGTCGACGATGTTGGTCATCACCGTCACGCCTTCATCCAGCGTGACATAGGCGATGACGTACGGCACCTCGACGCGGCGCATCACGCTGTAGCTGTAGATCACGCCCTGGCCCGAGGCGTTGCGCCACTCGGTCTGCTCGCTGAAGCAGAACGGGCACAGCGAGCGCGGGAAGTGGTGGTACTCGCCGCAGGCGTTGCAGTGCTTGACCAGCAGCCTGCCTTCGCCGGCCGCCTTCCAGAACGCCTCGGTCTCCGGGTACGCGGTGGGGGACGGGATCTTTCTTTCCTTGACGGTCATCGCGTTACTCCTTGGCCAGGATGAGGGTGGCACTGCCGTGCCGGGTTCCGAGCGAGCCGCCGGTGCCGTGCGCCAGTGCCAGGCCGCAGTCGCGCACCTGCACTGCGGGATGGGCCTCGCCGCGCAGCTGGCGCACTGCCTCGATCACCTTCGTCATGCCGCCCCGGTTCGACGGGTGGTTGTTGCACAGTCCGCCGCCGTCGGTGTTGAACGGCAGCTTGCCGACGCCCGAGATGAGGTTGCCGTCGGAGACGAACTTGCCGCCTTCACCCTTCTTGCAGAAGCCCAGGTCCTCGAGCTGCATCAGCACGGTGATGGTGAAGCTGTCGTAGATCGATGCATACTGGATGTCGGCCGGCTTGACACCCGCCTCTTCGAAGGCGATCGGGCCCGACCAGGCCGCGCCCGAGTAGGTGAGGTCCACCTTGCCGCCCATCTGGCCCTTCACCGCCTCGCCGGCGCCGAGGATCTTCACGACCGGGCGTTTCAGGCTGCGCGCGATCTCGGGCCGCGTGACGATCAGCGCACCTCCGCCGTCGCTCACCACGCAGCAGTCCAGCCGGTGCAGCGGGTCGGCGATCAGGGGCGAGTTGACGACGTCCTCGACCGTCACCAGCTCGCGGAGCATTGCGTTCGGGTTGTGCTGCGCGTGGTGCGACGCGGCCACGCGGATCCACGCGAGCTGCTCGCTGGTCGTGCCGTACTCGTGCATGTGGCGCATCGCGGCCATCGCGTACATGTTGACGGTGGCCGAGCCGAACGGAAACTCGAACGGCGTGTCGGCGGTGGCGCCGAAGTTGCGGGGCGCGGTGCCGGTGGCCTGGCCCTCGGCGCGCGGGCGGCCGGCCAGCGTGATCAGCGCGACGTTGCACTTGCCGGCGGCGATGGCCTGCGCGGCGTGGCTCACGTGTACCAGGTACGAGGAGCCCCCGACGTCGGTCGAATCGATGTGCCGCACCTTCAGACCGAGGTAGTCGACCATGCTGAGAGGGCCCAGCCCGGGCGCGTCGCCGGCGCAGTAGTAGGCGTCGACGTCGTGTTTGCTGAGGCCGGCGTCTTCGAGCGCGCCCTTGGCCACTTCGGCGTGCAACTGCACCACCGACTTGTCGACGGCCTTGCGCGTCGGGTGCTCGAACACCCCTGCGATGCAGGCCTTGCCTTTGATCGTCATGTCTTGCTGGTCTCCTGTGGTTGAAAGTGGGCGCGAGCGCGACCATCGGCCGCGACCGCGACCGCGATCGGGGTCGGCTGGCAGTGGCGAGGTGCCCGCGAGATCGGCCCGTTCAGCCGGTGGCGGCGGACACTCGGCGGCGCTTCTCGGGTGCGGAGCGGGCGGGCGCCGGTTCGGGCGCGCCCACGTCCGACCCGGGCGGCATCGTCAGCGCTGCGCCGGCATGGCCGAAGCCGAAGGAAATGCTGTCCGCCGCCTCGCGCATCTGGCGCGCGAAGTGCTGCGGGTTGGCGCGTGTGCGGCTGACCGGCGCCGCCATCGCGAGCGCGGCGATCACGCGGCCCTGGTGATCGAAGATCGGCGCGGCGAAGCCGGCGACATCACTCGACACCTCGCCGATAGTGACTGACAGTCCCTGCTCGCGCACTTGCGGCAGCAGCCGCCGCAGGTCGGCGGCGCGCGTCAGCGTCTGCGGTGTCAGCGGCGGGAACACGGCGCGCCGCAGGTAGCGTTCGATGTATTCCTCGTCGGCGTGGGCCAGCAACACGCGGCCCGCCGCCGAGCAATAGAGTGGCCGCGCCGTGCCAATGGCCACCGTGTAGCGGATCGACTGCGTGCTTTCGATCTTCTCGACGTAGACGGCGGTGCCCGCCTCGCGGTCGAGCACCGCGACCAGCACGGTCTCGCCGCAGCGCTCGACCAGCTCCCGCATGATCGGGGTCGCGATGCGCGAGATCGACACGGTCGGCATGATCGACAGACCCAGCCGGTAGGCGGCCGGGCCGAGCACGTAGCGGCCTGCGGTATTGACGATGTAGCCGTAGCTGCACAGCGGGCGCAGCAGGCCGAGCAGGCTGCTCTTGGGCGACTGCAGCTCGACGCTCAGCATGGCCAGCGTGGCCCCCTGGGGCGCCGCTGCGAGCTGCTCGAGAATGCGCAAGGTCCGGATCAGCGAGCGCGGTCCGGTGTCGAGCGCAACCGCGCCATTGGCCAGCGGCTCGTCGGCTTCCCGCTGGGGCTTGCTCTGCTTGGGTTGAGTGGGCATGGCGTACGGTGGCAGCGTGCAGCGGAGAAGGCCCGATCGTACGACAGGTGCGCCGGGAAGGCCACGTGTTCCTAAATACGAACGGCATTCCTTGATCCGCACGGTTGCCTAGAATGTTCGCATCCCATTTCAAAGGAGCGAGACATGTTCAGTGGACAGGCATTGCAGGACCGCGTGACCTTCGTCACCGGCGCCGGGCAGGGCATCGGGGCGGCCGTCGCCGAGGCGTTCGCCGCGCAAGGCGCAATGGTCGCGGTCGTCGACCTGCGCATCGCCACTGCCGAGAAGGTCGCCGCCGGCATCCGCGAGCGCGGCGGCCGTGCCCAGGCCTTCGCCTGCGATGTGTCCGACCGCCAGCAGGTCGACGCCGCCGTGAAGCAGGTCAACGAGGCCTTTGGCCCGGTCGAGATCCTGGTGAACAACGCCGGCGTCACCCGCACCGCCATGCTGCACCGCATGACCATCCCCCAGTGGGACGAGGTGATCGCGGTGCACCTCACCGGCAGCTTCAACTGTCTGCAGGCGGTGATCAACGGCATGATCGAGCGCAAGCAGGGCTGGATCATCAACGTCACGTCGACCGCGGGCATCCTCGGCACGCTGGGCCAGATCAACTACGGCTCGGCCAAGGCCGGCCTGCTCGGCTTCACCAAGTCGGCGGCGAAGGAGCTGGCGCGCTACAACATCGTCGTCAACGCGGTCGCCCCGGGCGCCGCCACGCCGATGACCGAGACCATCCGCACCGACCCGCGCTTCAAGGATGCGTACCTCGAGCGCGTGCCCCTCGGCCGCTGGGCCGAGCCGGCCGAGCTGGCGCCGGTGTTCGTCTTCCTCGCCTCGCCCGGCGCGAGCTATGTCACCGGCCAGCTGATCGGCGTCGACGGCGGTCTGTCGATCCACTGAGCCGCGCGCCGCAGCGACACGCCACCGCGGCCCGCGCCGGGGTGGCGGTCGCGATTGTCCGCGCAAGCGCTCGTCCGTCAGCCCATCACCTCCTGCACCCCATGCCCGACATCCGCGAAAGTGCCATGCACCGCCTGTTCCATCCGCGCTCGGTCGCCTTCTACGGCGCCTCGTCGGATCCCCGCAAGATTGGCGGCCGGCCGCTGGATTTCATCAAGTCCACGCACTTCGACGGCGCGCTGTACCCGATCAATCCGCAGCACCAGGAGATCCAGGGGCTGAAAGCCTACCCGACGGCCGAGGCCATCGAGGGGCCGGTCGACATGGCGATCGTCGCCGTGCCGGCGCCGCACGTCCTGGCGGCGCTGGAGGATTGCGCGCGCAAGAAGGTCGGCGGCGCCGTGGTGCTGAGCGCGGGCTTCGCCGAGATCGGCGGGCAGGGGCTGGAATGGCAGCGCCAGATCACCGAGCTGACGCGGCGCACGGGCATGCGCGTCGTCGGGCCCAACTGCATGGGCCTCATCAACGTGCGGCGCGGCTTGCTGGGCACCTTCACGCCGAGCGCGGCCGGCTTCGGCCTGGTGCCGGGGCGCATCAGCCTGGTGAGCCAGGGCGGGGCCTTCGGCGGCTACTGCCTGTCGCTGATACGCCAGCGCGGGCTTGGGCTGAACCTGTGGGTCACCACCGGCAACCAGAGCGACGTGGACTTCGCCGACTGCGTGCGCTTCTATGCCGATGACGAAGACACCGACGTGATCGTCGGCTACGTCGAGGCGGTGACCGACAAGGCGCGGCTGGTCGACGCGCTGACCATCGCCCGCGAGCGCGGCAAGCGCATCGTCATCATGAAGGTCGGCAGCTCCGAGGCCGGCGCGCACGCCGCCGCCTCGCACACCGCCTCGCTGGCCGGATCGGACCAGGTCTACGACGGTCTGTTCCGGCAGTACGGCGTCTACCGCGCGCGCACCATCGACGAGCTGTTCGACGTGGCCTACGCCTGCTCGCTCGCGCGCAAGCCGCCGCAGGGCAACCGGCTGGGCCTGCTCACGGTGTCGGGCGGCGTCGGCGCGCTGATGGCGGATGCGGCGGCCGACCACGGGATGGACGTCGCCCCGATGCCCGACGACGCGCAGCGGCGGCTCAAGGAGATCCTGCCTTTCGCCGGCCCGCGCAATCCGGTCGACATGACGGCGCAGCTGGTCAACGACGTCACGCTGTTCGAGAAGAACTTCAACATCATGCTGGAGGAGGGCGGCTACGACGTCGTGGTGGCCTTCCTGTCCAGCGTCGGCCAGGTGCCGAGCCTGAGCGACGAGCTGCTGCAGCAGCTGAAGAAGGTGCTGGCGCGCTTTCCGGAGCGCACCATCATCATCTCCATGCTCGCGACGCCGGAGGTGCGCAAGCTCTACGAGGCCGCCGGCGTGATGGTGTTCGACGAGCCGACCCGCGCGGTGCGCGCCGCCAGCGCGCTGGTGCGCTTTGCCCGCGAGTCGGCGCGCGCACGGGCCGCCGACGCGCCGCCCGCGCTCCCCGCGGGCGTGCTGCCGGTGCCGGCGACGGCGCTCAACGAGGTCGAGGCCAAGGCCGTGCTGGCGAGCGCCGGCATCCCGGTCGTGCGCGAGGTGCTGGCCGCCACGCAGGACGCCGCGGCGAAGGCGGCGGCCCAGCTCGGCTACCCGGTGGCGTTGAAGATCGCCTCGGTCGACATCCAGCACAAGTCGGACATCGGCGGCGTGCTGCTGGGCCTTGCTGACGAGGCGCAGCTGCGCGAGGGCTGGCGCACGCTGATGAAGCGCATGGCGGAGCGCGCCCCCGAGGCCCGGCTCGACGGCGCCGTGGTCGCGCCGATGGTCAAGGGCGGCGTCGAGACGATCATCGGCGTCAACCGGGATCCGGTGTTCGGGCCGGTCGTGATGTTCGGCCTCGGCGGCGTGTTCGTCGAGGCCTTCAAGGACGTCGCGTTCCGCGTCGCGCCGTTCGGCGTGTCGCAGGCGCGGGCGATGATCGACGAGGTGCGCGGCCGCGTGCTGCTCACCGGGCTGCGCGGCCAGCCGCCGGCCGACGAGACCGCGCTCGCCGAGGCGATCGCCCGCGTGTCGGTGTTCGCCGCCCACAACGCCGAGCACATCGACAGCATCGACATCAATCCGTTCGTCGTGCTGCCGGCGGGCGAGGGAGGGATCGCGCTCGACGCGCTGATCGTGCCGCGCCAGCACTGATACCCACCCGAAGGAGCCCCATGATGCGTTTCACGACCCTCTCGCGCCGGTGCGTCGCACTGATTGCGCTCGCCGCCGCGCTGCTGCCCTCCGGCGTGCGTGCCCAGGACTACCCCGCCAAGCCGATCCGCATGGTGGTGCCCTTCGCGCCCGGCGGCACGACCGACGTGCTCGCGCGCATCGTCGCGGAGAAGCTGCAGCAGGTGCTGAAGCAGCCCGTCGTCGTCGATTCCAGGCCCGGCGCCAACGGCATGCTGGGCGGCGACACGGTCGCCAAGGCCGCGCCCGACGGCTACACGATCCTGCTCACGGTGGCGAGCGCGCAGACGCTGAACCCCAGCCTCTACAAGATGCCCTACGACCCGCTGAAGGACCTCGCGCCAATCAGCCAGGTCATCAACGCGACGGTGCTGATGGTCGTCAACTCCTCGGTGCCGGCGAAGACGGTGCAGGAGTTCGTCGCGCTCGCCAAGGCGCAGCCGGGCAAGTTGAACTACGCCTACGGCACCAGCGGGCTGCAGCTGTTCGTCGAGACCTTCAAGGCTGCCACCGGCACCGACATCGTCGCGGTGCCGTACAAGGGCACCTCGCCGCAGCTGTCGGCCGTGCTGAGCGGCGAGGTCGCAATGACGATGGACCCGTTCACCGCCATCCCGCACATCAAGACCGGCAAGGTGCGCCCGCTGGCGGTGATGTCGGCCAACCGCTTCCCCAGCCTGCCCGACGTGCCGAGCATCGCCGAGGCTGGCTACCCCGGCGTCGAGCTCAACTCGTGGCTCGCGCTGTATGCGCCGGGGGCGACGCCCAAGCCCATCATCAAGACGCTGAGCGAGGCGGTCGTGAAGATCGTCGCGATGCCCGACGTGCGCGAGCGGCTGCTGTCGCTGAACTACATCCCGGTCGGCGGCACGCCCGAGCAGCTGATGCGGCTGTCGGTCGACGAGACCGCCAAGTGGGCCAAGGTTGTGAAGGACACCGGCTTCAAGGTCGACTGACACCCGAAGGAGATCGCATGGACTTCCGACTCACGCCCGATCAGGCCGCCGCCCGCGAGATGGCGATCGATTTCGCGCGCAAGGAGATCGCCCCCAACTGGCGCCGCCGCGAGGCTGAGGGCGTGTTCCACCGCGACCTGATCGAGAAGATGGCGGGCGCCGGCATGTTCGGCTGCCTGTTCCCCGAGGAGTACGGCGGCAGCGGCATGGGCTTCGTCGCCCAGGTTCTCATCATGGAAGAGATGATGCGCGCCTCGATCGAGAGCGGCATGCCGTTCAACAACCAGGGCGTCAACGTGCCGATGGCGATCTACCGCTTCGGCACCGAGGCACAGAAGCGCAAGTACGTGCCGGCGCTGCTCGCGGGCAAGACCATCGGCTGCTTCGCGCTGACCGAGCCGGGTGGCGGCTCCGACGCCGCCGCCATGAAGACGCGCGCGGTGCGCAAGGGCGACCGTTACGTTCTCAACGGCAGCAAGATGTGGATCACGCTGGGCTCGGTGGCCGACCTGGTGCTGCTGTTCGCGAAGACCGATCCGGACCAGGGACACGCCGGCGTGTCGGCCTTCCTGGTCGAGACCAAGGACCTCGCCGGCTTCGGCGCCAAGGCCATCGAGGCCGACATCGGCACCCGCTGCATCCCGACCGCCGAGCTCTCGTTCCAGGACGTGGAGATCCCGGCCGGCAGCCTGCTCGGCGAGGAGGGGCAGGGCTTCAAGCTCGCGATGAGCACGCTGCACTACGGCCGCGTGTGCGTGCCGGCGCGCGGACTCGGCATCGCGCAGGCCTGCCTCGACATGGCGGTGCAGTACGCCAACGACCGCGTCGCCTTCGGCAAGAAGATCGGCGAGTTCCAGGCGGTGCAGCACACCATCGCCGAGATGCTGGCGCAGACCGAGGCGGCGCGGCTGCTGATCTACCGCGCGGCCGCCAAGGCCGAGCTCGGCGAGACCTTCGGGCGCGAGGCGTCGATCGCCAAGTACTTCGCCGGCGAGGCGGTGATGAACGTCACCGAGAAGTGCCTGGAGATCCACGGCGGCTTCGGCTTCGCGCGCGAGTTCCCGGTGTTCCGCTACTTCACCTGCGCGCGCGTGATGCGCACCGGCGAAGGCTCCGCCAACATCCAGAAGAACCTGCTCGGCATGGACGAGCTGGGCTGGAAGAAGATCGATCGCCACCCCGCCTGAGGACGCCCCATGAACTACGAAACCATCCAATACGAGCTGCACGACGGCATCGGCCTGCTCACGCTCAACCGCCCCAGGCAGCGCAACCCGCTCAGCGTGCAGATGCGCGACGAGCTGGCGTCGCTGATGCCGGTGCTCGCGCACGACCCGTCGCTGAAGGCGCTGATCGTCACCGGCGCCGGCGACAACTTCTGCGGCGGCGGCGACATCTCCGGCATGCGCAAGCCGGTGACGGCGCGCACGCCGGCCGAGGGGCGCAACACCATCCGCGACGTGCAGGCCTGGCTGCCGCAGTTCGTCGGCCTCGAGAAGCCGGTGATCGCGGCCGTCGACGGCGTCTGCTACGGCGCCGGCTTCAGCCTGGCGCTGGCGGCCGACTTCATCGTCTGCACGCCGCGCGCGCGCTTCTGCCAGGCCTTCGTGCGCGTCGGCCTGGTGCCCGACTTCAGCGCCATCTACCTGCTGCCGCGCACGGTCGGGCTGCACAAGGCCAAGGAGCTGATGTTCACCGGTCGCGTCGTCGACGCCGACGAGGCGAAGTCGCTGGGGATCGTGTTCGAGGTCCACCAACCCGAGTCGCTGATGTCGGCCGCGATGGCGATCGCCGGCCGCTTCCGCGACGCGCCGACCGAGAGCATCGGCGTCACGAAGACGCTGCTCAACCAGTCGTTCCAGAGCGACGAGCGGCTCATGGGCGAGCTCGAGGGCTTCGCCTCGGCGACCGTGAAGACGCTGCCCTACCACCAGGAGGCCGTCGAGCGCTTTCTGGCCAAGCAGCCGCCGCGCTTCGACTGGGACCGGCTGGCGAGCGAAGACAAGACCCGTTGATGGAGTTGATTCGATGATTGACCTGAGTTCCCGTATCGACGCGCTGAGCGACGACGAGCGCATGGTGCGCGACGCCGCGGCCGCCTATTCCTCGCGCGACCCCGAGTACCGCCGCGTGCGCGGCCTGCGCGGCCAGTCGCCGAGCTACGACCCTGCCGCGTGGCGCGAGCTGGCCGAGATGGGCTGGACCGGCTGCCGGCTCCCCGAGAGCGTCGGCGGCATGCAGCTCGGCTTCGCGCAGCTCGCGCTGCTGCTCGAGCAGCACGGCCGCGCGCTCGCGCCCGAGCCGCTGACCGCGGCGGCGCTGCTGGCCGGCGGTGCGCTGCTGGCCGGCGACAACGAGCCGCTGAAGCAGGAGTTGCTGCCGCGCTTGGCCGCCGGTGAGTGGACACCCACGCTGGCCTGGCAGGAAGCGGCCGGCAGCCAGTCGGTGCAACCGGACGCGACGCGGGCGACGCAACGCCAGGGCGGGCATGTGCTCGACGGCCGCAAGTGCTTCGTGCCGATCGGCGAGACGGCCGACGCATTCATCGTCTCGGCCACTGCAGCCGATGGCTGTGCGCTGTACCTGGTGGACCGCGATGCGCCGGGCCTGGCCATCCGCTCCCAGACGCGGGTCGACGGCGGCACCTGGAGCGAACTGACGCTCACGGCGGTGCCGGCACGTGCCGTGGTCGCGAGCGCGGCGGTGGCGGCGGCTGCGCTCGAGCGCGTGCTCGACGAAGGCCGTCTCGCCGCGAGTGCAGAGTTGCTCGGCGTGATGGCGCAGGCGCTGGAGATCACCGTCGACTACATCAAGGTGCGCGAGCAGTTCGGCAAGCCGATCGGCAGCTTCCAGGCGCTGCAGCACCGCGCGGTCGACATGTTCGTGCTGGTGGAGTTGTCGCGGGGGGTGGTGCGCCGGAGCGCGCAACGCTTCGACGCCAGCGAGAACGCCGACGAGCGTGCGCTCGCTGCCAGCCAAGCCAAGGCGCGCTGCTCCGACGCCGCATTGAAGGTGGCCAAGGGCTGCGTGCAACTGCAAGGCGGCATCGGCTACACGGACGAGTGCAACATCGGCCTGTTCCTCAAGCGTGCGATGGTGCTCGCCGCCTGGCTGGGCGACGCCTCGACGCACCGCCGCCGCTACGGCGAGCGGGCGGGCGACCCGAGCGAGGAGGCGGAATCGGGCGACCCGCTGCGCGGCGAGGTCCGCAGCTTCCTGGCGGCGAACTTCCCGCCCGAATGGCGCTTCCCGGCCACGCGCATGGGCATCAAGGAGACCGTGTCGTGGCAGCGCAAGCTGGCGGAGAAGGGCTGGGCTGCGCCGGGTTGGCCCACCGAACACGGGGGCATGGGGCTGTCAGCCTACGACCAGCTGGCGATGGCTGAAGAGTTCGACCGCCATGGCATCTCCATCGCAACGAACATGGGCATCACGATGCTCGGGCCGCTGCTGATCCGCTACGGCTCCGAAGAGCAGAAGCGCAACTACCTGCCGCGCATCCTGGCCGGCGAGCTGCGCTGGTGCCAGGGCTATTCCGAGCCGGGCGCGGGCTCCGACTTGGCGGGCCTGCGGACCAAGGCCGTGCTCGACGGTGACGAGTTCGTCGTCAACGGCCACAAGATCTGGACCTCGTTCGCGCATGAGGCCGACATGATCTTCATGCTGGTGCGCACCGATCCTGAGGCGAAGAAGCAGGACGGCATCAGTTTCCTGCTCGCCGACATGAAGACCCCCGGCATCACGGTGCGGCGCATCCGCAACCTCACCGGCAGCTCGGAGTTCTGCGAGGTCTTCTTCGACAACGTGCGGGTGCCCAGGCAGAACCTGGTCGGCGGCCTCAACCGCGGCTGGACGATGGCGAAGTCGCTGCTGGGCAACGAGCGCATCCTGATCGGCAACCCGCGGCTCGCGAAGGCCCCGCTGCAACTGCTGCACCGCCTCATGAAGGCGCGTGGCCTGCTGCAGCAGCCGGCGGCGCGCGCGCGTTACGACGAGCTGCGGCTCGACGTCGAGGACCTGGGCGCGTCGTTCGTGCGCATGGTCGACGTGCTGCGCCGCGGCGGCGAGCTGGGCCCCGAGGTGTCGATGCTGAAGATCTGGATCACCGAGGCCATGCAGCGCGTGACCGACCTGCTGCTCGAGGCGGACGCCGAGGATGCGACGCTCGACGCTTCGACGACGGCCGACGGCACGCAGATGCACATCGCCAACCAGTATTTCGCGTCGCGGCCGGCCACCGTCTACGGCGGCTCCAGCGAGATCCAGCGCAACATCCTCGCCAAGGCGATGCTCGAGCTGCCGGGCTGAGTACGGGGCCGTGCCGCGCCGTTGATTGGCGCGGCATGCGGCGCGCCATTCGGCGCGCCGGTGCTCACTCCGGCTTGAAGCCGGTCTCCTTGACGATCTTCGCCCAGCGCGTCGTCTCGGCGGCGATCGCCGCGGCGAACTGCTCCGGCGTGTCGCCGACCGGTTCGTAGTTCATCCCGGCCAGGCGCTCCTTCACGTCCGGCGTGGCGACGATCTTCACCATTTCCGCATGCAGGCGGTCGATGATCGGGCGCGGCGTTCCGGCCGGGGCCATCAGGCCGATCCAGGAGCTCAGTTCCACGCCACGCACGCCGGATTCGAGCAGCGTCGGCACCTCGGGCAGCACGGGGGAGCGCTTGTCCGACAGCACCGCCAGCGCGCGCAGCTTGCCGGTCTTGACGTGCTGCACCGCCGTGAACGGGTCGATCGTCATCGCCACCTCGCCGGCGAGCACCGCCGCGAGCTGCGGCCCGGTGCCCTTGTAGGGGATCGCGACGATGTGGGTGCCGGTGGCCCTCTTGAAGCTCTCGCCCACGAGCTGGATCAGGCTGGTGCCGGCGGAGAAGTCGTACTTGCCGGGGTTCGCCTTGGCCAGCGCGATGAACTCCTGGAGCGTCTTGGCCGGCACCGAGGGGTGCACCACGATCATCGTCTTCAGCGTCGCGAAGTTGCTGATCGCAACCAGGTCCTTCTGCGCGTCATAGGGCAGCTTGTAGAGGTTGGGCGCCAGCGTCTGCGCGCTGCCCACCGTCATCAGCAGCGTGTAGCCGTCGGGCGCCGACTTGGCCACCACGTCGGTGCCCAGGATGCCATTCGCACCGGGCCTGTTGTCGGGCACCACGCCCTGGCCGAGGGACGGGCCCAGTTTCTGCGCGACGATGCGCGCCAGCACATCGGACGGACCGGCAGGCGCGAACGGAATCACCAGCCGGATGGGCTTGGACGGCCAGGTGTCGGCCGCCGCCGGCGCGGCCGCCAGCATGCAGGCACCTGCCAGCAGCGCCTCGCGTCGTTTCAGCATCTTCATTGCACCTTGAAGTTGGTCGCCTTCACCGCCTTGGCCCACTTGGCGGTGTCGGTGGCGATCAGCTGCGCGAATTGCTCCGGCGTGGTGCCCGCCGGTTCGTAGTTCAACGTGGCCAGCCGCTCGCGAAAATCGGGCAGCGCGACGATCTTGGCGATCTCGGCGTGCAGCCGGTTGACCACCGGGGCCGGCGTGCCGGCCGGTGCCAGCATGCCCGCCCAGGCGTCGAGATCGACGCCGGACACGCCCGCCTCCTGCAGCGTCGGCACGTCGGGCAGCAGCGACGAGCGCTTGCGCGACAACACCGCCAGCGCTCGCAACCTGCCGCTCTTCACGTGCTGCACCGCGGTGAAGGGGTCGATGGTCATCGAGGTCTCGCCGGCGAGCACCGCCGCGAGCTGTGGCCCGGTGCCCTTGTACGGGATCGCGACGATGTCGGTCCCGGTGGCCAGCTTGAAGGTCTCGCTGACCAGGTGGAGCAGGCTCGAGCCGGCCGCGTAGTTCAACTTGCCGGGCTGGGCCTTGGCCAGTGCGATGAACTCCTGCAGCGTCTTGGCCGGCACCGACGGGTGCACCACGATCATGGTGCCGAGCGTGGCGACCATGCTGATCGGCGTCAGGTCCCTGATGGAGTCGTAGGGCATCGGGTACAGGCTGGGCGAGACGGTCTGCGCGCCGCCGGTGGTCATCAGCAGCGTGTAGCCGTCGGGCGCAGCCTTCGCCACCGCATCGGTGCCGATGATGCCGTTGGCGCCGGCGCGGTTGTCGAGCACCACCGGCTGGCCAAGCGCGACCGAGAGGCGCTCGGACACCAGGCGCGCAACAACGTCGGTGGCCCCGCCTGGCGCAAAGGGCACGATCATGCGGATCGGCTTGCCGGGCCAGGTGTCGCTCCAGGCGGGCAGTGGTGAGAAGGCGGCGGCTGCGCTGGCCAGCAGTACGAGGCGTCGTCGTTGCATCATGGTCGGCGGCTCACTCCAGCTTGATGCCGGCTTTCGAGATGATCTCGCCCCAGCGCTTGGTCTCGGCCTTCGAGTAGGCGGCGAGTTCCTGCGGCGAGCTGCTGTGCATGATCGCGCCTTGGGAGAGCAACTTGTCGCGCAGCGCCGGGTCCTTGGTGAACTTCTCGATCTCGGCGTTGAGCCGCGCGATGATGGGTGCCGGCGTGCCAGCGGGGGCGAGAAGCTGATACCACGTTCCGGATTCGAAGCCCGGGAAGGTCTCAGCAATAGTCGGAACGTCCGGCAGGCTTGGCAGGCGCTTGAGCGACGCCGCGGCAAGGACCTTGAGTTTGCCGCTGGTAATGAACGGCAGGGGCTGCTGCAGCCCGTCGAGCAGCAGGTTGATCTGCCCGCCGACCAGGTCGGTGAGCGCCGGGCCGTTGCCCTTGTAGTGGACCTTGTGTACCGAGATGCGGGCCGCGTCTTCCAGCAGCTGCATCGCCAGGTGCGGCACTGTGCCGTTGCCCGGCGTGCCGAAGTTCACCTTGTCCGGGTTGGCCTTGGCGTAGGCCAGGAACTCCTTGAACGAGTTGACCGGCAGGGAGGGATGCGTCACCAGCACGTAGGGCAGGTCGACGATGCGGCCGATAGGAGCGAAGTCGCGCTCCGCGTCGTAGGGCAGCTTGGGGAACAGGTGCGGGTTGATGGTCATTGCACCGGTGGTCAGCAGCAGGGTGTAGCCATCAGCCGGCGCCTTGGCCGCCGCGCTCACGCCGAGGATGGTGCTGGCGCCGGGCTTGTTTTCGACGATCACCGGCTGGCCCATGCTTTCCGTGAACTTCTGCGCCAGCTGGCGCGCGAGCGCATCGGAGAAGCCGCCGGTGGCATAGGGGACGATCAGCTTGATCGGCTTGCTGGGGTAGGTCTGCGCCGAGGCGGTCGCCGCCGCTGCAGCGAACGTGAGGAGGCCCGCGATGCGGACGAGGGTTCGGATGCCAAACATGGAAATATGCCTCTGGTCTTGTTGGAAGTGTTGCGGGATCGGATGACGCTCACTGTTCCAGCTTGATGCCGGCCTTGGTGATGATCCTGCCGTACTGGTCGTACACGGTGCGCAGCATCCTGGCCGACTCTTCAGGCGTCGAGATGTACGGTTCCATGACCTGCAATGCCAGCGCGTTCCTGACGTCGGGCAGCGCGAGGATGCGGTTGATCTCGGCGTTCAGCTTGGCGATGATCGGCTTGGGCGTGCCGGCGGGCGCGATCGCCATGAACCAGACGTTCATGTCGATCTGCGGCAGGCCCAGCTCGGCGAAGGTCGGCACGTCAGGAAAGGCCGCGAGCCGCTTCGGCCCGGTCACCGCCAGCGGCTTCAGGCGCTTGTCCTTTGCCAAGGGCAGCGTGGTCGCCGGCGTGTCGAAGATGAAGTGCACTTGCCCGCCCATCAGGTCCTGCAGCATCTGCGGCGTGCCCTGGTACGAGACGTGGACCGCCTTGGTGCCAGTCTCCATCAGGAACAGTTCCGAGATCAGGCGCGTCACGCTGCCGCTGCCGATGGTGGCGACATTCAAATTCCCCGGCTTTTCCTTCAGCAGCGCGATGAACTGCGGAAGCGTCGACGCTGGCACCGTCGGGTTGACGTCCAGCAGCAGCTCCGTCTTCACCAGCGTCGCCACCGGTGTGAAGTCGCTCATCGTGTCGTAGGGCAGGTTTTTCAGAAGGTGACCGTTGGCCAGATGCGTGTTGACGACCAGCATGATCGTGTAGCCGTCGGGCGGCGACTTGGCCAACGCCTGTGTGCCGATGACGGTGCTGCCGCCGGGCCGGTTATCGACCAGCACCTGCTGCTTCCAGGCCTCGGTCAGCTTCGTGCCGACCAGGCGGGCGACCGTGCTGGTGCTCCCCCCCGGGCTGTACGGCACGATGAAGCGGATCGGCTTGGTCGGATAAGTCTCAACCTGCGCGGAGGCGAGAGAGGCGGCGCCGGCGGCTACGCAGGCCAGCAAGGTTTTGAGGATTGGTCGCATGCTTGTCTCCTTTGATTCCTGGTGGCGATTCGGCGATCGCCCTGGTACAGCTCGCCCGACGGCGCGTCGAGTACGGTGGTCCGGTGCATGTGGCGGTGTGTGCCGGGTACGTGGTCGCGCAGCGCCGCGTCGGACATGGCTTTCGCCAGCGAGCGAGTGAGCGAATCGGTGCTGCCCCCGCCCCCTGCGGCACGTTCATGCGCAAGGGCTTGCAGCGATAGACCTGCGCCGCCGCAGACGGCGCGTTCGTGACCAGCCATCGGTACAGCAAGGTGAACAGGTTGAGGGCACGCATGTCGATGGCCTCCGTCAGTGGGTTCGTGGTCGCGGGGTGCCGTGACCCGTCGCTGTTTGCGCAAGCCTGAGAGGTCGCCAGCCTACCGTACAACCGTTAGGTAGTCTAGCGCGGGGCGCGTAAATGCCGGGTATTACCTAGTACGTCGTTTCCGCAAAAGCTTTACGTTTCAGCCATTTGGAAGTCGAAGCTCTTCCATTGGAAGCGAACGGGTTGGGCATTCATCTCGTCGATGCCTTTGAGGATGCGCAGCTTGAGTTCGTCGAGCGAAGCGACCCGGATGTGCCGCAGGAACGAGCGAGCCATCTTCGAGAAGGCCGACTCGACGAGATTGAGCCAGGAGCCGTGCTTTGGGGTATGCACGTACTCGAAACGTCCGGGGCGACTCGCCAAGTAGGCCATCGTCTCCTTGGAGATGTGGGCGCTGTGGTTGTCCAGCACGACGCGGATAACGGCCTCGCTCGGGTAGTGCGCATGCAGGCGTTCGAGCAGTGCGATGAACTCGCGACTGCGATGGCGCGGCTCGACGTTGGCGATGATCTCGCCGCTGTGCAGGTCCAGCGCTGCAATGATCGACAAGGTGCCGTGGCGCACGTATTCGTGATCACGCCCCACGCCGGGGTGTACGCCGGCCACCGGCGGCAGATCGGGGGCTGTCACGCCGAGTGCCTGCACGCCCGGCTTCTCATCGACGCTGACGGTATAGATCGACGCGGGACGCGCGTCGTGGACCGCATCGGCGCGGTACAGGTTCACGTCGCGATAGACCATCAGCACTTCGGCCATCTTGCGCTCGAACTGCGCGTCGCGCCGCTCAAGGTAGTAGCGCACGCGGTGTGGCTTGAGTTCGTGGGCGTCGAGGATGCGCCAGACCGTGGTCTTGCCCGCCCGAGCCAGTCGCGCGAAGCCCGCGCTGTGTGCGTTCGCGCTGACGTGCGCGGCCAACGCCGACAGCGTCCACAGCTCTGCGGCGTAGCCCAAGTCCTTGGGCTTGCGACAAGCCAAGTCCACGACCCACGCACGAGCGTCATCGGTGATTTGCGGTGGGTGCGGCCGGTGGTAGCGATCCTGCAACCCCGTCGCCACACCCGTCGCCAAGGCCTTGTCGATGCATTTGTAGATCGTCGGGCGGGATGTACCCAGTGCGCGCTGTATCTGCGTGGGCGATTGCCCATCGGCGTACGCCAGCAGCACCCGGGCTCGTTCGACTTCGCGCGTCGGCGCCGTGCGCGAGCCCGCAAGTTCGTCGAGCATTGCCTTGTGCTCCCCGCTCAACACCAACGCCGCTCGCCCCGTCCGTCTTGCCATGCCAGCCTCCAAAAGGAATCGCTGGGTTGGCATGATCGCACATGATCACATTTACGTAAATGTTTTAACGGAACGATGTACTAGGTGATATGGAAGTCCTCCATCTCGGTCGCCATCCGGCCAGCAGATCGGTCATCGCTGTCTTTTCCTGAATGGAAAAGGGGCGGAGTCTCAGCGCACGGTGGCGTGACCGTTGTTGAGCACAATGGTGTCGCGTTCGAGCACGCGGGCGCGGAACGACACCTCCTTGCCGTCGACCCACATCTCGGTGCGGATGGTCTCGCCCGGGTACACCGGCGAGGAGAAGCGAACGTCGAAGCTGGCGACGGCGTGCGGGTCGCCGTCGCACACCGCCCGGGTCACCGCCCACGCGGCGATCCCGTAGGTCGCAAGCCCGTGCAGGATGGGGCGCTCGAAGCCGGCGGCGCGGCCGATCGCCGGCTCGGCGTGCAGCGGGTTGTAGTCGCCGGACAGGCGGTAGATCAGTGCCGCGCGCGGCTGGGTCGCGAAGTCGACGCTCCGGTCGGGCGCGTGCGTGGGCAGCTCGTGCACCGGCTTGACCGGGCCGGTCGGTCCGCCGAAGCCGCCGTCGGCGCGGCAGAACGTGGTCGACGTCATCGTGGCGAGCGGCTCGCGCGTGGTGCCGTCGAGCACCTGGCGCTCCGAGTAGACGAGCATGCCCTTGCCGGGGCCCTTGTCGACGATGCCGGTGATGCGCGTGCGGCCGATGATCTCGCCGGCCGGCGGCAGCGGCTTGTGCAGCGTCAGCCCCTGTTCACCGTGCACCAGCCGCACCCAGTCGATGCCGCTGCGCGGGTCCTTCATCCACATGCCGGGGTGGCCCAGCACGACCGCCATCGTCGGCAGCACGCGCAGGTTCTTCTCGTAGACGAAGCGCAGCTCGGTTTCGTCCAGCGGGTCGGTGCCCAGGCCGATGCCCAGCGCGTACAGCATCGTGTCGCGCTCGGTGTAGCGCTGGTGCACGTCCTCGAAGGGCCATGCCATCAGCTTGTCGTAGTCGATCGCCATCTGTCGCTCCTTAAACGGGGTCCCACGAGAACACGGCGGAGGTGCTCTCGAGCGGAATGAAATCGGGTCGCATCGCGGGCAGCACGCGGTCGGCGATGCTCTGCGGCGTCCAGCCTTCGCCGGCGTGCATGCCGCGGATCGGGCGCGGCTGGCTCATCAGGAAGATCTCGTTGGCGCGCACCGCGAAGATCTGTCCGGTTACCTCGTGGGCGGCGTCGCTGGCGAGGAAGGCGGCCACCGGCGCGATCTTGGCGGTCTCCATCAGCTTGAGCTTCTCGACCCGCGCCTGCTGCTCCGGCGTCTCGGTCGGGATCGAGCCGATCATGCGGCTCCACGCGAAGGGCGCGATGCAGTTGGAGCGCACCTTGTAGCGCTGCATGTCCATCGCGATCGAGCGCGACAGCCCTGCGATGCCGAGCTTGGCGGCCGCGTAGTTGGCCTGGCCCACGTTGCCGATCAGGCCCGAGGTCGAGGTCATGTTCACGAAGGCGCCCGACTGCTGCGTCTTGAAGTGCGGAGCGGCGGCGCGCGAGACGTAGAAGCTGCCGTGCAGGTGCACGTCGATCACCGCGTGCCATTCCTCGGGCGACATGTTGAAGATCAGGCGGTCGCGCAGGATGCCGGCGTTGTTGACCACCACGTCGATGCGGCCGAAGGTGTCGGCGGCGCACTGGATGATGCGCGCCGCCGAGGCGCGGTCCGACACGCTATCGGTGTTCGCCACCGCCTGGCCGCCGGCGGCCTTGATCTCGTCGACCACCTGCTGCGCCGGGCCGCGGTCCATGCCTTCGCCGTTGACCGAGGCGCCGATGTCGTTGACCACCACCTTGGCGTCCTCGGCGGCCATCAGCAGCGCGATGTCGCGGCCGATGCCGCGTCCCGCGCCCGTGACCACCGCGACCTTGTCGCGCAGCATGCTGCTCTTGCTCATCCGAGGAAGCTCCTTCTGTTGTAATATAACTAACACATGTTAGGCGTGATGGTAACCTTGCCGGATGGCCCTGGCAATTCGCCAGCGCCGATGGCTGGAGCCCCCATGCCGGGCCGCAACCTGCTCGGCGGCGCCGTCTGCGATTCGATGAAACGACCTATGCGCCTTCGCGCGCGGCGCGGCGCGCCTCAGTGTCGGCAGGCCGGCCGCGCCGCCAGCACGCCCGCCAGCGGCGACAGGTCGGGCAACTCGTCGAGCTGGTCGATCAGCCGCAGCAAGGCCTGGGCGTCGCTCTCGTCGAGCACGGGCCGGGTCAGCTCGCGGAAACGCAACTCCAGGTGCCGCTGCCGTGCAGCGGGGTCCTGCGCCATGCGCATGGGTCTGTCCTGCTGCGGCAGGACGGCGGCCAACGGCGCGGTCAGCGTCTCGGCGTCGTGGCCGCAGCCGCGTGCGGCGAGATGGACGGCGAACAGGCCGTCCGCCGCCGCCATGCCGGCCTGCATCGGCCGGCACAGGCCCGCAGCCCCACGCGCCGTTGCGCCGGCCAGGGCGAGCGCGGCGGCGGTGTCGGCCGCATCGAGCTGCAGCAGGTGGGCGCCGCCCGCCGCCGCGGCCAGCGCCGCCGTACTGGGGCTGGCGGTGCCAATGCGGTCGAGCAGGTCTTGGCCGGCGGCGAACGCCGTCATGAAGGCGCGGCCGCTGTCGCCGCGCGACTCGGCCAGAGCCAACAGGGCCGCCAGCAGCACAGCCGACCCGACCGACATCGTGTCATCGCCACCCCCTCCTTGGGAGGCCGCCGCGTTGACCAGCGCAGCCTGCCGCGTCGACGTGGCGAAGCCGTGGCCGACGACGGTGGCCTGCCCGTGGCCCCCTTGCTCGACCGCGTCCTCCGCGAGCAGGTGCACAAGCGGCGCCTGCGCGCCGGACAGCGTGACTGCCATCCATGCGAGCAGAGCCTGCCGCAACTGCACGCGGCGATCGGGGGCGAGGTCGCTGAAGCGCCAGGCGGCGCTATGCCGCGCGAGTGTGAACGTCACAGCGCTGCCTTGCATTACGCACTCCTCATATCAACGATCCTCAGAGCGGGTTGCGTTCTCGCCGAACGAGCGTGGGCCTTTCAGTGCGTCTTCGCTCAGGTACACCGAGTCGAAGACGCGATACGACGCACGCAGCGCCGCGCTGCGCCCCAAGAGGAGGTCGCCGGTCATTGCCGCGAACCCGTCATGCTGGCATTCCTGCGGCGCGCGCGGTGCGGCCCCCCCTGCAGCACCTGCTGGCACATCGCGTCGAAGCAGGCGCTGGCGCTGGACTGCGGCGCCCGCGGCGCGGCGCGTTCGGGCGCGTCGCTCTGGCGCACGGCGACCAGCTGCGCGCCCAGCGTGAGCGATTCCGGGCCCAGCCGGTACAGGCCGTCTCTGCGCTGCAGGTAGCAGTGCGCGGTGAGGCCTCGCAGCAGCGAGAGCACGCTGGTCTTGGGCGCCTCCAGCGCCGCGCTGAGCTGCGCGAGCGAGAGGCCGCCCGGCCGATCGGCGAGAAGGCGAAGCAGGTGCAACACGCGCGTCAGCGCCATCGGCGCACGGTCCTCGCCCAGGGTATTGCGCTGCGGCTTTGCGCCACTGTTGACGTCCATGCTGGATAGGTCCCTTTTTTTTGCGTTCGAGTTCACGAACGACATATTGAATTTAAGAATACCCGGCAGCTGCGCCACCGTCAAACGGGGTTTCCCTTGCGGCCATTGGGGGAGGAGGGCTCGGGGGCCCGGCTCGCGTTGACACTGCGCAGCGCAGGGCGTTACATTAAGTCGAATGACATTCGGAAAATCGAACGACGGCGGTGACAAGGGGGGCGGAGCGGGACCGCTGCAGGGTGTGCGCGTCGTCGACCTGACCTCGATGGGCATGGGGCCGTACGCGACTCAAATCCTCGCCGACCTGGGCGCCGACGTGATCAAGGTCGAATCGCCCGATGGCGATGCGGTGCGCCGCGTGGGCCCTATGCGCCACGCGGGCATGGGCGCCGGCTTCCTCACCCTCAACCGCAACAAGCGCAGTGCCGTGCTCGATCTGAAGCAGCCCGACGGCCTGGCCGCGTTCATCGAACTGCTGAAGACCGCCGATGTGCTGGTCTACAACGTGCGGCCGGCGGCAATGGCGCGCCTCGGCCTGGACTATGACAGCGTCGCCGCGGTCAATCCCCGGCTAGTCTATTGCGGCCTGTTCGGCTTCGGCCAGGACGGCCCCTACGGCGCGAAACCGGCCTATGACGACATGATCCAGGGTCTGTCGGCACTGCCCGCGCTGTTCGCGCAGGCCGGCGAGGGACCGCCCCGCTACGTGCCGATGGCGATCGCCGACCAAGCGGTGGGGCTGGTCGGCGTCTATGCGGTGATGGGCGGACTGCTGGCGCGCCAGCGCACTGGCCGCGGACAGGCCGTCGACGTGCCGATGTTCGAGAACATGGCGCAGTTCGTGTTGACGCTGCACGCCGGCGGCGCCACTTTCGACCCGCCGGTCGGCCCTACCGGTTTCCAGCGCCACCTCGAGCCCGAGCGGCGGCCCTTCGCCACCGCCGACGGCTTCATCTGCATGCTGCTCTACACGGACCTGCAGTGGCACCGCTTCTTCGAGCTGATCGGCCGGCCTGAGCTGCGTGACGACCCGCGCTTCACCAGCGTCACCGAGCGCGGCCGCAACGTCGGGCCGCTGTACGCGTTGGCCGCGACGGCCTTCGCTGCCCGCGCGACCGACGAGTGGATGCCCCTGCTCGAGGCGGCGGACATCCCCGCCATGCCGCTGCACACGCTCGACTCGCTGCTGGAGGACCCGCATCTTGCCGCCGTCGGCTTCTTCGAAGCGGTCGATCACCCCAGCGAGGGCCGCCTCCGCACCATGGCGGTTCCCACGCGCTGGTCCGACACGCCGACGCGTGTGCGGCGCCAGGCCCCGGCCCTGGGCGAGCACAGCGTCGAGGTGCTGCGCGAAGCGGGCCTGCCGCCCGAGCGCATCGAGCTACTGCTGGCCGCTGGTGCGGTGCGGCAGGGCGGCGCGTGAGCGAGCGGCCGCCCGCCGCATCTTGGCCTCGTGCTGCGCAGCCGCGCGGCGATTGCGCTGTCCCGCAAGAGTCCGCAGGCAGGGTCGACGGCCCCCTCTCGCCGCCAGCCGCCCGGTACGGGCTGCATGGGCGCGCGGTCGCCTGCGGGATCAGACCGATGACGTGGTTGCGCCTCGCGTAGCGCCTGTGCACGCGCGCCCGTCGCGCCATGCCGCGCCCATTGGACAGACTACCAAACGATTGTTAGACTACGCGGCGTTGAAAAGATTGGAGAAGTAGTGAAGGTATTGGTGGCTGTGAAGCGGGTGCTGGACTACAACATCAAGGTCCGCGTGAAGTCCGACGGTTCCGGGGTCGACATCACGAACGTGAAGATGTCGATGAACCCCTTCGACGAGATCGCCTGCGAGGAGGCGGTGCGGCTGAAGGAGGCCGGCGTTGCGAGCGAGGTCATCGCCGTCTCATGCGGCCCCGCCGCCTGTCAGGAAACGCTGCGCACCGCGATGGCCATCGGCGCCGATCGCGCCGTGCTGCTCGAGACCTCCGAGGCGCTGGAGCCGCTGGCGGTCGCCAAGCTGATGCGCCACGTCGCACAGAAGGAAGGTGTGACGCTCGCCATCTTCGGCAAGCAGGCGATCGATGACGACGCCGGCCAGACCGGCCAGATGTTCGCCGCGCTGATGGGGTGGCCGCAGGCGACCTTCGCTTCCAAGGTGCAGGCCGCCGACGGCGGGCTCGCCGTCACCCGCGAGATCGATGGTGGCCTCGAAACGCTGCAGCTCGCGCTGCCGGCGGTGGTCACGGCCGATCTGCGCCTGAACGAGCCCCGCTTCATCACGCTGCCCAGCATCATGAAGGCGAAGAAGAAGCCGATGGAAGTGGTCAAGGCGGACACGCTGGACATCGACATCGCGCCGCGCCTGAAGACCCAGAAGGTGACGGAGCCCGCGACGCGCAAAGCCGGCGTGCAGGTCGCCGACGTGGCTGAACTGGTGAAGAAGCTGAAGGAAGAAGCGAAGGTGATTGCATGAGCGTCCTGGTCATTGCCGAGCACGACAACGCGGTGCTCAACCCGTCGACCCTGAATACGCTGAGCGCCGCCGCCCGCCTGGGCGGCGACGTGCGCTTGCTGGTGGCCGGCAACGGCTGCAGCGCGGTCGCGCAGGCCGCGACCGGCATCGCCGGCGTCGGCAAGGTGCTCCTGGCCGACGCCGAGCACCACCAGCCCCAACTCGCCGAAACGCTGGCGGCGCTGGTGGTCGACGTGGTGCGTGCCGACGCCGAGTGCACCCACGTACTGGCGCCCAGCACGTCCTTCGGCAAGAACGTGCTGCCGCGCATCGCCGCGCTGCTCGACGTGTCGCAGGTCTCCGACGTCGTCGCCATCGAATCGCCCGACACCTTCGTGCGTCCCTTCTACGCGGGCAATGCTCTGGCACGGGTCCAGTCCAGCGACCGGATCAAGGTGCTGAGCATCCGCACGACGGCCTTCGACGGCGCCTCGGCGGGCGGCAGCGCGACCATCGAGAGCCTGGCGTCGACGCCCCCGGCCCAGGCCGGCTCGCGCCTGGTCGGGCGCGAGGTTGTGAAGTCGGAGCGGCCGGAGCTCGCGGCGGCCTCGATCATTGTGTCGGGCGGCCGCGCCATGGGCTCCGCGAAGGAGTTCAACGCGGTGCTCGAGCCGCTGGCCGACAAGCTCGGCGCCGCGCTTGGCGCGTCGCGCGCGGCGGTCGACGCCGGCTACGCGCCGAACGACTTCCAGGTCGGCCAGACCGGCAAGATCGTCGCGCCGACACTGTACGTCGCGGTCGGCATCTCTGGGGCGATACAGCACCTCGCCGGGATGAAGGACAGCAAGGTCATTGTCGCGATCAACAAGGATCCCGAGGCGCCGATCTTCCAAGTGGCAGACTACGGCCTCGTGGCGGATCTGTTCACGGCCGTGCCGGAGCTCGTGACGGCCCTTTGATGTGAGACCACATCCGCTTCGAGGTCGGCGCCGAGGCCTCGGCACGCTGACCCCGTAGCCGCCCGGACGAGGCAATGCGTCCGACCTCGCGATGGCGGATCGGTACCCAGGCCACGGTCGAACGCGCCGAGGCCGACCGCGTCAAGATGGTCGAGCCCGACATCAACGTCTCGAGCCGAGCGGCTCACGACCCGATCTTGATGAATCGCGCCCTCCCGAGCTGACGCTCGCCAACAGCCCGGGATGTGTCAGCACGAAGCTGACGATCGGGCGCTGCACGTTTCGTTTGAAACACCGGCGCATCCAGCCGTGCCCGTCACGTGGGGGGGGCGGCGCGACGTTCTCCGAAGCTGCGGAAGCTCCGCCCCGGGCTCAGGCCGCGGGACGGAGGCGATACCAGGCCACGCCGTCGTCGTCGTCCTCGCGTGTCAGTTCGCCACGCTGCAGAAGGTGGTTCAGGCAGGCCAGGCTCTCGCCGGTCGCGAGCCCGAGCAGCGCCACGTCGGATTCGCCAATGCTGCGGGCGAACCGCGCGCCGAACACGTCGATCGCGCGCTTGGGTTCCTTCAGCGTGCGCCGCAGGCGCTGCAGCGAGCGCTCCTGTCCTTGGCGCAGCGAGTCGATGCGTGCGTGCAGCCCGCGGAAGCACTCGTTGTGGGACGGCAGCACGAGTACGTCATCGGGCACGAGTCGCTGCAGCTTGTCGAGCGACGCGAGCCAGTCGGCCATCGGGTCGGCGTCGGGCTCGATGGGGTAGACCGACACGTTGGACGAGATGCGCGGCAGGACTCGGTCGCCGGAGATGAGCACCTTGAGGTCGGGGCAGTAGAGGCAGACATGCTCGGGCGAGTGGCCATTGCCGACGATGGCGTGCCAGGCATGCGCACCGATGCGCAACTCCTCGCCATCGCTCAGGCGCCGGAAGCTGTCGGGCAGCGCGTGGATGTTCTTGCCGAAATTGCCGAAGCGGGCCCGGTAAGCTTCGATCATCGCGTCGCCCCAGCCCGCGCGCTGGAAGAATCGGATCGCGTCGGGCGGTGCTTCGCGGCCGATGTCCGACACCGCCGCGCGGCAGCTCAGGTACTCCAGCCGCGTCATCCACAGCCGCACGTTGAACTTGCGCGTCAGCCAGCCGGCCAGCCCCACATGGTCGGGGTGCATGTGCGTGACGATGACACGGGTCAGTGAGCGTTCGTCCGGCGCATTGGCGAACAGCTCGCGCCACACCGCCACCGAATGGTCGGTTCGCACGCCCGTGTCGACCACGGCCCAGCCGGCCCCGTCGTCGATCGCCCACAGGTTGATGTGATCCAGCGCGAAGGGCAGCGGCATGCGTATCCAGTGCACGCCGGGCACGACCTCGATTGTGCGGCCCCGCGCCGGCGCCTGTGGTCTGCTCACGGGCAGATCCTCCAGTCCATCCAAGCCATTCTCCATTGGGCGGTTGCCTAACGCATGTTTTGTACTATAGCTCCCGCCAGGTCCTGGACCGCGCGAGCGAGGGCGCCGCGTCGCTCTGCATCCTGTTCCGTCAACGGCAACGAGCCCAACGATACTGTTCAACGACGATGCCTTCGAGCGGATCTGCGCAAGGCCGGCCGGCACGACATCGGCCATCCGAGGGCGCCCGTCGCGTTCGGATAGCCGTTGCAATGGAGGCAGCGGAGGATGTGTAGTAGTCTCCAGCCTATCGATTGTTAGATTGACGGGGCGATGTGCGGCGCACGGCAGCCGCCCGTCCCTTGTCCGGGGCGGCTGTCCCGGCGACGGAAGGAGACACCGTGACGGTTCGCGTGGAAGTCGACGCCGGCATTGCCCGGGTGACCCTGGACGCCCCCGCGCGTCTGAATGCGCTGAGCGCCGAAATGAAGGATCGGTTGACTGCCACCTTCCAGGGCTTCGCGGACGACGACCGCGTGCGGGCCGTCATCCTGAGCGGCGCCAACAATGCGTTCTGCTCGGGCGCCGATGTGACGTCGTTCGGAGAGTCGGATGTCCGCAGTGGGCGCCGCCGGCTTGCCACCGCCCACGCGCTGATCCGCGCGATGGTCCACCTCGAGAAGCCCATCATCGCTGCGGTGCGCGGACCGGCCGTCGGCATCGGCTGGAGCCTCGCGTTGGCCAGCGACTACATCCTCGCGACGCCCACCGCGAGGTTCGGGCAGCTCTTCAGGAGGGTCGGCCTCGCGCCCGACGGCGGCGCGGCCTTTCTGCTCGCGCAGTATGTCGGCGTGCTGCGCGCCAAGGAGCTGGTGATGTCGGCACGCATGGTGTCCGGCGAGGAGGCGATGCGCCTCAACCTGGTGACCGAGCTGGTCGATGAAGACCAGCTCGACCAGCGCGCGATGGCGATTGCGACCGATCTCGCGGCGTCGGCCGGTCTGGCGCTGGGCATGGTCAAGCGCCTGTTTGTGGGCGCTGCGGGAGTCGGCATCGATGCCTTCCTCGAGCTCGAGTCGCACGTGCAGAACCAGCTGCTCGCGAGCCACGACCACAAGGAAGGCGCGGCTGCCTTCATCGCCAAGCGCCCGCCGAAGTTCGAAGGCCGCTGAGAATCCGGGCGCGCGCGGCCTGCCCACCCGTCCACTCGCCTGAGGAGACCCAGTGAACCAACTGCAACAGCATGTTCGCAGCCCCTGCCGCCTGGCTTCCGGGCGCCGCGTCGCTTCGCCGCGCTACCGCGCGCTGGCCGCCATCTATGCCGGCACGCCCGACGTCTGCCTGGCGTCCGTCGCCAAGGTGCATGCCACCAAGATGGCGCAGAAGGTGACGCTCCAATGCCAGCAGATGTTCGGCGGCTATGGCTACTTGGGCCTGCTGCCGCTGGAGCGAATGGTCCGCAACGTTTGCATGCTAGCCATCGCCGGCGGCACCACGCAGACGCAGAAGAACGCGATCGCCAACCCTATTTTTCCGCGCTGAGGTCGACCCGGCGCGCGCAAGAAATAAGAGGAGACCGACAGAAGATGGCCACGCTGAAAATTCTCGACGGCAAGCTGCGGCTGCCGGTGATTTGCTCGCCGATGTTCACTGTGTCGTATCCGGCGCTCGTCGCCGCGCAGTGCAAGGCCGGCGTGGTCGGCTCGTTCCCGGCGCTCAACGCGCGCCCCGAGCCCGAGCTGGGCCGCTGGCTGACGGAGCTGAAGGCAGAGCTGGCCGCGTACGCCTCCGCCAACCCTCACAAGAAGGTGGCGCCGTTCGCCGTCAACCAGATCATCAAGAAGGACAACACGCGGCTCGAGCACGATCTGGAGGTGTGCGCGAAGCACCAGGTGCCGATCACCATCACCAGCCTGCGTGCACCCAACGAGCTGGTGCAGGAGATCCACGGCTATGGCGGCGTGATCATGCACGACGTGGTCAACCTGCGCCACGCCATGAAGGCGCTCGAAGGCGGCGTCGACGGGCTGATCCTGGTCGCCAACGGCGCCGGCGGGCATGCCGGGCGGCTCAATCCGATCGCATTCGTCAACGAGGTGCGCAAGCACTACGACGGGCCAATCGCCCTGTCGGGCACGATCTCGAACGGCGCCGGCATCCTGGCGGCGCAGGCGATGGGCGCCGACTATGCCTACGTCGGCACGCGCTTCATCGCCACCACCGAATCGAACGCCAGCGAGCCCTACAAGCAGGGGGTACTGCAGGGCAAGGCCGAAGACGTGATCTACACCGACTACTTCTCGGGCGTGCACGCCAACTACCTGCGCGCCAGCATCGTCGCCTCGGGCTTCGACCCCGAGAACCTGCCGACTTCGCCCGGTCAGTCGCGGCCGCTGCTGCGCACAAGCACTTGGAAGGACGTCTGGGGCGTGGGGCAGGGCATCGGCGCGATCGGCGACATCCCCGACGTCGCGACCCTCATCGCGCGCATGGAAGCGGAATACCAGGCGGCCAAGGACAAGCTGATGCGCTCATACGAGCGCGCGTAGAGACATGGACCGCGGCAGCTGCACATGCGGCGCTGCCTGCCTGGGCCCCTGCACACCGTCGCCGGGTGGCTTGGAGCAGCGAATGTTCGGGGGAATTTTTTTGACCAACAACATGCGTTTTCCGCTCTCAGCGCGTCTGACGCACAACGGCTTTCCCAGTGAAGGTTGACGGTCGGCACATTCCCCAGCCCCCGCGTACTCGACTCGAAATCCGGTATACGGTTCTCCCGTATCGAGGGTTCGAATCCCTCCTGCTCCCATTACCTCGAAGCCCCGCGTTGCGGGCTTCTTGCACTCGGGGCGGCGCACTGTGGAACGGCTGCCATGGGTCCGGAAGCAGACCTGCCCACCCAGCCGGAGAGTGGGCGCTGTAGCATCGGCCGATGCAAGATGAACGCATTTGGGTGGAGCCGGTTGGTTCTGTCATCGTGGCGCGGCTGCGCGGCAAGCCCACCGCTGAATTGCTTCGGGAGTGCGAAGCACGCGTGATCGAGCTCACGCGTGACACACAGCACGTCCGCGTGCTGTACGACGCGCTGGAACTCGAACCTCCCGAGATGGACTTGGTTCTTCTACAGAAGCAACTGGACTCCGAGAGAAAAACCAGACTCGACGCTGCTCCGCTCAGGACAGCAATCCTGGTACCGAACAGCAAGATCGCTTACCTGTCCCGCATTGCGTTCGGCCATGCAGGCGAGGCCAACTATCGAGTCTTTTACAACGACATTTCAGCAGCACTCAAGTGGCTGGAAGCGCCGGGCAACTAGCGCCCCTGCCGTGACCCTGTCCCAGTATTTCGAACCGTTCGGTAACAGAGTCGACCGGCATGATGAAGGCCCCAAAGAGGGGCCAGGAGCACATGCCATGAGGAAGAGCAAGTTCACTGAGGACCAGATCGCCTTTGCGCTGAAGCAGAATGAACTGGGCACGAGCGTCGAGGAGGTGTGCCGCAAGATGGGCATCAGCGAAGCGACGTTCTATGTCTGGAAGAAGAAGTACGGCGGCCTCGGGCCGTCCGAGCTGCGACGATTGCGCCAGCTCGAGGAGGAGAACCGTCGGCTCAAGCAGATCGTGGCCGACCTGAGCTTAGACAAGGCGATGCTGCAGGCGGTGGTCGCAAAAAAGTCTGAGGCCTTCGCAGCGCCGCGAATGGGTGCCTGAATTGATCCGACGCTTCGGCTGCAGTCAGCGCAATGCATTGCGCGTGGTCGGAATGTCCGCCTCGACCTACCTGTACCAGCCGGTCAAGCGCGACGAATCCGTTCTGAAGATGCGGATCAAGGAGATCACCAACACGCGCGTGCACTACGGCTATCGCCAGGTGCATGTCCTGTTGCGACGCGAAGGCCATCGTGACAACGTCAAGCGCGTGTACCGGTTGTACCGCGAGGAAGGGCTGTCGCTGCGCCTGAAGCGGCCGCGGCGCAACAAGGCAGCCATGTTGCGTCAGCCCAAACAACTGGCTTGCGCCATCAACGAGATCTGGAGTATGGATTTCGTCGCGGATGCGCTGTTTGACGGCCGCAAGCTGCGAATGCTCACCATCGTCGACTGCTATACGCGGGAATGCTTGGCGATAGACGTAGGACAGAGCTTGAAGGGAGAAGACGTGGTCGACAGCCTCAACCGCATCTGTGCCAGGCGGGGCCTGCCCGCAACGATCAAGACCGACAACGGCAGCGAGTTCATCTCCAAGGTGATGGACAAGTGGGCCTATGAGCGTGGCGTCGAGCTCGACTTCAGCCGACCGGGCAAGCCAACCGACAACGCGCGCGTGGAAAGCTTCAACGGGCGGCTTCGCCAGGAGTGCTTGAACGCCCACTGGTTCCTGTCGCTCGACGACGCGAGAGCCAAGGTCGCAGCCTGGCGAATCGACTACAACGAGAGCCGACCCCACTCCGCGCTAGACTGGGCCACACCCGCCGAATTCGCCCGCCGTTGCCGGCTGCAGCCGGCAACGGCGATACCCCAGGAGCCGGAAATCTCTAATTCCGAGCGGTACTGAAACGGGTACAGGGTCAGGGTTGATCGAACTCTAAATCTCGGTGCTACTGTTCTCCGGGGGCAGCGCAGGGCCTGGCACGTAATCCATGCACATCGGCCAACAGAGATCACGCGAATTCATTGTGCGCCGAGCGAATCGTTTGATCCAACGGCGGTCGCGATCCAAGAAGCCGTTCTGCAAGCTGAGGTCATCTTGCGAGAGACATGCATCGTGTGTGGGGCGCGCTCGATGATCACCAATGCTGCCGGGCCATGGGCATCACTTTGTCCTGAACACCAAAGTGCCGCGTTTCCGGATCGGCTAGATGGCAAAGGCGCTTCAGTATGGATTGCTGCACAACTTCGCGAGGAATGATCGTGCCGCTGATCATGTGGTTGACGATCAGCCAGCGTAAATCTTGTGCTGGCAGCGTCGCGAGAGCTTTTCGTAGAGTGCCCAAGCAAGCAGCCGGGATCGGCGCCTGATGCTCTCAATGTCCAACTAAGCGGATGACGGCTTTCGACACAGCGGTCAGGAAGGTAACGTCGTCGCCATCGAAGTCAGCCTGGCCGAGGTACTTCCAGATGGCGATGGACGAGCACACCAGCAGGATGGCGACGCCGGCCCACTGGCAAGGCGAGATGAAGCGGTACCACATGACTTGGTCCAGCAAGTTCGCGAAGGCCGCCGCGGAGGGGCCCTTGAGGCTGGCTTTGCGCTCTGCGGTCCAGGCCATCATGCAGGCCGGCAGTCCTGCGTAAAAGACAGCGAAGCCAACCACGCCCGTCCAGAGAGCTCCAACGGGGCCGAACTTTGCGGCGATGTGTGCAGTGTCGTACACCGCCGAGGAAAGGCTGTCGTGGCGCCGTCGGCAGTAGCGACGCCTGCTCACGAGGCCTCCGGTTCGAGGCCGGCCGGCCGCTTTTGGGCTCATCGGCTACGAAGAGCGAGTCGCGTTCCCAATCGGTGCGCGCCAGCCTCGTCCGCAGAGAGCGGTCATCGAGGGCCTCTAGGACTGCGTCAGGTTCTCGTGTGTACATCGTTCTTTTCTATTGGTCATGCGAACACCCCCCCCGGTTTTCTAGGGGATGCCCCCCACATGACTAAGTCGCAAGAGAAGCCGAACATCGGAAATTGCCGGGCGTAGCCGGGCGAAATGACCAGCGAAGGCTAGATCTGCGGCAGCGGACTTGCAGCAGCGCAGTATGCACAACTTCTCGTTACAAGTGCGTCGGTGAGCCGTCATTCGGACCGGGTTCGACGAAGGTCGCGATGCCTCAGCCATTTTTGGCGCCTCATGGACAGCGTTGTGACAACCAAAGCATGCACCTCTCTTGCGAAGCCGAACACTTGCGAACACGCAGATCGACGGAACTGCTGGTCCGCAGCCGACGTTGATGCGCCGCTGAACTCAGGCTTTGAGTTGTTCGATGCCGCTTCGCCGTAACGGCCACCCGTCACCAAATAAGCTATCGCTGACATCTGCAAGGCGCGCGTTGGGCAATGGCAAAAGACTGGAGTTGAAACTCGCCAGCGATGTCTCAGAGCCGGCGAGGGTTTTGGGCCGACCGGTGGCCCAGTAGGTTCTTGTCGAAGGCAATGTACGGTGTCGTAACATCCATAAACGACTGTGCCAATCTGTCGGACCAAATCATCAGAAGTAAAAAGGAAAAGCATGAGACAAGCGCCGGGTTTGAGGTCAGCGGTCGATTTAGCTCGGTTTGGGCCTGCCGAAATTGAAATTGTTAACAATCTTGCGACTATCTGGTTTATCGCTGAGGCGCAAGTACATCAAGCTGGCAAAGCAGCATTCCCTTATGTGTTTCTTAAACCATGTGACGGCTTTAGAGAGAAGTTCAATCTTTTAAGCGATGTTCTCTGTTTGTTTCATCCGTACCCGTCGATCGATTCGCGCGTGCTCGAGGCGATTGAGCGGCTCTTAAAAAAACATCCGCAGCGGCTCGACCACCTGTGCATCGTGCTCGTCACTAATGCCGAGGGTACCTTACTGGAGCGTCCTCGCGAAGGTGACTCCGATCCCCGCGCCGTCGCGCCATTCACTTATCGCGAATTGCGCGGTGGCGTGGCCGGCAAAGAACGACTAATGATCGAACGGTTCGAACAAAGGCTCTTTTCAAAAGACCTTTTTGCGATGTCTTCCGCTCTTAAAAGCGAACGGTTCTTTTTCGGCCGCACGACAGAAATTCAACGTCTGGTTGGTCATTACCAGAGCAACGAGAATAGTACGGTATTCGGGTTGCGTCGAATCGGCAAAACGTCCGTGCTTTGGGCCGTGGTGCGCCACTTGAAAGCGACAGGCGTTGCCGTTGCACTCATCGACGGCAATGACGCGCGATACCACCGCGCGACGTGGAATAAGGCACTGTACAGAGTTAAAGAAGCGATCTTCGCTGTGAATACGCTGAAGGGCGGACACCTTGAGGCCGACTACACCGAAGCAGACGCCACAACCTGCTTCGCCGAAGATCTTCGCATGGCGAAGTACAAGACGACCAAGCCTGTACTGGCAATCTTTGATGAAATACAGAACCTGTGCTTTGACGTGTCCACTAGCGAGGCTTGGTGTTCTGGCAAAGAATCCATTCCGTTTTGGCAGGCGATTAGATCTGTGTACCAACAAAACCAGAATCTTTTCAGCTTCATCCTTGGCGGCACCAACGCTCACATCATCGAGGCCCCACATTCCGCCGATGGTGCGGACAATCCCTTATTCGGTTACGTTGCACCGCACTACCTCGGCTTCTTCAGCTGGCAGGAGGTCAAGGGCATGCTCGAGCACATTGGGGCTTATATGGGCGTGACGTTCGATGAGACCAATTTTCATTACCTCACCGACGATTTCGGTGGTCATCCATTTCTCATTCGTCAGGCTTGCAGCAGACTTTGGGACTTGCAAGCCGCTCCAAACGTACCGCGCCGCGTGCACACCACCCGTGCGTTTTATCAGGCTCACAAAACAGAATTATTCGAGCACACCCGCAATTACATCGCCATGATCCTGGAGGTTTTGACCGAACGCTATCAGCGCGAGTTCGAAATGCTCCGCGTCCTCGCGGCAGGCGATCAAGAGCGTTTCCGGATCTACGCCGAAAGCTCGCCTCGTGATGTATCACACTTGCTCGGCTACGGTTTGATCGAAAAACTGAACGACACCTACACTTTCAGAATCGCCGCCGTTGAAGCAGCGGTGAGAAAAAATGCTAGGGACTTGCTTTGCCCGGACACCGTCGAAGAGCGCTGGGCTTTGCTCAGCCGTGAAAGAAATCAGTTCGAGTTTCGTTTCCGTGACTATCTACGCTCCGCTTTCAAGGTGGCATTCGGCAAGGAAAAGGCCAAGGACGAGGTTATTTCCGCGATGCGGAAGTCAAGCCAGGCAGATGCCGCGAGGAAGCTTGATTACGATCAGATTTTCACTAAGGAATTCTATTTTCTTAATCTTAAAGATCTTACCGTTACGCACTGGGATCGTTTTAAGTTTATGTTCAATGAGGATAAGCAGAGGTTTCAGCAGGCAATGGATTTGAGCAACAGGTTCCGCGCAGACGCGCATGCCAAATCTCTTACAACAGATCAATTCCGCGATGTAATGCCGCAGTTAGTCTGGCTCTCCACTTGCTTTGAAGAAAATTCATGACCATTGAAGCGCGAAGATGCAATTCTTTGCACAAGTGAGACGCCGGCAAGATCGATTTAACCGTTTCTGAGTTGAAATACCCCTGCGTAGAAACACTTCGATCGGGCAACATCAAGTAGGCAAGTCTCTCTGATGGTGCCGCCCGCACAGCTTTGATGCGGCTTCAAAACCGGTCCATTAAAAGGTGCGTTGAAGAAGTTGCCCACCGCGTGCTTCGCAGTTGTGGACAACACGCTTCCGGGCTGGTGGACGGCCCAGCGCGTTGTCCACAACCAAGCGCCGTGGACAACCCGTCAAGATGAGCGCACGCGAACGTGCCGTACCTCGCCCATTCCGTGCAAAAAGTGCTTGACTACATTTGATGCGCTTGTTGTGGGGGAACTCCAGCCCTGCGTTCTGCAGTGCCGAGCGCACCCGCTCGCGCGCTTCCTTCACTTCCAGATCGGCCAGGCCGACCAGGGTGAAGCTGGGAAGCCCGTTGGCCAGATGCACCTCGACGGTGACGGAGGGCGCTTCCAGCCCCAGGAGCGCGCGACTTTGCACCAATGCAAGACTCATGAACGGTTTTCTCCCCAGATGGGTGCGGTGGGTGGAGGGTTGTTGTCTGCTGGCGGCGTTGCGCACCAAGGGGGTGCAACGGTGCGGCGCCACTGCCAATGTAAGGGCGAATGCACGCCGTGGGTGCGGACCTTGTCGCCATGGAGATCCGCAACATGGCACGGACCGTGCTTTGCACAACTGTCCCCACTCTTCATTACACCGGAGGAACCATGATCCGCGCATCCATCAAGCTTCTGACCGTTGCCTGTGCTGCAGCCCTGCCGTTGCTGGCCAGTGCCCAGCTCACCGGCAATGTCAGCATGACCAGCAACTACAAGTTCCGGGGGCAGGACCAGGACACCGGCAAGGTCAGCGCCTTCAAGCCCGCGTTGCAGGGCGGTTTCGACTATGCCTTTGGTGACACCGGCTGGTATGTCGGCAACTGGAACTCCAGCGTGAACTGGCTGCCCGGCAATTCCCTGGAATCCGACCTGTACGGTGGCTACAAATTCAAGGCCGGCGAGGTGGACCTGGATGTGGGTGCCCTGAGCTATCTGTATCCCGGCAACACCAGCGGCAACACCACCGAACTTTATGGCGCTGCCACCTATGGCCCGCTCACGGCCAAGTACTCGCACACCGTGTCCAAGGACTATTTCGGCTGGGCGGGCGCCAAGTCCGGCTCGGGCCTGCGGGGGCGCAACACCGGCTACCTGAACGTCGCGGTGGCCCAGGAAGTGATGCCCAAGGTGACGCTGAAGGCAGCGGTGGGCTTTACCCGCTTTTCCGGCGACATCCGGGACAGCGGCGTGCCCAGCTACATGGATTATCAATTCGGTGGCGCCTACGACTTCGGCGACGGTCTGACCCTGGGCGCCGCCATCGTGGGCGCCAACAAGAAAGACTATTTCGGTTCCGTCAACAAAGCCCGCGTGATCGCCACGCTCACCAAAACCCTGTAATTCACAGTGGGCGCGCAGGCGCCCCATCGGAGGAACCCCAAATGAAAATGGTGACAGCCATCATCAAACCCTTCAAGCTCGACGAAGTGCGCGAAGCCCTTTCCGACATCGGGGTGCAAGGCATCACGGTGACCGAGGTCAAGGGCTTCGGGCGCCAGAAGGGCCATACCGAGCTGTACCGCGGCGCGGAGTACGTGGTCGACTTTCTGCCCAAGGTCAAGATCGAGGCCGCCGTGGCCGACGAGCTGGTGGACCGCGTGATCGAAGCCATCGAAGGCGCGGCGCGCACCGGCAAGATTGGTGACGGCAAGATTTTCGTCAGCCATCTGGAGCAGGTGGTGCGCATCCGCACCGGCGAAACCGGCAAGGAAGCCCTTTAAGCGCGCCCCAGGGCCCGCTGCATTCCACAGAGAGAACATGCCATGAAAAAACTGCTTGCCTCCTTCATCCTGGGACTGGGCCTGCTGTCCGCAGGATCGATGTCCCTGGCCCAGGCGCCCGCCCCGGCTGAAACCACCGCTGCCGCTCCGGCGGCAGAAGCCGCGGCGCCCGCCGCCCCCGTGGCTGCGCCGGCCGATGCCGCCGCAGCACCCGCAGCCGCCACTGCCGAGGCCGCCCCTGCAGCACCCGCGCCCAAGCTCGATTCGGGCGACACCGCGTGGATGCTCACCTCCACCCTGCTCGTGATCCTGATGGTCATCCCGGGCCTGGCCCTGTTCTACGGCGGCCTGGCACGCTCCAAGAACATGCTGTCGGTACTGGTGCAGGTGTTCGTGATCTTTGCGCTGATCACCGTGCTGTGGGCCGTCTATGGCTACAGCCTGACCTTTGCCGGCGAGGGCCAGTTCTTCGGTGGCTTCGACAAGCTCTTCCTCAAGGGCATCGCGCCAGACACGCTGTCGGGTCTGCTGCCGACGATTCCCGAATACGTGTTCGTGGCCTTCCAGTCCACCTTTGCCGCCATCACCGTGGCGCTGATCGTGGGTTCGTTCGCCGAGCGCATCAAGTTTGCTGCCGTGCTGATCTTCGCCGTGCTGTGGTTCACCTTCAGCTACATCCCCATGGCCCACATGGTGTGGGGCGGCGGCCTGCTGGGCAAGGACGGCGCGCTTGACTTTGCTGGCGGCACCGTGGTGCACATCAATGCCGGTATCGCCGGCCTGGTGGGTGCCTACATGGTGGGCAAGCGCATCGGTTTCGGCCGCGAAGCGCTCACGCCCCACAGCCTGACGCTGACCATGGTGGGCGCCTCGCTGCTGTGGGTGGGCTGGTTCGGTTTCAACGCCGGCTCGGCCGGCGCCGCCAACGGCGCAGCCGGCCTGGCCTTCATCAACACCATCCTGGCCACGGGCGCTGCCACGCTGTCCTGGCTGGCCGGTGAAGCCCTGCACAAGGGCAAGGCCTCCATGCTGGGTGCTGCCTCGGGTGCGGTGGCGGGTCTGGTGGCCGTCACGCCGGCCGCCGGTTTCGTGGGTCCCATGGGTTCCATCGTGATGGGCCTGATTGCTGGCGTCATCTGCCTGTGGGGCGTGGGTGGCCTCAAGAAGATGCTGGGCGCCGACGATGCGTTCGACGTGTTCGGCGTGCACGGCGTGGGCGGCATCCTCGGTGCCATCCTGACCGGTGTGTTTGCCTCGCAGAACCTGGGCGGCACAGGTGGCCTCGCTCCCGATACCTTTGCCATGGGTGCCCAGGTGTGGATCCAGACCAAGAGCGTGCTGCTCACCATCGTGTGGTCGGGCGTGGTCTCGTTCATCGCTTACAAGATCGCCGATCTGCTCGTGGGTCTGCGGGTATCCGAGGAAGCCGAACGCGAAGGGCTGGACATCACTTCGCACGGCGAAACAGCCTACAACCGCTGATCGCTCCCGCGCTGCGGTGTCTGGTGGCACCGCAGCGCTTGCTGATGGAGGGAGAAACCTCCAGGTCTTGGCCCGCCCTTTCGGCGGGCCTTTTTTCTGGGGGCAAGGCCCTGGTGTGCGCTGTGACCTGCGTGGGGCGCGGGTGGAATGCACGGTCCCTGTTCAAAAAATTCACATGCCCAGGCCGGCATACCCAGGAACAGTGCCGCTACCATGCAGGCCATGGAATTCGCCCTTCGCCAGCTGGTTGACCGTGTCCGCGCCGCCGCCGCCGCGCAAACCCCCCTGCGCATCCGGGGTGGGGGCACCAAGGACTTTCATGGCCTTGCGCTGCGCGGCGAGGTGCTCGATACCCGTGCATTCACCGGCATCGTGGGCTATGAGCCCAGCGAGCTGGTCGTCACGGCGCGCGCGGGCACGCCCTTGTCCGAGCTGGAGGCCGTGCTGGCCGAAAAAGGCCAGTGCCTGCCCTTCGAGCCCCCCCATTTCGGACCGGGTGCCACCGTGGGCGGCATGGTGGCCGCTGGCCTCAGCGGCCCTGCCCGCGCCAGCGTGGGCGCCGTGCGCGATTATCTGCTGGGTGTGGTGCTGCTCAACGGCCGCGCCGAGCTGCTCACCTTCGGCGGGCAGGTCATGAAGAATGTGGCGGGCTACGACGTTTCGCGCCTCATGGCGGGCGCCTGGGGCACGCTGGGCCTGCTCACCGAGGTGAGCCTCAAGGTGCTGCCCGTGGCGCCCGCCGAGGCCACGCTGCGCTTTGAATGCAGCCAGGCCGATGCCCTGCGCCGGCTGCACGCCTGGGGCGGCCTGCCCCTGCCGCTCAACGCCAGCTGCTGGGTAGAGGACGCGGGCGTGGGCACGCTGTTTGTGCGCCTGCGTGGCGCGGTGGCGGCGGTGGATGCGGCCTGCCGCAGCATGGGCGGTACGCGGCTCGACAACGCCACCGTGGCGCCCGACTGGCAGGCCTGCCGCGAGCAGACGCTGCCCTGGTTTTCCGCCCGCCAGGCCCAGCCTGGGCAGGCGCTGTGGCGCCTGTCTGTGCCCGCCACGGCCCCCGTGCTGGCGCTGCCCGAGGGGGCTTCGCCGCTGATCGAATGGCATGGCGCCCTGCGCTGGGTGCAGGCGCCGCTGGCGAAGGGCGATGCGTTGCGCCAAGCCGCCCGGGCTGTGGGTGGAAGTGCTGCGTTATTCATGGCTGATGGCGCAGAGCAATCAAGCGTTGCCGGCCCATTGGATCTGGAATCTTCGGCGCTGGCACAGATCCATGCGCGCCTCAAGCACAGCTTCGACCCGGCCGGCATCTTCAACCCCGGTCGCATGGCGCCGCAGTGGTGAGGGGCGCGCACATGGTGGCCAGCGACATCGGGCAAGCGAAGCCGCACCAGGGCGCCGCAGGCTGAACATGCGCCGCCTGCGTCATCTCACCGGCCACCACCGCACGGGCACCAGCAACCGCGTGCTCGGTCTGTTGCTGGCCTTCAATGCCGGGGCGGTGAATGCAGGTGGTTTTCTGGTGGTCCACCTGTACACCTCGCACATGACGGGTTTTCTGTCGATGCTGGCCGACAACCTCGTGTTGGGCAACATGGTGCTGGTGCTCAGCGCCCTGGGGGCCTTGCTGGCCTTCATCAGCGGGGCGGCCACCACGGCGGTGATGGTGAACTGGGCGCTGCAGCGCAAACTGCACAGCAGCTATGCGCTGCCGCTGTTGCTGGTGGCGCTGCTCATGCTCGTGTTCGGGCTGGTGGGCGCCATCACGCTCGACTGGCGCACACCTTTTGCCGTGCCCATGACGGTGCTGCTGCTGTCCTTCATCATGGGGCTGCAGAACGCCACCGTGACCAAGATGTCCTCGTCCCAGATCCGCACCACCCACATGACGGGCGTGGTGACCGACCTGGGCATCGAGCTGGGCAAGATGCTGTACTGGAACCGCACCGGCACCGCGCTCGAAAACCAGGTGCGCGCCAACCAGGCACGGCTGCGGCTGTTCGCGGGGCTGGCGTCGGTGTTTCTCGTGGGCGGCATTGCCGGGGCGGCCGGCTTCAAGCATGTGGGCTTTGTCTTTGTGGTGCCGCTGGCGCTGGTGCTGCTGGTCCTGTCGCTGCCCCCGCTGTGGGCCGACCGCGCGCGCCTGCGCCATCCGCTGCGCAAGGCCGGGCCCGCCCGGCTGCCCCCCATTCCTTGAAGTGATCTTGTTGACCCGTCCAGGCTGCACCCCATGCAAACCCAACTGACCCCTGAATACCGCGCGCGCCCCGATGGCCTGGAGGCCGAAGCCATCCTGCGCAAATGCGTGCACTGCGGTTTCTGCACGGCCACCTGCCCCACCTACCAGCTGCTGGGCGACGAGCTCGACGGCCCGCGCGGCCGCATCTACCTCATCAAGCAGGTGCTCGAAGGCGAGGCCCCCACGCGCAAGACGCAGATGCACCTGGACCGGTGCCTGACCTGCCGCAACTGCGAAAGCACCTGCCCCAGCGGCGTGCAGTATGGCCACCTGATCGACATCGGCCGCAAGATCGTCGATGAAAAAGTGGCCCGACCCCTGGGCGAGAAGGCCCTGCGCTGGGCGCTGAAAGAGGGCCTGCCATCGCCCCTGTTTGCCCCCGCCATGAAGATGGGTCAGGCAGTGCGCGGCCTGCTGCCCCCATCCCTCCAGGCCAAGGTACCCGCGCCGCAGCCGGCCGGGGCCTGGCCCACGCGCGAACATGCGCGCAAGGTGCTCATGCTGGCCGGCTGTGTGCAGCCGGCCATGATGCCCAACATCAACACCGCCACGGCGCGCGTGCTCGACGCGGTGGGCATCCAGACCGTGATCGCATCCAAGGCGGGCTGCTGCGGCGCCGTCAAGTTCCACCTCAACGACCAGGAGGGCGGCAAGGCCGAGATGCGCGCCAACATCGATGCCTGGTGGCCGCTGGTGGAGGCGGGCGGCGTCGAATCCATCGTCATGAACGCCTCGGGCTGCGGCGTCACCGTCAAGGAATACGGCCACATCCTCAAGGACGACCCGCAGTACGCCGCCAAGGCCGCGCGCATCAGCGCCCTCACGCGGGATCTGTCGGAGCTGCTACCCGCCATGCTGCCCGAGCTGGCGCAAAAACTGGCGGGCCGCGTGCAGCCGCCCGACGTGCTTTTTGCCTACCACCCGCCCTGCACGCTGCAGCATGGCCAGCAACTGCGCGGCGGCGTCGAGACGCACCTGAACCAGCTGGGCTTCCAGCTGCGCGTGGCGCGCAACGAATCCCATCTGTGCTGCGGCTCGGCGGGCACGTATTCGGTGCTCAACCCGGGCCTCTCGTACCAGCTGCGCGACCGCAAGCTCGGTGTGCTGGGCGACGCCTTTGGCGAGCAGGCCCCCGACGCCATCCTGTCGGCCAACATCGGTTGCATCACGCACCTGCAAAGCGGCACCTCCACCCCCGTGCGGCACTGGGTGGAAGTGCTGGACGAGGCGCTGGACGCTGCCGATGCGATGCCCGCAGGTGAACCGGGCGGGCAGAAGCGCAATGTTCGATGAGCCCTTGAGCGAGGTGTAATGCCATGCAATCCGCAACCCAACAACTGGTTCGCATTCCGGTGGACAGCGGGTTTATCGAGGGCGCATGGGAGAGTCCACCCGACAGCCAGGGTCTGGTGCTCTTTGCCCACGGCAGCGGCAGCAGCCGGCACAGCCCGCGCAACAACCATGTGGCGCGGGTGTTGCGGGAACGGGGCTTGGCCACCTTGCTGGTCGATCTGCTGACACCCGAGGAAGACCGCGCCGAGGCCACGCGGTTTGATATTGCGCTTTTGACACAGCGCCTGCTGGATGTGACCGACTGGGCCAGGCGCCAGCCAGCGATGGCGTTGGTGCCCATGGGGTATTTTGGTGCGAGCACCGGTGCCGCTGCGGCCTTGCGTGCGGCCGCGGCGCTGGGGGGCAGCATACGGGCCGTGGTGTCCCGCGGTGGCCGCCCGGACCTGGCACCCGCCCGTGATCTTGCGCGGGTGCGGTGTCCGACCTTGCTGTTGGTGGGCGCTTGCGATGAAGAGGTGCTGGCACTCAACCGGCGCGCTGCCGCACACATGCCCGGGACCACGGTCTTGACGGTCGTCCCCCATGCCTCCCATCTGTTTGAGGAGCCGGGGGCGCTGGAAACCGTGGCCCAGCTGGCAGCGGACTGGTTCGCGCAGCATCTGCCGGCCCCGGGGGGGCCGGCTTCAGGCGCCCAGTAGCGCGATCACTTCCGCGTCGTCCACCTGCGGAAAGTGGCGGTAAAACTGACCCACGGCCTGGAAGTGGGCCGGCGCATGCAGGCACACCACTTCGTCGGCCATGGGGCGGATTTTCTCCAGGGCCTCGGGCGATGCCACGGGAATGGCGCAAACCAGCCGCGCGGGCTGGCGCAGGCGCAGGCTGTGCAGCGCGGAAATCATGGTTGCGCCCGTGGCCAGGCCGTCGTCCACCACGATCACCACGCGCCCGTGCGGATCGACCGGGGGACGGATTGGGGTGTACTGCACCCGGCGCGAGTGGATCGTGGCCATCTGCTTCTGTTTTTCCGCGGCGATGTAATCCTGGTCGGCTCCCACTGCGGCTGCGTAGGGTGCGATGTAGGTCCACCCGTTTTCCGCCACCGAGCCGATGGCCACTTCCGGCTCGAAGGGGGCGCGCAGCTTGCGCACCAGCACCACATCCAGGTCGCCACCGAGCTGTGCTGCAACGATCTTGCCGATGGGCACGGCGCCCCGCGGAATGGCCAGCACCAGGGGATGCTGGGCGCTGAAAGCGGCCAGGCGGTCCGCCAGCTGGTGGGCGGCGTCGTCGCGGTCTTTGAACATGGGGGTGCCTCGGGCGGTTTCAGCGCGGCCGATCGGGCTGCACGAGCTCAATGCGGAAATCGGGCTCGTAGGGGGGGACATGGCACTCGATGATGTCCGGCGGGGCAACGCCCAGGCGCACGCCCACCACATCGGCATGGAGGGGCAGGCGGGTGGTGACCCGGTCCACCAGGCAGGCCACACGGATGGCCGCGGGTTGCTTGCGTGCCAGATAGTCCACCACCTTCAGCAGCGAATGCCCGGTGTACAAGACGTCGTCCACGACCAGCACCGTGTGCCCGCGCAAATCCAGTGCCGCATGCTGCGCCTGCTCTGTCAGCTGGGTTTCCGGATGGAGCAGGGTGAGGTCGTCCGCATACCGCTTGACCTGCAGATCCAGCCGCAAGGGCTGCGGCAGGCCATACCGCTCCATCATCCGTGTGCACAGACGGTCCGCCAGGGGGGCGCCCCGGCGCAGCACGCCAATCACCGCCACCTGGCGGGCTGCATCCAGCAGAGCGTGGGCCTGCCGAGCCATCCCGTCGATGACGGACAGCAACGCCTGTGTGCCATACAGGACGGTTCGTGCGCCGGAGGGAGCCGTCATGGGAGCCGTCGCTTGTGGAGGCGGTCGTTGACGGCGGCCTTGAACCGGCCAGCCAGCCGGCCGCTGCAGAATATCCGTGAAGCCATGGTGTCTCCTCCGAGGATTGAACACGCGCGGGACAGAGCCCACTTTATGGGGCACCGCCGCGGGCGTCAATCCCGCGCCGCGTTGCGGTTTGCAACGCGGCTTCGCTTGCGGTACTGTCTGAGGCGTGGTCGGGGAAGCTTTGGCCTTGGGCCACCTACAGGAGATCTTCATGGCGATCCATCACAACCCGCGCGACAAGCAAGCGCCCCACACGGGCAAGGTCGAGAACGACACCAACAAGGTGGGCGAGCAGGACCCCACCCAGATCAACCAGGGCAAGCGCACGCCCGAAAGCCGCAGCGACCGCGAATCGCATGTGGGCGGCAGCAACCAGTCGCAATCGCGGCGAGACCCGCCGGGAAACAGCAACCGTTAGGGAAGGCCATCCTTTCCGGGATGCGCCTTGTTTGTGTACGGTGGTCCGCTCTCCTGCGGCGCATATCGGGCTACTTTCGGGGCCACCAGCGGCATGCATCCCCTTGTCTTGAATGGGTTGTTGCGGCGCGGGTCGGAAGGGCCTTGGCGCCAACGCTGGCATGATCGAGGGTTTTGTTGCCCTCCGATCCGCTACGCCATGACCGACAACGTGCCAGAACAAGAACCCACAGCGGCGCCCGCCGCCCCGGTAGCCGCTGCCAGTGCCCCGCAGGCATTGCAGCAGCCCGAGACTGGCGACAGTGCTCCGGCAGCCATTGCCGAGGCCGCTGCTGCGGCGGATGCCCAGCGCGGCCATCGTCCCCCCCGGGGTGGGCGTGGTGGCCGCAACAGCGGCCGTGATCGCTCCCGTGCCCAGGGCCAGGCGCCGGCAGGCCCACAGGCACCGTCGCGCACGCCGCCCCGCACCCACCCGGTGCTGGAGCAGCTGGCGGGGCTCTATCCCCATCTGTTTGGTGCGGTGTTCCTGCCGCTCAAGCGCGGCATCTTTCAGGATCTGCTCGAAGCACATCCCGAGCTGTTCGAGCGCGATGCGCTCAAGGTGGCGCTGGGCATCCACACCCGCTCCACCCGCTACCTGCAGAGCGTGGCCGCCGGTGAAAAGCGCCACGACCTGGCGGGCCAGCCCGTCGAAGACATGGCGCCCGAGCATGTGCACCATGCGCTGCTGGAGGTGTTTCGCCGCCGCAAGGCCCGGGCGGGCGAAGACATGCTGCCCAAGCTGCGCAGGCGCATGGTCCAGGCGTTCGAGGCCTCGGGCCTCACGCGCGAGGCCTACACCGAGCTGGTCACCGGCCGCGATGAAGCGGCCAATGCCATCCTGCAAGAAGCCTTCGCCGAATGGGCGGTCCGCAATGCCAAGGACGAAGCCCTGCTGCGCGCCTTCGAGGCCAGCGGCCAGACGCTGGAGGCCTTTGCCGACATGTACGGCATGGACCCGCGCCAGACCGGCCAGATGCTGGAGCGCGCGCGCCGCCAGCGCACGCCCGCAGCGGCAGACTGATCGCGGCGCTCTGGGGATGGCCTGCGTAACCCCCTGCGGGCGGTGATAGCGCGGCTTCGGGTGGTCCGCTGCGTTGCTTTTCTTGCCAATAGCCGGGCTATTGGCTGCAAAAAAGACGCCTTGTGGCCCATCCCGATCCGCACGACCCCCGGCTCGCGAGGGTGATGCAGATCATCCCTGGGCGGCCAGCGCCGCCTCGATGTCGCCCACCAGCTTTTGGGGCGCATCCTGCGGCGCATAGCGGCGGATCACGCGGCCATCCCGGCCCACGAGGAACTTCGTGAAGTTCCACTTGATGGCCTTGCTGCCCAGCAGGCCCGGGGCTTCGGCGGTGAGCCACTGGTACAGCGGCGAGGCCTGGGCGCCGTTCACATCGATCTTGGCCATCATCGGAAAGCGCACGCCGTAGTTGCGCTGGCAGAAACTGGCGATCTCGTCGTTGCTGCCCGGGTCCTGGTGGCCGAACTGGTTGCACGGAAAACCCAGCACCACCAACCCCTTGTCGCCGTACTGCTGGTGCAGTTCTTCGAGTCCGCCGAACTGCGGGGTGAAACCGCAGGCGCTGGCCGTGTTGACGATCAGCAAGACCTTGCCCTCCCACTGCCGCAATGGCACGGCGGGCCCGCTCATGGGCTGAACTTCCAGGTCATACAGGCTGGTCATGGGCAACTCCTTGGGAAAGAACCTTTTCAGACGGCCCATGGTAGCGGCTGGCGCCGGGTATTGCCCCGGCTGTCAGGTGCGGGCCTGGCGCCGGGGTGGCCATGCCGCCAGCAGCGCCGCCAGCATGATCAGCGCCCCACCCAGCAGGGTGCGCGGTGCCAGCGTGGCAGAAGTCAGCAGGGCCGACGACACGCTGGCAAACACCACCTCTGACAGCATCACCAGCGCCGTGGTGCCCGCGGCCAGCCGGGCGGCGCCGTACTGCAGGGCGTAATTGCCCAGCACAAAGGCCAGAGCCAGCGCGAGTGCCAGCAACACCCAGGCCAGTGCCGGAGCGGGCAGGGCGGGCACGGCCCCCGCTGCCCGCCCGAGCGCGGCACTGGCGCAGGCCAGCAGGGCACCGCCGCCAAACATGGCCAGCATGCGCGCATCGCCGGGCACGGCATGCAGGCGCCGCAGCGTGACGTTGGTGAGGGCAAAGCAGAAGCCGCCTGCCAGCGCCAGCAGGTCGGCGCCCGAGAGATGGGCCGCCAGCCGGGTCCATGCGGCATCGGCGGGTAGCAGCACCAGGGCCACGCCCGCAAAGGCCAGCAGCAGCCGCACCAGCGCCATGCCCGTAGGGCGGTCGCCCAGCACCTTCCAGGCCAGCAGCACCGACCAGGCGGGCATCAGGTAGAACAGCAGCACCACGCGCACCACGTCGCCCACCGTCACGGCCCAGTTGAAGGCCACGTTGGTCAGGCCCGAGCTCAGCGCCAGCAGCCACAGGGCGGGGTGCTGCCGCGCGTTGCGCAGCGCCTGCGGCCGGGCCAGCAGCAGGCAGGCCAGGGCCAGCGCATACATCAGCGCCGTGGCCCACAGCGGGTGCAGCCCGGCGGCGTGCAGCTGCCGCAAGGGCCACCATGAGACGCCCCACACAAAGGCGTTGAACACCAGGGCCAGTACGGGGAAAATGGTAGGCATCAAAAGCGCGGGCAGCGCTCATGTATCAAGCGCCAATAGCTATTCAATAAATAGCATCAATGGTGGGTGTCCTGCCGCGCGATGTGCAGCAGGTGGCGCAGTTCCTCGCCATGGTTGCGGCAGTTGCGGGCATGCCAGCGCTGGATGATCCACATGATGCCCGCCACCACCACGCCAAACACGATGATGGCGCCGAAGACCGACAGCCCCAGCTTGAGCGACAGGCTGTAGAAAGCGCCCAGGCCGAGGATGCAGGCCTGTTCGTTGAAGTTCTGCACCGCAATCGAGCGCCCCGCGCCCATGAGGTTGTGCCCCCGGTGCTGCAGCAGGGCGTTCATGGGGACGACCAGGAAGCCGCCCAGCCCACCCAGCAGGATCAGGAATGGAATGGCCACCCAGATGTTGCGTATGAACACCATCAGGATCAGCAGCAGCCCCATCGTGATGCCCAGCGGAATCACGCGCGTGGCCATGTCCAGGCGCATGCGCATCGATGCCGCCACGGCGCCCACGGCGGTGCCGATGGCCACCACGCCGGTCAGGGCCGAGGCCTGCGTGGTGTTGTAGCCCAGGGCCACGCCGGCCCAGGCCAGCACGATGAACTTGAGGTTGCCGCCGGCACCCCAGAACAGGGTGGTGGTGGACAGCGAGATCTGCCCCAGCTTGTCACGCCACAGGCGGCTGTTGCAGGCCCAGAAGTCGGGCAGCAGGGCCAGGGTGCTGGAGATCAGGCCGCGCTGCGGGTCCTGGCGCAGCGGGCGCATCTCCACGCCCGTGTGCGGGATGCGCGTGTTGAACCAGGCAGCCAGGGCATACACCACGATGAGTGCGGCAATGGCCGCTTCGGCAGCAGTATCGACGCCGGTATCGAGCATGGGGATGTCGATGGACAGCAGTGCCACCGACAGCTGCTGTCCCACCAGCTGACCGCCCAGCAGCACTCCGAGGATGATGGAGGCGATGGTCAGCCCCTCGATCCAGCCGTTGGCCTTGACCAGCTGCGAGGCCGGCAGCAGCTCGGTGAGGATGCCGTACTTGGCGGGCGAATAGGCCGCGGCGCCCAGCCCCACCACGGCATAGGCAATCAGGGGGTGCGAGCCGAACAGCATCATCAGGCAGCCCGCGATCTTGATGGCGTTGCTGGCAAACATCACCTTGCCCTTGGGCAAGGCATCGGCAAACGCGCCCACGAAAGGCGCCAGCACCACATAGAACAGGGCAAACATGGGTACCAGCGCGGCGCGCTGCCACTCGGGGGCGCCCCCTGTGCGCAGGAGTTCGACGGCGGCCACGAAGAGTGCGTTGTCGGCGAGCGAGCTGAAAAACTGCGCCGACATGATGGTGTAAAAACCGCGCTTCATCGAATGGCTGGAGGGGTATCAGTGAGGCTGATGCCCGATTAAATTGGGAGGCCGCATACAGGTGACTGGCGGTTATATCACGCCCCCCCGGGCCCGCAATGCCAGAATCCCATGCTCGTTTCCCCCACCATTCCCATGCCGCGCCCGATCCACGCCACCATCCATACCGCTGCCCTGCACCACAACCTCGAGCGCGTGCGCCAGGCCGTGCCCGACGCCAGAACCTGGGCCGTGGTCAAGGCCAATGCCTATGGCCACGGCATCGAGCGGGCCTTTGAAGGTCTGCGTGCCGCCGACGGTTTTGCCCTGCTCGACCTGGCCGAGGCCGAGCGTGTGCGCCACCTGGGCTGGCGCGGTCCCATCCTGCTGCTGGAGGGCGTGTTCGAGCCGCGCGACCTGGAACTGTGCTCGCGCCTGTCGCTGTGGCATGCGGTGCACTGCGACGACCAGATCGACATGCTGGCCGCCCACAAGACGCAGGTGCCGCACCGCGTGTTCCTCAAGCTGAACTCGGGCATGAACCGCCTGGGCTTCACGCCACAGCGCTACCGCAGCGCCTGGGCGCGGCTGAATGCGCTGCCGCAGGTGGACGAGATCTCGTTCATGACCCATTTCAGCGATGCCGACGGCGCGCGGGGCATTGCGCACCAGATGGCGGCGTTCAACGCGGCCACGCAGGACCTGCCCGGCGAGCGCAGCCTGTGCAACAGCGCCGCCGCGCTGCGCCATGCCAGCGACGCCCAGGTGCGGGGCGATTGGGTGCGCGCCGGCATCGTGCTGTACGGCAGCGCGCCCGACCACCCCGAGCACCAGGCGGCGCAGTGGGACCTGCAGCCGACCATGACGCTGGCCACCCGCATCATCGGCACGCAGCAGCTGCAGGCGGGCGATACCGTGGGCTACGGCTCGCGCTTCACGGCAGAGGGACCGCTCACCATCGGCGTGGCGGCCTGCGGCTATGCCGACGGCTACCCGCGCCATTGCGACACCGGCACGCCCGTGCTGGTGAACGGCGTGCGCACGCGCCTGGTCGGCCGCGTCAGCATGGACATGGTCACCGTGGACCTGAACCCCGTCATGGCAGCGGGCGTGGAGGCCGGTTTTGGCAGCGAAGTCACGCTGTGGGGGCGGGCGGGCAACGGCACGGTCCTGCCCATCGACGAGGTGGCGCAGGCCGCCGGCACCGTGGGCTACGAGCTGATGTGCGCACTGGCGCCGCGCGTGCCCGTGGCGGTGGACTGACGGTCCACAGCACACTCTCGGGGGGTGGCTATTGGCCGTCCTGCGTCGGCACAGGACGTGACGAAGGGCGCAAAGACGCGCATACTGAAAACCATGCGTGCCAGCCTGTCGATCCTTGCGCCGCTAGCGGTGGTGTCGTTGTGCACCTGGGGTGCGGGCGCGGCGCGGGCGCAGGCCGGTGAATCCGACGCCAACCGGGCGGCCAGCCTGCGCCAGGAGGCCATCGCCTACGAACATGGCGAAGGCGTGGCGCGCGACCCGTTGCGGGCCGTTGCACTCTATTGCGCGAGCGCGCGGTTGGGCGACATGCTGGCCCAATACAACCTCGGATGGATGTACGCCCACGGGCGCGGTGTGGTGCGCGACGATGGGGCGGCCGCCTTTTTCTTCCAGGCCGCCGCCGAGCAGGGCCTGGACGTGGCAGCGCGCATGCTGCAGGTGGTGGGCGGCGCCACGGACGAAGTGCCCGAATGCCTGCGGCCGCCACCGCCCGCCCCGGTCCAGGTGGCCCAGCCTGGCGTCAACTACCAGCGGGTCGCGCCGCGCAAGATCGTGGAGCTGGTGCTCAGGATGGCGCCGCAATACCAGGTCGAGCCGCAGCTGGCGCTGGCCATCATGGCCGCCGAGTCGAACTTCAACACCCAGGCGCTGTCGCCCAAAAACGCGCAGGGCCTGATGCAGCTGATTCCCGCAACGAGCGAGCGCTTCAACGTCAAGAACCCGTATGACCCGGCGCAGAACATCCGTGGGGGCCTGACCTACCTGCGCTGGCTGCTGGCCTACTTCGAAGGCGACGTGGCGCTGGTGGCCGCGGCCTACAACGCCGGCGAGGGCAAGGTCGAGCGCTACCGCGGCGTGCCGCCCTACCTGGAGACGCGTGCCTACGTGCAACGCATCCTGAAAGCCGTCGGAGCCACCGCGCACCCGTTCGATCGCAGCGTGGCGCAGCCCTCGCCGGCGCTGGAGCGCATCCGGCAGGCGCTGCGGCGCCAGTAGGCTGGGCGCTGCTGGCGCAGGCGCCTTGTCGACGGTTTTCAGGGTGCCGACCCCACGGCGCACATGGATACAACCACCAAATCGTTCCGGTGGCGCCTACCCTGGGTCACATTAGGGTTTTGTTTTCTGAGAGGCACAAGCCCATGCAATTCAAACCCTTGCTCCTTGCCGCCACGCTGGCTGCCAGCCTGCCCCTGACCGCGCAGGCCACGACCTTCCGCTGGGCACGTGCCGTGGATGTGTCGTCGTGGGACGTGCATGCCCAGAACGTGGGCGTGAACAACGCGCTGCACGCGGCCGTGTACGACACGCTGGTCGAATACAACAGCAAGACCTTCAAGCCCGAGCCCGCGCTGGCCACCGAATGGAAGCCGATGAGTCCCACCCAGCTGCGCCTGAGCCTGCGCAAGGGCGTGAAGTTCAGCGACGGCAGCGAGTTCACGGCCGACGATGCCAAGTTCTCGCTCGAGCGCGCCAAGTCGAAAAGCTCCAACTACGCGGTCTATGCCCAGGGCATCGACCGGGTGGAAAAGGTCAACAGCCACACCATCGACATCTTCTCGGACGTGCCCAACCCGGTGCTGGTGAACCAGCTGACCGAGTTGCGCATGCTCAGCAAGGCCTGGGCCGAGAAGAACAAGTCGGTTGAGCCCAAGGACATCAAGAACAAGGACGAAACCTTTGCCCACCGCAACGCGCTGGGCACGGGGCCGTTCGTGCTCCAATCGTGGACGCCGGACCAGCGCGTGGTGCTTGCGCCCAACCCGCACTGGTGGGGCAAGGGCAAGTTCGCCACCAACGTGACCGAGGTGGTCTACACCCCCATCAAGTCCGATGCCACGCGCACGGCGGCGCTGCTGTCGGGCGAGATCGACTTCATCATCGACCCCAGCCTGCAGGATCTGGCGCGGGTGCGCCAGACGCAGGGCCTGAAGGTGCTGGAAGGCGCCGAATACCGCACCATCTTTCTGGGCATGGACCAGTTCCGCAGCGAATTGCCAGGCTCGAACGTCAAGGGCCAGAACCCGCTCAAGGATGTGCGTGTGCGCAAGGCCCTGTACCAGGCGATCGACATCAACGCCATCCAGCGCGTGGTATTGCGCGGCCTGGCCCAGCCCACGGGCGCGTTGATTGCCCACCAGGTCAACGGCTGGACGCCCAAGGCCGATGTGCGCTGGCCCTTCGATGCCAAGGCAGCGCAGAAGCTGCTGGCCGATGCGGGCTACCCGAACGGTTTCGAGGTGGACTTTGCCTGCAGCGCAGGCCGCTACATCAACGACGAACAGCTGTGCCAGGCCATCACGGCGCAGTGGGCCAAGGTCGGCGTGAAGGCCAAGCTGCGCTCGCTGCCGTTTGCCACCTATTTCCCCATGATCCAGCGCAACGAGGCCAGCATCTACCTGCTGGGCTGGGGCGTGCCCACGTTCGATGCGTTCTATTCGCTGCAGTCGCTGGTCCGCTCGCCGGGCGCCGGGGGCGACGGCAACTTCAACCTGGGCCGTTTCAGCAGCCCGCAGCAGGATGCGCTGATCGAGCGCATCAAGAAAGAAACCGATCCGGCCACACGCAATGGCCTGATCGAAAAGGCCCTGGTGCAGGACCACGAGCTCATTTCGCACATCCCGCTGTACAACCAGGTGATCCCGTGGGCCGCCACGCAGAAGGTGGAGCTGCCGCACCGCGCGGACAACCGCATTGACTGGCGCGCGCTCAAGGTCAACTGACCGGGCCGGCAACGCCGAAAGCCCCGCCACCCGCCCGGTGCCGGGGTTTTTTTGTGCCGTTTATGCCAGCGCGCGTTGCACGGCGGGGCGCTCGGCCATGCGGCGCCGGTGGTCGGCCACCTTGGGGAACTGCGCCACGTCCACGCCGTCGCTGCGCAGCCAGCCGGACACGGTGAACAGGTAGGCGTCGGCGACGGAATATTGTTCGCCCAGCACCCAGGGGCCTTGCAGGTAATGGTGTTCGATCACGCCAAAGCACTCCGCCATGTTCTGCGGCACCTTGCGCTGCATGGCCTCGATGGCGTGGGCGTCATCGGCCCAGCGGCTGGCGCGGGGGCGGTGGGCGTGGGCCACATGCACGGTGGAGGCCAGGTAGTTGTTGAACTCCTGCATGCGCGCGAAGGCAAACGGGTCCAGCGGCGCCAGCTGCGCCTGCGCAAAGCGTTGCGCCACATAGGCCAGCAAGGCCGGGGTTTCGGTCAGCACGCCGTGCTCGGTCACCAGCGCGGGCACGCGGCCCTTGGGGTTGATGGCCAGGTACTCGGGGCTGCGTTGCTGCTGGGTGGTGAAGTCGAGACGAACCAGCTCGTGGCCTGCCTGCGCCTCGTGCAAGGCAATGTGAACGGCCAGGGCGCAGGTGCCGGGGGCGAAGTAAAGCGTGGGTGCGGACATGGTGGAGGTTGAAAAGGTGGCGGGGTGCAGGCTCCGCAGTGCTGAGCGCCGGGGGCGTCGACATGCGCGCTAGTATTGCGGGCCCGAGTCGCCATCGTAAGGGGTTTGGTCCTTGGACGCGGGCGCATGGTTTCTTGGCCCCTGAAGGAGCGGTAACGGCCGCTGGCGCGCTGCTGGCCGCTATAGTGGCCAGCCGCTTTGCAAGATCCCGCTCCCATGGCCAAAGACAAAACCCTTTTCACCTGCACCGAATGTGGCGGCACCAGCCCGCGCTGGCTGGGCAAGTGCCCATCCTGCGGCGCCTGGAACACCCTGATCGAATCGGTGGCGGAGGCGGGACCGGGCAAGAACCGCTACAGCGGCGCGCAGTTTGCCGGGCTGGCGCAGGCGCAGGCCGTCATGCCGCTGGCGGCCATCGAGGCCACGGACATCGCGCGCACGCCCAGCGGTATCGACGAACTGGACCGGGTGCTGGGCGGGGGCATCGTGGAAGGTGGCGTGGTGCTGATCGGGGGCGACCCGGGCATCGGCAAGTCCACGCTGCTGTTGCAGGCGCTGGATGCGCTGCAGCGCACGGGGCTGCCCACCCTGTATGTGACCGGCGAGGAAAGCGGTGCCCAGGTGGCGCTGCGTTCGCGCCGGCTGGGACTGGACCACAGCCAGGTGAATGTGCTGGCCGAGATCCAGCTGGAGAAAATCCTGGCCACCATCGAATCGATGCAGCCGGCCGTGGCCGTGATCGACTCGATCCAGACGGTGTATTCCGACCAGCTCACCTCGGCACCCGGCTCGGTGGCCCAGGTGCGCGAGTGCGCGGCGCACCTCACGCGGGCCGCCAAGGCGTCGGGCGTGGCGGTGGTGCTGGTGGGCCATGTCACCAAGGAGGGCGCGCTGGCCGGCCCGCGCGTGCTGGAGCACATGGTGGACACGGTGCTGTACTTCGAGGGCGACACGCACAGCCAGTTCCGGCTGGTGCGGGCCATCAAGAACCGCTTTGGCGCCGTCAACGAGATCGGCGTGTTCGCCATGACCGAAAAGGGCCTCAAGGGCGTCAGCAACCCCAGTGCCATCTTCCTGAGCCAGCACAGCGAGCCGGTGCCGGGCAGCTGCGTGATGGTCACGCTCGAAGGCACGCGACCCTTGCTGGTCGAGATCCAGGCCCTGGTGGACAGCGGCGGGCCCAGTCCGCGGCGCCTTTCCGTGGGGCTCGACAAGGATCGCCTGGCCATGCTGCTGGCCGTGCTGCACCGCCATGCCGGTGTGGCCTGCATGGACCAGGATGTGTTTGTGAACGCCGTGGGCGGCGTGCGCATCAGCGAGCCCGCCGCCGATCTGGCCGTGATGCTGGCCATCACCTCCAGCCTGCGCGGCAAGGCCTTGCCGCAGGGGTTCATCGCCTTTGGCGAGGTCGGGCTGGCGGGCGAGGTACGCCCCGCGCCCCGCGGGCAGGAGCGCCTGCGCGAGGCGGCCAAGCTGGGCTTCAGCGTGGCGGTGGTGCCCAAGGCCAATGCCCCCAAGAAACCGATCGAAGGCCTGACCATCCACGCCGTGGAGCGGGTCGAGGAGGCCATGAACGTGGTGCGCGGCATTGCTTGACCTGTGCATACGCACTCCCCACAGTGCTGGGCGAGCGGCGTCGTAAGACAATGGGGCCATGAATTTTCGAAATATCCTGGTGCCCGTGGGGCTGGTGATTGTGGTGGTGGCGGGCTTTCGGTCCTATGGCTGGATGGGCGTCGCGGCCGTCGGCGGGGGTGTCCTCATGTGGGCCCTGCTGCATTTCACGCGGCTCATGAATGTCATGCGCAAGGCGGCCGACCGCCCCATCGGATATGTCGGCAGTGCCGTCATGCTCAATGCCAAACTGCAGGTGGGGGTGAACCTGATGCATGTGGTGGCCATGACGCGTTCGCTGGGGGTGCTGCAGTCGCCCGAAAACGAACAACCCGAGGTCTACCGCTGGACCGATGGCACCCAATCGCATGTGACCTGCGAGTTCCACGGTGGCAAGCTGGTGAAATGGACGCTGGAACGCCCTGTGGCGCCTGCGGATGCGCCAGAAGGCGATGCGGGATCTGCCGCCCCGTAAAATTGGCTCTTTTGCGACACCCAGCAACCCAAAGGACACCCATGAGCCCCGTAGTTCCCTCGATGGCCGACCGTGACGGCAAGATCTGGATGGACGGCCAGATGGTCGACTGGCGCGATGCCAAGATCCATGTACTGACCCATACCCTGCATTACGGCTGCGGCGCCTTCGAAGGCGTGCGGGCCTACAACACGGCCGCTGGGACGGCCATCTTCCGCCTGCAGGACCATACCGAGCGCCTGTTCAACAGCGCCAAGATCCTGCGCATGAAGATCCCTTTCACCCAGGACCAGGTGAACGCAGCCCAATGCGCCGTGGTGCGTGAGAACCAGCTGGAGTCGTGCTACCTGCGCCCCCTGACCTGGATCGGCGACAAGAAGCTGGGCGTCTCGCCCAAGGGCAACGACATCCACCTGATGGTGGCCGCCTGGGCCTGGGGTGCCTACCTGGGTGAAGACGGCATGGCCCGGGGTATCCGCGTCAAGACCAGCAGCTACTCGCGCCACCACGTCAACATCACCATGAGCCAGGCCAAGGCGGTGAGCAACTACACCAATTCCATCCTGGCCAACACCGAAGCCACCGATGATGGTTACGACGAAGCCCTGCTGCTGGATACCTCGGGTTTTGTGTCCGAAGGTTCGGGCGAGAACGTGTTCATCGTCAAGGACGGCGTGGTCTATACCCCCGACCTGTCGGCCGGTGCGCTCAAGGGCATCACGCGCGACACCGTCATGCACATCTGCAAGGACCTGGGCCTGGAACTGGTGCAAAAGCGCATCACGCGCGACGAGGTGTATATCGCCGACGAAGCCTTCTTCACCGGCACGGCCGCCGAAGTGACGCCCATCCGTGAACTCGATCGCATCGAGATCGGAAAAGACGACTATGTGGGCCGCCGCGGCCCCATCACCGAGAAGATCCAGAGCGCGTTCTTTGACATCGTCAATGGCCGCAATCCCCAATATGCCCACTGGCTCACCAAGGTCTGACCATGTCGCAAGCAGCCATTGAACTTCTGGCCAAAGACCTGAACGCCCAGGGCGGCGTGTTCTGTCCCAACCCCAAGGCCGACATGAAACTCTGGAGCAGCCACCCCAGGGTGTACCTGGACGTGGCCCATGCCGGCGAAGCCAAATGCCCGTATTGCGGCACGGTGTACCGGCTGAAGGCCGGCGAGGTGTTCGCGGGCGGGCATTGATCGGGCCTTTGTCGGCCGAATGGCACCAGGCATGGCCTCGATCAGGCCGGCTTTGGTGCTTTTTTCTTGGGTGAATCATGCGCATCCTGCATTTCGTCACAGGCGGGTTTTCCGGTGCCACGCAAGTGGCCATCGATCTGTGCCTGGCCGCCCGGCAGACCCCGGGCACCGAAGTGCTGCTGGTGCTGCGGCGCAAGCGCACCACACACATGGGCCGGGTTCAGGCGCTGCGCGACCAGGGGCTGGAGGTCCGCATCGTGTCGAACTGGCTGCATGTGCTGACGGTCTGGGAGCTGCGCAAGATCATTCGTGCATGGCGCCCCGATGTGCTGTTTGCGCACGGTTTCAGCGACCATATCTGGGGCCGTCAGGCCGCCCGGGCCGAGGGCGTGGCGCGGATCTTTCATGTCGAGCACAACTCGCGCGAGCGCTACACCCCGCGCCGTCTGGCCCAGGCCCTGGCCTTGGCTCCGTGTACCGAGGCCAGCATTGGCGTCTCGGAAGGGGTGCGCAGCAGTCTGATTGCGCACGGTTTCCCGCCGGACAAATGCATTGCCATCCCGAACGGCATCGCGCTGGAGCGCTTTCCAGAACACCTGATGCGGCCGTGGGCTGAACGCGACGCCGCGATCCTGATGGCATCGCGTTTCGCGCGCCAGAAGGACCATGCGACCCTGATCCGGGCGCTGGCCTGGCTGAAGCAGCGGGGCCTGATGCCCACGCTGTACCTGGCTGGCGGTGGCAAGAAGCGCCTGCTGAAGCAGGCGCGGCAACTGGCCCAGGCACTGGGCGTGCAGGCCCAGGTGCAGTTTCTGGGCAATGTGGGTGATTTGCACCAGCGCTTGGCGGCAACCCAGATCTTTGTGCTGTCCACGCACTGGGAAGGCATGCCGCTGGCCTTGGTGGAGGGCATGGCCGCCGGTTGTGCCTGCGTGGCATCGGATGTGATCGGTGTGCGCGAGGTGCTCAGCGATGGCCTGACCGGCCGTCTGGTGCCCGAGTCTGATGCTGGCGCCTTGGGACAGGTTCTCGCGCAATTGTTGCGGCAGCCGGAGATGGCGGCCCAACTGGGACAGGCCGCGCGGCGCAAGGCGTTGTCCTCCTATGGCCGTTCGCATATGTGGGCGCAGTACCAGGCGCTTCTGGCGCAGGGCGGGCATTCGTAACCCGTCCTGGCGCGTGTCAGCGGTGCAAGGCGTTGCCCAGAGTCAGGCGCAGCTTCATCAGCAGCTTGCGTCGGCGTTGCGACAGCGTGAGCCGGTCGCGTTGCTCCCAAATGCTGCTGACTTCACTGGTGTCATCCAGCGCCATGACGGAGGGGTAGACCCCGGCGACCCGCAGGTCGTTTTCGAACCAGAAACGGAAATCCACATCCACCGGGCGACCGAATGGCAGGCGGGATGCCAGCAACTTCTGGGCGCCGGCACGGGTGATCACATAGCCTGCCGCAAAGCTGGGGATGCGCTGGTACGTGATCAAGGAATGGGTGGTGAACAGAGGGAATTTGTTGCAAATTTTTTCCTGATCCCGGCTGTACAGTTTGATCATGTCCCAGCCAGTCGTTCGTTGGGCCAGGGCTTCCAAGGCCGGGATAATGTCCGGCAGCAGCTTGACGTCGTCCTCGAAAATTGCCATGGCCGGTGCGGCGCTGTCCAGCAACGCCTGCCAAGCCTTGATATGGCTGCAATAACAGCCCTTCTCGCCATTGGCCAGGGCCTTGAAGTATTGCGTCTGGTTCAGCGTCTCGCTGTAGTACTGGTTTTGCTCCTCTCGCGCCAGGTCTGGCCACCAGACGGCTGGCAACCGCTGGGCAGCCAGCTGGAGGTGGTTGAACTGGGCTTGCATGCGCTGTCTGCGTTCAACATCTTTGTCGAGGTTGATGTAGAGGATGGGAAAAGGTGCCATGGTGCGGAAAGCGGGCTTTGCGGCATTGCGCGCAGTGTTTTGGAACGAAAGGTGTGATGAGAAAAGATACGGTCAATCTGTACCAGCGCATCGTCGGATGCGGAATGAGCATTTCGTGCTTTGTTTTTTTTGCATTGTCGCTGGCCGTGCCTTCCGGGTACTCTTATGGCGCAGCAGCTTGTGTCATTTTCGCGCTGGCGGGCGTGGGGTTGTGCCGCCACAAGACCTGGGCGACCGAGTTGAAAGCCCTGTGCGCCGTGATGGTGCTCATGGGGTTGATCTGGGGGTTGTCGTTTGACGGCTGGTGGTCGTGGACCGGTTCGGACTATCTGCTCAAGTACTGGCTGGCCGCGTTGTGCCTCGGTGTTGCCTACCAGGTCGGCGTGCATGCAGGCAGCGCCGTGTGGGGTTGCGCGCTGGGTGCTGCGGGGGCTTTAGGTATTGCCGCCTATCAATCCCTTGTCTTGGGGTGGAGCAAGGCCATGGGGCATACCAATGCCATCCAATATGGCGGAATCGCCATGTACCTTGGGATCGCCACCTGGGCCATGGCTTCGTTTGGCGCCTGGCCGCGCAGGCAGTTTCTGCTGTTGTGGCTGTTGGGCGGGTGCGGGGTACTGGCGTCTTTGCTGTCCGGATCACGGGGTGCATGGGTTGTGGCTCCCCTGCTGATGGCGGTGGTGCTGGGCCTGATGTGGCGCCACGGCCAAGGTCGGCGGGCCATGTGGACGGCCGTTGGTGCCGCCCTGTGTGTTGCGGCCATGGTGATTCCCGCAGCGGGCAAGTTCGGGGCGCGCGTGGACCAGGCCATGGCGGAGGTTCCGTTGTATTGGACCCACCCGCAGCAGGGCGCGACAACCTCGGCCGGTCAGCGCCTGGAGCAGTGGCGCCTGGCCTTGCACATGGGCGCGCAGCGTCCGCTGACGGGCTGGGGCGTGAGCGGCGTGGTCGTGCAAAAGCAGAAGATGGTCGCGGCGGGGTTGGCGCATCCGTCGGTCCTGGAGTATGGGCATGCGCACAATGAGATCTTGGACATGTGGGCCAAGCGCGGCCTGATCGGCGTGGCCGTGCTGCTGGCCTTCTATGCGATTCCGCTGGCCGTGATGTGGCCGACTCGCACCCGGCTGGCCCGGGCGCTGCCAGCGCAGCGGCCCTCGCTGCTGGCTGTGCGCGTGGCGGCCTCCCTGCTGCCCATCGCCTACTTCGGCTTTGGCTGGACGCAGGTTTTCTTGGCACACAACAGCGGCAATATTTTCTATACCTTCAGCTTGGTGGCGTTCGTGGGCTGTATCCGTTGGCTGGAGCAGCCGCGGGGAGGACGGTCCGGATGAGCGCGTCCAGATCGTTCTGAAGGTCAGGCCCTCAACCCAGCAGCGCCCGCGCCTGCGCATCCATGCGCTGAACCAGCGCACCCGCCGCCGGCAGGTCGTGGATGAGCCCGACAGCCTCTCCCGCCGTGGCGTGCGCGACCTCAAAGTTGCCGCTGCGCACGCCCTCGTCGTAGGCGGCCCGTGCCGCCCCGGGGTCGGCGCGCAGGGCGTCGATGCGATCTTCCCACTGCCGGTGCAGCGCGTTGCGCAGGGCACGGAAATCGTAGGGTGCAGGCCAGTTCTTGCGGCGCAGGATGTCGAAGATGGCCGTGCGCGCCGTGCCGTCGCCGTCGGTGGCGACGGCCATGTCCTTGGCGCCTTGCGGGGCGAGGCTTTCCTGCGTGGCCCACAGGCGTGAGCCCACGAGCGCCCCATCGGCGCCCAGCACCAGGGCTGCCGCGAGCGTGCGCCCGTCGGCAATGCCACCGGCGGCCAGCAGCAGGGTGGCGGGTGAATGGGCGGACAGCCAGTCGGCCAGCTCGGGCACAAAGGCCATGGTGGAGCGGCCATTGAGCGCGTTCATGCCGTGGCCCCCGGCCTCCGCTCCCTGCGCCACGATCACCTGCGCACCGGCCTCGATGGCCTGCGGGACCTGGTCCATGCGCTGCACCTGGCAAATGAGCGCGGCGCCGCTGTCGGCAATGCGGCGCGCATAGGGGCGTGGGTCGCCAAACGACAGCATCAGCGCCCGGGGGCGCTGGCCGGGCGGCCGGTCCAGCACCCAGTCGAGGGCCGAGGCGTCTTCGTCGAGCTTCCAGGTGATGAAGCCGCAGCCAATGCGGCCGGTATCCGCAGCTTGCAGCGCCAGCTGGTATTCGCGCTGTGTCCAGGCCAGGTCGCCATAGCCGCCGCCGACCAGCCCCAGCGCCCCGGCGCGGGCGCAGGCGCTCGCCAAGGCTCCGCCCGAGGCCAGCGCCATGGGCGCCAGTGCGACGGGAGTGGTCAGGCCGAAGCGGGTGCAAAAGCGGGAGTTGGTGAAGGTGTGCATGCGGGCATTGTCCATGGGTGAATGCTTGGCGTCCATCGGGTCCATGGCGCCAATGCGCGGGCGTGTGCGCATGCGCCACCCTCCGCGCAGGGACCGTGCGGCGCTGAGCGTAGGATAAAGAAAACAGACATGGAAACCACGCTATGGAACCACAGGCCACCGCCCACCCCGGCACCACACCCGCTGCAACGCCCTGGGCCGACCGACCCCACACGGTGGCGCTGGCGGGCATGCTGGCGCTGGCCGTGGCCATGGGCGTGGGACGCTTTGCGTTCACACCACTGCTGCCCATGATGCTGCACGATGGCGTGCTCACGCTCGCCGAAGGCAGCTGGCTGGCCACGGCCAACTACGTGGGTTACCTGGTGGGCGCCCTGGCCTGCATGGCGCTGCCCTGGCTGGCGCCCGGGTTCTACGCACGCTGGCACCCGGCGCGGCTGGCGCGCGCGGGGCTGGTGGTCACGGTGCTGCTCACACTGGCCATGGCGCTGCCGATGCCCGCCAGCTGGCCGGCGCTGCGTTGGGTGGCGGGGGCGGCCAGCGCCGTGGTACTGCTCAACGTGGCGGCCTGGTGCATGGTGCGCCTGGCGGTGCTGGGCCGGCCGGCCATGGGCGGGCTGATCTTCTGCGGGCCGGGCGTGGGCATCGTGCTCACGGGGCTGGCGGCCAGCGCCATGGTGGCCGGGCAGTGGCGGGCGGCTTCGGGCTGGGTGGTGTTCGGCCTGTTGTCGGTGCTGTTGTGCGTGGGGGTCTGGCCCGTGGTGCGGGGTCGGGCGGCCCAGGTCCGGGCCACGGACCCTGCAAGAGGGGCGCCGCCGGCTGCGGCGCGGGCGCAGGGCGGCGGTACGGCGGTGGCGCGGGCCGTGCATGCGCTGGCCTATGGTCTGGCGGGGCTGGGCTACATCGTCACCGCCACCTTTCTGCCCGTCATCGCGCGTGCCGCGCTGCCGCCGGGGGCACCCTGGCCGGACCTGTTCTGGCCGGTGTTCGGTGCTGGCGTGGCGATTGGCGCGGCGCTGAGCACGCGGACTCCCCCGGCCTGGGACCGGCGCTGGCTGCTGCTGGCCGCCTATGCGCTGCAGGCCCTGGGCATTGCGCTGGGGCTGGTCTGGCCCACGCCCGCCGGCTTTGCGCTCAGCAGTCTGTGCGTGGGCCTGCCGTTCACGGCCATCACCTTCTACGGCCTGCAGGAGGCGCGGCGCCTGTGGCCCGCTTCGGCCGACAGTTTTGCCAGCCTGGTGACGGCCGTCTACGGCCTGGGCCAGATCGCCGGGCCGCCCCTGGTGGCCTGGCTGATTGCGCAGGGCGATCCGGGCCGGGGCTTTGCGCGCGGCCTGGCGCTGGCGGCGGCGGCGCTGGTGGTCGGAGCGGTGATGTATGGACTGTCGGCCTGGCGCTGGCCACTGCCGCCACATCGGATGGTGCGCTGATCAGCGTGGCGCAGGCGCCGTTGCCGCCGCAGCTGCCAGCGGCAGCGACAGCACAAAACATGCGCCACTGGTGCCGTCGGGTCGATCGTCGCACCGCACCGAGCCGTTGTGCCGCTCGGCAATCGAGCGCACCAGGGCCAGCCCCAGGCCCACGCCGCCGGCACGTTCGCTGGCACCCGGCAGGCGGTAAAAGGGCTCGAAGATGCGTTCGCGCAAGGCGGGGGGAACGCCGGGCCCCTGGTCGAGCACGCTGAAGCGCGCCTGGCCGTTGTGCCGCTGCACCACCACCGTGATGGTGCCCTGGCTGTAGCGGCGTGCGTTTTCCAGCAGGTTGCGCAGCGCGCGGCGCAGCAGCTTGGCCACGCCGCGCACTTGCAGCGCATCGGCGCTGGCGCTGACATCCAGGTCGGCATCGACCCGCGCGCATTCCTCGGCGGCCAGTCCGATCAGGTCCACCAGCTCCACGGTGCCCACATCGGCCTCGCGCGCGTCCAGCCGGCTGGACAGCAGGATTTCATCGACCAGCTGGTCGAGCTCGGCGATGTTGCGCAGGATTTCTTCGCGGAACGCGGGTGAGGGCTGCTGCCCGCCCATCAGCTCCAGGCCCATGCGGATGCGCGTGAGCGGCGAGCGCAGCTCGTGCGAGGCATTGGCCAGCAGCGACTTGTGGGTCTTGACCAGGGCCTCGATGCGGGCGGCGGCGGCATTGAACTGGCGCGCCAGGTGGGCCACCTCGTCCTGCCCCTGCTCGGGCACACGCACCGACAGGTCGCCCTCGCCAAAACGCTGCACGCTGCGCTGCAGGGTCTCCAGCCGCTGCAGCAGGCGGCGGATGATGGGAAACACCCCCACGGCCACGGCCAGGCCCACCAGGCCCAGCATCCACAGGAAGCCGAACGGTGGCCGGGTCCAGAAGGCGGCGTCGGCGCGGCGGTTGGGCCCGGGGTGATTGCCCCGGTCGCCGCGCGGCGCCAGCTGCAGGCGGTAGGTGCTGCCGTCGGCGCTGTCAATGGACAGTTCCAGGCCCTCGCCCGGCGGCCCGGGCACGCGCGTGGCGAGCCCGGCGACCAGCGTGTGGCCCTCGCTGTCGCGCAGCACCACTTCGCGGGCGGGCGGCGCCACGGGCAGTGCGTTCTGCTCGGCGGCAATGCGCCAGGCCCAGCCCACGGCCAGGGTGAGCACGGCCACGCCGCCGACCACGGCCAGCCAGATGCGCAGGTACAGACGGCGGGAAAAGAGATCAAACACCGCCATGCCCCACACCCGTGGACTGCGGCCCGCGCAAGGGGCGCCACCGAGGCCAGTGCCACCGTGGAACTGGCTTTGCCAGGCCACCGGTGGCGTCCCCCTGGGGGGAAGGCGCGAAGCGACTCAGGGGGGACATCTCAGTCTTGCTGCTTGGCAAATACGTAGCCCACGCCGCGCACCGTCAGGATGCGGCGCGGGTTCTTGGCGTCCACCTCGATGGCCGCGCGGATGCGGCCCATGTGCACGTCGATCGAGCGGTCAAACGCCTCCAGTTCGCGGCCGCGCACGGCCTCCATGATCTGGTCGCGCGTGAGCACGCGGCCGGCGCGCTCGGCCAGGGCCACCAGCAGGTCGAACTGGTAGGAGGTGAGATCGGCCGCTGCACCTGCCACCGTCACGCTGCGGGCATCGCGGTCGATTTCGAGCGAGCCGAAGCGCAGGGTCTGCGCGGCCGGCGCGCTGGCGCCGTCGGTGCGCCGGCGCAATATGGCGCGGATGCGGGCCAGCAGCTCGCGCGGTTCAAACGGCTTGGGCAGGTAGTCGTCGGCGCCCAGCTCCAGGCCGATGATGCGGTCCATGGGGTCGCCCTTGGCGGTGAGCATGAGCACCGGCACCTGGGCGGCGGGCCCCTGCAGCGCGCGGATGCGGCGGCAGACATCCAGGCCGTCCATGTCGGGCAGCATCAGGTCGAGGATGACCAGGTCGGGCAGGGGGCCCGCGCCTTCGCCCTGCAACTGCGCCAGGCCGCTGGCGCCGTCGGCGCGGTGCGTGACATGCAGGCCCGACTGGCCCAGGTATTCGCCCACCATCTGGGCCAGGCGGGCGTCGTCTTCGATCATCAGCAGGTGCGAGCTCATCGGGGCAGTGTAGTGGGGTGGTGGAGCCGGTGGGGGCAGGGCTCCATGGTGGCCCGCAGGCGTCGCGCGGCGTTGAAGCTCCCGTAAAGTTCCGGTAAACCGTGCAGGTGGATAACTGTTTGGGAACTATTGATTTAATAGCTACAAGCGATTTACGGTAAAGCGCTAGCGGGTTTTTTGACCCCTGACGCCAGCCACACCAACCCCAGCACCGGCAGCCCCAGCAGGGCCGTGGCCGTGAAGAACTGCGCATAGCCATGCGCATTGACATAGTCGCCCGAGAAGCCTGCCACGAACTTGGGTAGCAGCAGCATCATCGAGCTGAACAGCGCGTACTGCGTGGCCGAATAGCTCACATTGGTCAGGCTCGACAGGTAGGCAATGAAGGCGGCCGAGGCAATGCCGCTGGCCAGGTTGTCGGCCGACACCACGGCGATCAGCGCCGTCACGTCGTGCCCGTGCCCCGCCAGCCAGGCAAACAGCAGGTTGCTGCCGGCGCTGAGCACGGCGCCCAGCATCAGGATGCGCATCACCCCCAGGCGCATCGACAGCACGCCGCCCACAAAGGCGCCCACCAGCGTCATGACCACGCCATAGACCTTGGTGACGGCGGCCACTTCGTCCTTGGTGAAACCCATGTCCACATAAAACGGGTTGGCCATGATGCCCATGACCACGTCGCTGATGCGGTATACGGCGATCAACGCCAGGATCTGCGCGGCCTGCCAGCCATAGCGGCCCAGAAAGTCGGCGAACGGATCGACCACGGCGCCCTTGAGCCATTCGGCGGCGTTCTTGGCCGGCGGCAACACCACTGGCACGGGCTCGCGCGAGAACAGCACCGTGACGATGCCCACGGCCATCGATGCGGCCATCGCCAGGTAGGCGGCCTGCCAGGCGCCGTTCTGGTAGGCGGCCGCACCCTGGGCCACGGCCTCGCCCACCACCTGCCCTACGGCAGGCGCCACTTCCGAGCGCGCAGCGATCCACAGCACGCCGGCGCCGGCCCAGATCATGGCCAGGCGGTAGCCCGTCTGGTACGAGGCGGCCAGCGCCGCCTGGTGGTTGGCGTCGGCCGATTCGATGCGAAAGGCATCGAGCGCAATGTCCTGCGTCGCCGAGCCAAAGGCCACCGCCAGCGCGCACCACACGATGGGGCCGAGCGTCAGGCGCGGGTCGGCCAGCGCCATGCCCACGAGGCCGGCCACCACCATGCCCTGCGACAGCAGCAGCCAGCCGCGCCGCCGCCCCAGCCAGCGCGTGAGCAGCGGCAGCGGCATGCGGTCCACCAGCGGCGCCCACAGCCATTTGAAGCCATAGGCCAGGCCCACCCAGCTGAGATACCCGATGGTGCTGCGGTCAATGCCCGCCTCGCGCAGGCGAAACGAGAGCGTGCCCAGCACCAGCAGCAGCGGCAGGCCCGCCGAAAAGCCCAGCGTCAGCATGCGCAGGCTGGCGGGCTCCAGGTATACGCGCAGGGTCTGGAGCCAGGGGGTGCGCACGGCAGGGGGGTGGGGTGGGGTCGGGGAGGTATCTGACATGGGGCCGGGCGGTTTTTGTCTATTATTCCTGCATGTGCCTGCTCTGCCCCCCACCCTTCGTTGCGCCGTCTTCACCCTGGTCTGCGCGCCGCGCCTTCCTGCTGGCTGCGGGTGCCAGCGCCGCCGCGCCCGTGCTGGCGCAGGTGGATGTGGGTTCGGCGTCGAGCCTGCGCAAGCTGGTGCCCGCGGAGACGCTGGAGAACTCCGCCGCCCAGCAGTACCAGCAGATGCTGCAGCAGGCCAAGGCCCAGCGCGCCCTGGCGCCGGCAGGGCACCCGCAGCTGCAGCGCCTGCATGCCATTGCCAAAAGGCTGATCCCGCATGCCGCGCCCTGGAACGACCGCGCGCGCCAGTGGCGCTGGGAGATCAACCTCATCGGCAGTTCGCAGGTCAATGCCTTTTGCATGCCCGGCGGCAAGATCGCCTTCTACACCGGCATCCTCGACCAGCTCAAGCTCACCGACGACGAGGCCGCGATGGTCATGGGCCACGAAATGGCCCACGCCCTGCGCGAGCATGCGCGCGAGCGCATCGCCAAGACGCAGGGCACCAACCTGGCACTGCGCCTGGGCTCGCAACTCCTGGGCCTGGGCGACCTGGGCAATGCGGCGGTCAGCCTGGGCGGGCAACTGCTCACGCTGCAGTTCAGCCGCGCTGACGAGAGCGATGCCGACCTGGTGGGGCTGGAGCTGGCCGCGCGCGCGGGCTACCAGCCCTCGGCTGCCGTGAGTCTGTGGCAAAAGATGGGCAACGCCACCGGCAGCAAGCAGGGCGGCCTGGCCTTTTTGTCCACCCACCCCTCGGGCCCGGCACGCATCCGCGAGCTGGAGCAGAACGTGCCCAGGGTGCAGGGGCTGTACGAAGCGGCCCGGCGCGGCGGATAGTTTGCTATTGAAATAATAGCTAAAAGTCTCTTCCGTCATTCCTCACGTGCCGCCCACATAAGGGTTGCTCTGCCGCTCCCGTCCGAACGAGCTTTCCGGCCCGTGGCCGGGGATGAACACCGTCTGGTCGCCCATGGGCCACAGGCGCTGCGTGATGCTGTCGATGAGCTGCTGGTGGTTGCCCTGGGGGAAGTCGGTGCGGCCGATGCTGCCGGAAAACAGCACGTCGCCCACAAAGGCCCGGTCGATCTGCGGCGCATGAAACACCACATGGCCCGGTGTATGGCCGGGGCAGTGGCGCACGTTCAGCGTTTCGTGGCCGATCTGCACCTGGTCGCCGTCGTGCAGCCAGCGGGTGGGCGTGAAGTGCTGCGCGGGCGGAAAACCGAACATCGCGCTTTGCTGCGGCAGGCCATCAATCCAGAACTGGTCGCCGGGGTGCGGCCCCACGATGGGCAGCGCAAGGCGCTGGGCCAGCTCTCCGGTGCCGCCGGCGTGGTCAATATGGGCGTGGGTGAGCCAGATCTGTTCCAGCGCGAGGCCCAGTCGCTGGGTCTCGGCCAGCAGCAGGTCCAGGTCGCCGCCGGGGTCGATGACGGCGGCCTTGCGGGTGGCGCTGCACCAGACGATGGAGCAGTTTTGCTGGAAGGGCGTGACGGGGATGGTGAGGTACTGGAGCATGGAGGAGAGCGTTCTGGTGCCGCGGCGGCAGGCCCGAACGATAGCGCAAACGTTCAGCCGGCCATCGGTGCGGGCGCGGCGTCAGGGGTGGCCCCTGTGGGCAAGGTCAGCTGGCCGTTGCGCAGCGCCTGCGCCAGCAGGTCGGGTGTGGCGCGGATATGGGCTTCCAGCGCCAGCGCCGCGCGGGCTTCGCGGCCGGCGATGGCCTGCTCGAAGATCTCGGTGTGCTCGGCGTGCACGTCGCGCACCGAGCCGGGCAGGCCCATGGCGTAGCGGCGGTAGCGCTCGCCATGGCGCGCCAGCAGGCCCAGTACCTTGCGTGTCCATGGCGACTCCTGTCCGGCCAGCAGGGCCTCATGAAAACGCACGTTCAGGATTTCCCACCGGCGCCGGTGCACCGTCTGAAAGGGCTGTTCCAGTGCCGAGATGGCGTCGTAGCTCTGGCGCAGCGCGGCCCGCCAGTGCGCTCCGCCGTTGCGGATCGACAGGCGCAGCGCATCGATCTCGACATGCACCCGCAGGCGGGTGATGTCTTCCAGTTCATCGAGCGTGATCGGGGCCACGCGAAAGCCACGCTGCCCCTCCGTGGTCACCAGCGCATCGCTGGCCAGCCGGGTGATGGCTTCGCGCAGCGTGCCGGCGCCCACGTTGTACTGCACCCGCAGGTGCTCGATCGGCAGCTTGCTGCCGGGCTCCAGCCGGCCTTCGATGATGTCGTCGCGCAATTCGGCATAGGTCTGCTCGATCAGGGTGCGCGAGATGGTGGCGCCCGCGCCAGCAAGGTCGTTGTCGGTGTTCAGTGCGTGCAGATAGGGGCGTTTGGCCATGGTGGTCCGTGGTGGAGTCAGGTCTGCGCGCGTTCGTTCAGGCGCGAAAGACGGTAGCTCAACTGGGGGCGCGTCAGGCCCAGTGCGCGCGCGGCGGCCGAGAGATTGCCGCCGGCGCGTGCCACGGCTTCGCGGATCAGTGTGTCTTCCAGGGCCTCCAGGGTCAGGCCGCTGCTTTGCAGCTGGTCGTAGAGCTGCGTGGCCTGGGCCGTGGGGGTGGCGGTGCGCTCCAGCGTGCCGGCGGCATTGACGGTGGCGCCCGGTTGCATCGTGATGTGCGGGAACAGCACCTCGGCGTCCACGCTCTCGTCCGACGGGGTGAGGATGACACCGCGCTCGATCAGGTTCTCCAGCTCGCGCACATTGCCTGGCCAGGCATGGGCGCGCATCGCCAGAAGAGCCCGGTCGGTGAAGCCCGCCATGCGCTTGCCGTGCTGCACCGCATACTTTTGCAGCAGGTGCATGGCAATCAGTTCGATGTCGTCGGTGCGTTCGCGCAGCGAGGGAATGCGGATGGGATAGATGTTCAGGCGGTACAGCAGGTCGCGCCGGAAGCGCCCCTCGGCCACGGCTTTTTCGAGGTCCACATTGGTGGCGGCCACCACGCGCACATCCACCTTGCGCACCTGGGTACCGCCCAGGCGTTCGATCTCGCCGCTTTGCAGCACGCGCAGCAACTTGGCCTGCGCGGGCAGGGGCAGCTCGCCCAGCTCGTCGAGCATCAGGGTGCCGCCGTGCGCGCGCTCGAAGCGGCCGATGCGCGTGGCAGCGGCGCCGGTGTAGGCGCCTTTCTCGGCGCCGAAGAGTTCGCTCTCGATCAGCTCGGCGGGCAGCGCCGCGCAGTTGACGGCCACGAAGGGTTTGTCGGCCCGTGCGCCCATGGCGTGCAGCGCGCGGGCAAAGCGCTCCTTGCCCACACCGGTTTCGCCCGTGAGCAGCACCGTGACCTGCGTCTGCGCGGCCTTGCGCAGCAGCGCCACGGTCTGCTCGAATGCGTGCGAGCGCCCCACCAGCGGCCCCAGCTCATCGGCGGGTTGCAGCAGGGTGCGAAGGGTTTGCACCTGCGACTGCAGTTCGTCGAGCTTGACCAGCACCGATTCGGCGTCGTAGTCGCGTGCTATCGCGTCCCCGTCGGGCCACTCGTGCTGGAAGCGGCCCTCGATCATGCAGTGCCCGTGTCCACAGGCCGCGCATTGCACTTCCTTGAAGAGCGCCGCGCGGTGAAAGAATGCGCTGGTGTAGCCCGAGGCATAGCCCAGCAGCATCCAGCAGACGGGGTCATCCTGGGGGCCGAAGTCGCGCACATGGCTCTCGACCTCCCAGCTGTGGTCCCAGCGGAAAAACCCTCGAAAGTGGCCCGCCGCTTGGTCGAGTTCAAAGACCTGCGGGGTGACCTGGACCGCGCCTTCCAGCATGTGCAGCTGGGGACCGACCGAGAACATCTCGAACAGCGATGCCTCGGGGCGCACCTGGCGCGCAAGCTGCGCGTCGCGCTCGCCCGAAGCATAGCCCGCGCGCATCAGCAGGCGGCGGGTCTGCGCCGGTCCCAGGGTGTTCATCAGCTCCCGGCGCAGGGCGCCCAGTGCGGCCGCATGGACCAGCAGCATGCGCTGGCCCGAAAGCCAGATGCGGCCGTCGCCCGCAGAAAAATGCACCAGGCGGCGCAGATCGATATCGGGAGGCAGCGGAGGCAGGGCGGAGGCAGGCATGGGCGCACTATCGATAAAAAGAATGATGAGCGCCATCGGGTATGACCCCAGTGCCGGTCGAATTCACCATTTCATCAGTTCCTGCTCGGTGGATTTGAGCATTTGATCATGCTGCACCGCGGCATCTTGCGGACAAGGCGCGGCTGCGCAGCCGCCAGGGGTGTGCGGCAGCTTCCCGGCACGGAGTTTTGTAGGGACTAACCCTTGTTTTATCGATATTGAAGTCGTTTTATCGACAGTTGGCACGACCCGTGCACCTGTTGACGGGCTAAAGCCAAAACATGGAGCCCGCAATGAACCCAGAACCACTGGCCACCGACAGCCTGCAATGCGACGTGTCGCGCAAGTTCGTCCGTGTGCTGAAAAGACGGGACAACGGTTTTATCGAGTTCGAGTTTTCGATCGGCTGGCCGGAACTGACGGTGGAGCTGATGCTGCCGCAGCGCGCGTTCGAGGCGTTCTGCCGGGCGCAACGGGTGCGCCCCCTCGGCGATCCGATCGAAGACCGCACCACCACCATCGTTTGAGGAGACACCGCACATGAACATTGACCTGCAGGCGCGCGAAATCCAGCCTTTGCGCAGCACCTTCGCCCGCGTGGCCGCGTACACGGGTGACAAACCCGCGTCGCGCTACCTGGAAGCCACGGTGGGCGTGCAGCCCACCGCGCATTTCCATTACCGTCCGACCTGGGAACCCGAATTCGAGCTGTTCGACACCGCCCGCACGGCCGTCAAGCTGGCCGACTGGGATGCGCTGCGCGACCCGCGCCAGTTCTATTACGCCAACTGGACCATGGCGCGTGCGCGCCAGCAGGAGGCGATGGAGGCCAACTACCAGTTCGTGGAGTCGCGGGGGCTGATCGACAAGATTGCCGACACGCAGCGCACCGCCGCCTGTGCAGTGCTCATGCCGCTGCGCCACGCGGCCTGGGGCGCCAACATGAACAACAGCACGATCTGCTCGCGCGGCTACGGTACGGCGTTCACGGCGCCGGCCATGTTCCATGCCATGGACCATCTGGCCGTGGCGCAGTACCTCACGCGCCTGGGGCTGGCCCTGGGCGAGCCCGGCGCGCTCGATGCGGGCAAGAACGACTGGCTGCACGACCCGCGCTGGCAGCCGCTGCGCCGGCTGGTGGAGGACACGCTGGTCGTCAACGATCCGTTCGAGCTGTTCGTGGCACAGAACCTGGTGCTCGATGGCCTGCTGTACCCGCTGATCTACACGCATTTTGTGGACGACCACCTGGCAGTGCAGGGCGGCACGGCGGTGGCCATGCTGACGGCCTTCATGCCCGAGTGGCATGACGAGAGCGCGCGCTGGGTGGATGCTGTCACCAAGGTGGCTGCCGCCGCGTCGGACGAGAACCGCTCGCTGATCACCGGTTGGTTCAAGACCTATGCCGACCTGGCGCAGGCCGCGCTGGCACCGGTGGCGGACATGGCACTGGGGGCGCAAGGCAGCGTGGCCCTGGCCGCCGTGCGCACGGCGCTGGATGCACGGGCGCGCAAGTCGGGCCTGGCCCTGTGAAGGAAGTCACCCCCATGAACACCCCTGCCGCCCCCGTCGTCTCCAGCGTCTTCATTGCCTTTCAGGACAACGAAGAATCCCGCCCGGTCGTGGACGCCATCCTGGCGGACAACGCCCAGGCCAGCGCCACCTATCCACCGGGGCTCGTGAAGATCAACGCGCCCGGTCGCCTCGTGATCCGCCGCGAAACCATCGAAGAGCAGACCGGCCAGCGCTTCAACCTGCAGCAGCTGCACGTCAACCTGGTGACGCTGTCCGGATACATCGACGAAGACGACGACGAGTTTTCGCTGAGCTGGGAACACTGAGCCTGCGGGCCGTTGCACGAAACCATTAGGAGACAAACCATGGACGCACCTGTCATCAAGAAGAAACTGGGCCTCAAGGAACGCTACGCCGCCATGACGCGCGGACTGGCCTGGGAAACCACCTACCAGCCAATGGAAAAGGTCTTTCCGTTCGACCAGTACGAAGGCATCAAGATCCACGATTGGGACAAATGGGAAGACCCGTTTCGCCTGACCATGGATGCCTACTGGAAGTACCAGGGCGAGAAGGAGAAGAAGCTCTATGCCGTGATCGAGGCCTTTGCGCAGAACAACGGGCAGCTCGGCATCTCGGATGCACGCTACGTGAATGCGCTCAAGCTGTTCATCCAGGGCGTGACGCCGCTGGAGTACTACGCGCACCGCGGCTTTGCACATGTGGGCCGGCACTTCACCGGCGCCGGGGCCCGCGTGGCGGCGCAGATGCAGTCCATTGACGAGTTGCGCCACTACCAGACCGAGACGCACGCGCTGTCGCACTACAACAAGTACTTCAACGGCCTGCACCAGCCAACGCAATGGTTCGACCGCGTGTGGTACCTGTCGGTGCCCAAGTCGTTCTTCGAGGATGCGCTGTCGGGCGGGCCGTTCGAGTTTCTCACCGCCGTGAGCTTCTCGTTCGAGTACGTGCTGACCAACCTGCTGTTCGTGCCCTTCATGTCGGGTGCGGCGCACAACGGCGACATGTCCACGGTGACGTTCGGCTTCTCGGCCCAGTCCGACGAGTCGCGCCACATGACCCTGGGCATCGAGTGCATCAAGTTCATGCTGGAGCAGGACCCTGCCAACGTGCCCATCGTGCAGCGCTGGATCAACAAGTGGTTCTGGCGCGGCTACCGCCTGCTCACGCTGGTGGCCATGATGCAGGACTACATGCTGCCCAAGCGCGTGATGAGCTGGAAAGAGAGCTGGGAGATGTATGTCGAGGAGAACGGCGGTGCGCTGTTCCGCGACCTGGCGCGCTACGGCATCCGCGAGCCCAAGGGCTGGAAAGAGGCCTGCGAGGGCAAGGACCACATCAGCCACCAGGCCTGGAACACGTTCTACAACTACGGCGCTGCGGCCCCCTTCCACACCTGGATTCCCAAGGAAGACGAGATGCAGTGGCTCAGCGAGAAGTACCCCGATACCTTCGACAAGTACTACCGCCCGCGCTTCGAGTACCTGCGCGAAGAGCAAAAGGCTGGTCGGCGCATCTACAGCAAGACGCTGCCGATGCTGTGCAACACCTGCCAGATTCCGCTGCTCTTCACCGAACCGGGCGATCCCACCCAGATCTGCCACCGCGAGACCGAATACCAGGGCGACAAGTACCACTTCTGCAGCGACGGCTGCAAGCACGTGTTCGAGCACGAGCCCGAGAAGTACGTGCAGTCCTGGCTGCCGGTGCAGCAGATCTACCAGGGCCACTGCTTCAAGCCCGGTGTGGACCCCACGGCCGAAGGCTTCGATCCGCTGCTGGCCGTGCTCGACTGGTACGGTCTGAACGTGGGCCGCGACAACTTCGACTTCGAGGGTTCGGAAGACCAGAAGAACTTTGCGGCCTGGCGCGGCGATCCCATGCCGGGCGAAACGGCCGCCGCAGACCAAGGAGCCCGGCCATGAGCGTTACCGCCCTCAAGCCCTACGATTTTCCCGCCAAGGACGTGCGCGCCAACTTCCCGGCGCCCCTGCTCTTCATCGGTTGGGACGAGCATCTGATGTTCCCCTGCCCGGTGGCGCTGCCGCTGCCTGCCGACATGCCTTTTGGCGCGCTGGCCCAGGCGGTGTTGCCCGGTGTCTATGGCGTGCACCCCGACTTTGACCGCATCGACTGGAACGAGGTCCAGTGGTTCAAGTCGGGCCAGCCCTGGACGCCCGATCCGGCCAAGAGCCTGGCCGACAACGGCCTGGTTCACAAGGACGCGATCCGCTTTCGCACGCCAGGCCTGACCGGTATCCAGGGGTCTTTCAGTTAACCGTACCAGCCCGCACAGGCGATGGGTGCAGCCCGCGGGCAGCCCCGTCGTCCAGGACATGCCATGAGCTACCAACTGACTCTCGAACCCCTGGGCGCCACCATCGAGGTGGAAGAAGGCCAAACTTTGCTGGACGCCGCGCTGCGCCAGGGCATCTACATTCCGCACGCCTGCGGCCACGGACTGTGTGGCACCTGCAAGGTGCAGGTGACCGATGGCGAGGTGGACCATGGCGCGGCCAATCCGTTCGCCCTGATGGAAATGGAGCGCGACGACGGCAAGACACTGGCCTGCTGCGCCACGCTGCAGTCGGACGCCACCATCGAGGCCGACTTCGACGACGACCCCGATGCCCAGGTGATCCCGGTGCGTGACTTCACCGCCACGGTGGCGCGCATCGAGCAGCTCACACCGACCATCAAGGCCCTGCACCTGCGCCTGGACCAGTCCATCCATTACCAGGCCGGGCAGTATGTGCAGGTGCAGATTCCGGGCGTTGACGGGGGGCGCGCCTTCTCGATTGCCAATGCGCCCGGTGCCGATGGCCAGAGCAGCGAGATCGAGCTGAACGTGCGCCAGGTGCCCGGCGGCGCTGGAACCACCTGGCTGCACGAGTCGCTGAAACAAGGCGACCGGCTGCAACTGACCGGGCCCTACGGCCGTTTCTTCGTGCGCCGTTCGGCCGCCATGCCCATGGTGTTCATGGCGGGCGGTTCGGGCCTGTCGAGCCCGCGCGCCATGATTCTGGAGCTGCTGGCCAGCGGCTGCACGCAGCCCATCACGCTGGTGTACGGGCAGCGCAGCGCGCAGGAGCTGTACTACGACGCCGAGTTCCGCGCCCTCGCAGCGCGCCATCCCCATTTCACCTACGTGCCGGCACTTTCGGACGCCGCCGGGAGCGATGGCTGGAACGGCGCGCGCGGCTTTGTTCACGAAGCGGCCAAGGCGCACTTTGGTGGCAGCTTCGCCGGCCACAAGGCCTACCTGTGCGGCCCCCCGCCCATGATCGAAGCCTGTATCGGCGCCCTGATGCAGGGGCGCCTGTTCGAGCGCGACATCTACACCGAGAAATTCCTCTCGGCCGCCGATGCGCAGCAGGCGCGCAGCCCCTTGTTCAAAACCATCTAGGAGCCGCCATGGGAGCCAACCCCTGTTCGCAAGTGCGCGTCAGCGTGTCGCAGACCGGCGACTGTTTTGACTGTGCCACCAACGAAAGCCTGCTGGCCGGCATGTTGCGGCTGGGCCGCAAGGGCATCCCGGCCGGCTGCGTCAACGGCGGCTGCGGGGTCTGCAAGGTGCGCATTGTGGAAGGGGCGGTGCAGTCGCTCGGGCCCGTCAGCCGGGCGCATGTCAGCACCGAAGAAGAAGCCAACGGCTACACGCTGGCCTGCCGCGTGGCGCCCACCCAGTCGGTGTGCCTGGAAGTGGCCGCCCGATTGCGCAAACCTTTTCTGGGCAGCGCCACCTCGGTGGCGCAACGCCCTGCCACTTGAACCAATGAAGATTTACCAACCAAAGGAGACATGAAATGGGTGTACTGAGAATCGGCCACGCGAGCCTGCGGGTCATGGATATCGCCGCTGCCGTCAAGCACTACGAAGAGGTCCTGGGCCTCAAGACGGTCATGAAGGACAACGCCGGCAACGTCTATTTGAAGTGCTGGGACGAGTGGGACAAATACTCGATCATCCTGACGCCCAGCGACCGTGCGGGCCTGAACCACGTCGCCTACAAGGTGGAGAAAGACGAGGACCTGGAGGCGCTGCAGGCCCGCATCGAGGCCTGGGGCATCCAGACCACGCTGCTGCCGGAAGGCACGCTGCCCTCCACCGGCCGCATGCTGCAGTTCCACCTGCCCAGCGGCCACGAAATGCGCCTGTATGCCATGAAGGAATACGTGGGCACCGACGTGGGCACCGTCAATCCCGATCCCTGGCCCGACGGCATCCGGGGCGCGGGCGCGCACTGGCTCGACCACCTGCTGCTGATGTGCGAGATGAACCCCGAGGCGGGCATCAACAAAGTGCAGGACAACACGCGTTTCATGAAGGAATGCCTGGACTTCTTCCTGACCGAGCAGGTGCTGGTCGGCCCCCAGGGTGACATGCAGGCCGCCACCTGGATGGCGCGCACCACCACGCCGCACGACATCGCCTTTGTGGGCGGCCCGGTCAGCGGCCTGCACCACATCGCGTTCTTCCTGGATTCGTGGCACGACGTGCTCAAGGCCGCCGATGTCATGGCCAAGAAGAAGGTCAAGATCGACGTGGCTCCCACGCGCCACGGCATCACGCGCGGCGAGACCATCTACTTCTTCGACCCCAGCGGCAACCGCAACGAAACCTTTGCCGGCCTCGGTTACCTGGCGCAGCCCGACCGCCCCGTGACCACCTGGAGCGAAGACAAGCTGGGCAGCGGGATCTTCTTCCACACCGGTGAGCTGGTGGCGTCCTTCACGGACGTGTACACCTGAAGCGGCGCCCCGGCTCCGTTATTTCCTCTTTGCTTCGTTGTACGAGAAAACCCATGAAGAAAACATTTGCAGCGACCGCCCTGCTGGCGGGTCTGGGCAGCCTGGCGCCCCTGGCCGCCCAGGCGGAAGGCCATTACGTTCCCGGTGTGGAAGGCGCCCAGGCCGCCAGCGTGCCGCCGCCCGGCTTCTATTACCTGGGCTATGTGGTGAACTACAACATCAACAGCTTTCGCGCACCGGGCTCCAGTACCGACCTGCCGGGGCACAACAGCGGCACCGTGACCGCGCTGGCCAATCGCTTTGTCTGGATGACGGGCCACAAGGTGCTGGGTGCCGATTACGGTGTCGAGGCCATCGTGCCGCTGGTGCGCACCTCGCTCACCCTCAATGCCGCGGGCATCGCGGACAGCCGTTCGGGTGTGGGCGACGTTTACGTCGGCCCCCTGGTGCTGGGATGGCACGGCGCGCAGTGGGATGCCGTGGCTGCCGCCGGCATGTGGCTGGATTCGGGCAGCACCGACCATCCGGCATCGGCGGGCAAGGGCTTCAAGAGCACGATGCTGACCGGCGGTGCGACCTACTACTTCGATGCCGCCAAGACGATTTCGGGTTCGGCCCTGATGCGCTTCGAGCGCCATGGCAAGAACGACAGGGGCTTTCGCCATGGCGACCAGGCCACGGTGGAGTGGGGGCTGGCCAAGGTGTTTGGCACGGTGCAGGCGGGGGTGGTGGGCTACAGCCAGTGGCAGACCAGCAACGACAGCGGTCCGGGCGCCAGCGCCGACCAGTCCTCGCGGCACGCGCTGGGCGCCGAGCTGGTGTATCCGATCGCGTCCGCCGGGGTGTTCCTCAAGGGCGCGATCTACAAGGAGTTTCGCGCCGAAGCCGGCACCGGCCCGCAGCCCAAGGGGAACCTGGTGCGGCTGACGATGGTCAAGGCCTTCTGAACGCCATGTCCATGCCAGATCCCAGCATTGGATCCGGTGTTGTCTCTCTCAGCCGGGAGCAGCGCGTGATCGATGCCACTGCGGCCCTGCGCGCCGTGGCGGCAGCGGTGCAGGCCGCCACCACCCTGGGCGTGCAGGTCAACGTGGCGGTGGTCGATGCCGCCGGGATTCTGGCGGCGTTCGTGCGCATGCCCGGTGCGCCGCTGCATTCGGTCGATATCGCCATCGACAAGGCCTACACCGCCACGGGCTTTGGTCTGCCGACTTCCCAGTGGCATGCGGTCCTGCAACAGCATTCACCCGCGGTGCGGGAGGGGCTGGTGTTGCGCCCGCGCTTTGTCGCCTTTGGGGGCGGACTGCCCATCGTGGAGGGCGGCATGCGCATCGGCGCCATCGGCGTCTCGGGTGGCAGCGAAGCGCAGGACGAAGCCATCGCGGTCGCCGGCTTGCAGGCGCTGGGGCTTGCGCCTTCCGGGGCGTGACGGGAAGACCATGGCCGACCTACCATCCATGGCCCCGGCAGGGTCAATCCCGCCCGCCCGCGTCCTGGCCCTTCTTGCTCTGGGCGTTGGAAAACGCACCCACCACCTCCAGAAATGCCGCCAGCACCGGCGACATGTCGTCGGTGCGGTACAGGCAGCTGAGCTCGATGTCGCGCAGGTGGCGCGAGCGCAGCGGCCGGTACACCACACCCGGCAGGCGCAGGCTGGTGGCCGAATGGGTGGTGATGCAGGCGCCAAAACCGCCCGCCACCAGGGCCACGCAGGTCAGTACATCTTCCACCGCCTGCACCACGTTCAGGCGAATGCCCTCGCGGTGGAAGGCGCTGGCTACCTCCTGGGCCAGCCCGGGCAGGGGGGCGTTGGGGTAGACGATCATCGGCTCGCCGTCCAGGTCGCGCAGCGTGATCTCCGGGCGTGCGCACAGGGGATGGGTCTCCGGCAGGCCGACGACCAGTGTTTCCTGGAGCACGTTCAGTACCTCCAAGCCGGGTTCGGGGGGCACCAGCCGGTTGAAGCCGATGGTGATGCGGCGCTCGCGCAGCGCCTGCAACTGTTCGCCCTTGGTCAGGTTGTGCAGTTCGATGCGCACCTCGGGACGTGCCTGGTGGAAGGTGGCCAGCAGCCGGGGGATCACGTCCAGCACCCCCGAGCCGAAGATGCCCACGTCGAGCAGGCCGATCAGCCCCTGCCCGGCCTGCTGCGTGCGGTCGCGCGCGCGTTGCGTCAGCGACAGGATGTTGGGCACCTCGTCCAGCAGTGCCTGGCCGGCGGCGGTCAGCTCCACGCCCTTGGCGGTACGCAGGAACAAAGGGGTTCCCAGTTCGTCCTCCAACCCCCGGATCTGCCGTGTCAGGGGCGGCTGCGCCATGTGCAGCCGCGCTGCTGCCCGGCCGAAGTGCAGCTCCTGGGCGAGCGCAAGAAAGTATTTCATCTGGCGCAAATCCACTGTGCATCTCCTTTTTTTAATACCTCGAAGGTATCAGATTTGGAAAATTTGGTATTGGACAGTATGAGCCTCCCACCCTATCGTTACAGCCAGTCAGTGCTTGCGAGATAAGAAAGTCACCATGCAACAGATTCTGAATTTCATCAACGGCGAATATGTTCGCAACACCAGCGGCAAGACGTTCCAGGACATCAACCCGGTCAACGGCAGCGTCATCGGCGATATTTACGAAGCCGGCCAGGTGGAAGTCAATGCCGCTGTCGCCGCGGCCAAAGCGGCGCTCAAGGGCGATTGGGGCCGACTGTCGGTGGCCGAGCGCTGCAAGCTGCTGGACGCCGTGGCGATCGAGATCAACCGCCGCTTCGACGACTTCCTGCAGGCCGAGATTGCCGACACCGGCAAGCCGCACCACCTGGCTTCGCATGTGGACATTCCGCGCGGCGCCGCCAACTTCCAGATCTTCATCGACACCATCAAGAGCACGGCCACCGAGTCGTTCAACATGCGCACGCCCGACGGCAAGACCGCGCTGAGCTACGGCGTGCGCGTGCCGCGTGGCGTCATCGCCGTGGTCTGCCCGTGGAACCTGCCGCTCTTGCTGATGACCTGGAAGGTCGGCCCGGCGCTGGCCTGCGGCAACACCGTGGTCGTCAAGCCGAGCGAGGAAACCCCCGCCACCGCCACGCTGCTGGGCGAGGTGATGAACGCGGTGGGCATGCCCAAGGGCGTGTACAACGTGGTACACGGCTTTGGCGCCCATTCCGCCGGCGCCTTCCTGACCGAACACCCCGACGTCAACGGCATCACCTTCACCGGCGAAACGCGCACCGGCAGCATCATCATGAAGGCGGCCGCCAATGGCGTGCGCCCGGTGTCGCTGGAGATGGGCGGCAAGAACGCCGCCGTGGTGTTTGCCGACTGCGACTTCCAGACCACCATCGACACGCTGACGCGCTCGTGCTTCGAGAACGCCGGCCAGGTCTGCCTGGGCACCGAGCGCGTGTACGTGGAGCGCCCGATCTTCGAGAAGGTCGTGGCCGCACTGAAGGACCGCGCCGAGAGCATGAAACCCGGCCTGCCCTTCGACAAGGACACCAAGATCGGCCCGCTGATCAGCAAGAAGCACCAGGCCAAGGTGCTGGGCCTGTACCAGACGGCCAAGGAGCAGGGCGCCACCATCGTCACCGGTGGCGGCATCCCCGACATGCCCGGCGACCTGAAGAACGGCTCGTGGATCCAGCCCACCATCTGGACTGGCCTGCCCGAGACCGCCACCGTGGTGACCGAAGAAATCTTCGGCCCCTGCTGCCACATCAGTCCCTTCGACAGCGAAGAAGAAGTGCTGGGCAAGGTCAACGCCAACCGCTACGGCCTGGCCACCGCCGTCTTCACGCAGGACCTTGCGCGCGCCAACCGCCTGGCGCAGCAGATCGAGGTGGGCCTGTGCTGGATCAACGCCTGGTTCCTGCGCGACCTGCGCACGCCGTTCGGCGGCTCCAAGCAGTCGGGCATCGGCCGCGAAGGCGGCGTGCACTCGCTGGAGTTCTACACCGATCTGCGCAACGTGATGGTGAAGTTTTAAGTTGAATCGGCTTCTAGAGATTGCTCGGCAAGCGCTAGAAGCTCCTATAAAAGTAGCAAAGAGACATTTCTGATGAGCGCCACCGCCTCCCACCCCGAGATCGGGCACCGCATCGAAGCAGCGGGCATCCGCACCAACTACCACGACCTGGGCGGCGGTCATCCGCTGCTCATGATCCACGGCTCCGGCCCCGGCGTGTCGGCATGGGCCAACTGGCGCCTGGTGATGCCCGAGCTGGCCAAGCAGGCGCGCGTGATCGCGCCCGACATGGTCGGCTTCGGCTTCACCGACCGCCCGGCAGGCCAGCGCTATGACATGGACAGCTGGGTACGCCAGGCCGTGGGCCTGCTGGACGCGCTGGGCATCGAGAAAACCGACCTGGTCGGCAACTCCTTTGGCGGTGCACTGGCCCTGGCGCTGGCCATCCGCCACCCGCAACGCGTGCGCCGCCTGGTGCTGATGGGGAGCGTGGGCGTGCACTTTCCCATCACGCAGGGGCTGGACGCCGTGTGGGGCTATACCCCGTCGGTGCAGAACATGCGCGCCATCATGGGTTACTTTGCCTTCAACCAGGGGCTGATGAGCGACGACCTCGCCCGCATGCGCTACGAAGCCAGCATCCGCCCGGGCTTCCAGGAGTCGTTCTCGGCCATGTTCCCCGCGCCCCGCCAGCGCTGGGTGGACGCCATGGCCAGTCGCGAAGAAGACATCCGCGCCCTGCCGCACCAGACCCTGGTGGTGCATGGGCGCGACGACCAGGTGATCCCGCTGTCCACCTCGCTGACGCTGTCCAACTGGATCCCGCGCTCGCAGCTGCACGTGTACGGCCAGTGCGGGCACTGGACGCAGATCGAACACGCCGCGCGCTTTACCCGCCTGGTGGGCGATTTCCTGGCCGAGGCTGCAACCGACGAACCCCATTCCCTTTGAGATCGAGGACTTCATGCAAGCACCACTGATTGAGCAGCTCGGCGACGAGCTCTACGACGCCTTGAAGGGCTGCCGCACCGTGGCGCCGCTGACCGCGCGCCATGCCGATATCACCATCAACGACGCCTACGCCATCCAGCAACGCATGCTGGCGCGCCGCCTGGCCGCCGGCGAGCGCGTGGTGGGCAAGAAGATCGGCGTGACCAGCCAGGCGGTGATGGACATGCTGGGCGTGTTCCAGCCCGACTTTGGCTGGCTCACCGACGGCATGGTCTACAACGAAGGCCAGGCCATCCCCGCCAGCACGCTGATCCAGCCCAAGGCCGAGGGCGAGATCGCCTTCGTGCTGAAAAAGACGCTGAAGGGCCCCGGCATCACGGTCGCCGACGTGCTGGCCGCCACCGAGGGCGTGATGGCCTGCTTCGAGATCGTCGACTCGCGCATCCAGGACTGGAAGATCAAGATCCAGGACACCGTGGCCGACAACGCTTCGTGCGGCGTGTTCGTGCTGGGTGACCGCCTGGTCGATCCGCGCGATGTTGATCTGGCCACCGTCGGCATGGTGCTGGAGAAGAACGGAGACATCGTCGCCACCGGCGCCGGAGCCGCTGCGCTGGGCCACCCGGCCAATGCCGTCGCCTGGCTGGCCAACACGCTGGGCCAGCACGGCATCGCGCTGGAGGCGGGCGAGGTCGTGCTGTCGGGTTCGCTCGGCATCATGGTGCCGGTCGCCGCGGGCGACAACCTGCGCGTGACCATGGGCGGCATCGGTGGCTGCTCCGTCCGCTTCGTCTGACACAAGGAATTTCCATGAGCAAGAAGATCAAATGCGCCCTGATCGGGCCCGGCAACATCGGCACCGACCTGCTGGCCAAGCTCCAGCGCAGTCCGGTACTGGAGCCCGTCTGGATGGTGGGCATCGACCCCGAGTCCGACGGCTTGAAGCGCGCCCGCGCGATGGGCATCAAGACCACCGCCGAAGGGGTGGACGGCCTGATTCCCCACATGCGGCAGGACGGCGTGCAGATCGTCTTTGACGCCACCAGCGCCTATGTGCATGCCGAAAACAGCCGCAAGGTCAACGCCCAGGGCGCGCTGATGATCGATCTCACGCCGGCCGCCATCGGCCCGTTCTGCGTGCCGCCTGTGAACCTGAAGGAGCATGTTGGCAAGGCCGAGATGAATGTCAACATGGTCACCTGCGGCGGCCAGGCCACCATCCCCATGGTCGCGGCAGTCTCGCGTGTGCAGCCCGTGGCCTACGGCGAGATCGTGGCCACCGTGTCGTCCAAGTCGGTAGGCCCCGGCACGCGCAAGAACATCGACGAGTTCACCCGCACCACGGCCGGCGCGGTCGAGCAGGTGGGCGGTGCCAGGAAGGGCAAGGCCATCATCATCATCAACCCGGCCGAGCCTCCGCTGATCATGCGCGACACCGTGCACTGCCTCACTGAAGACGAGCCCGACCAAGCCAGGATCACCGAGTCCATCCACGCGATGCTCAAGGAAGTGCAGAAATACGTGCCCGGCTACCGCCTGGTCAATGGTCCGGTGTTCGACGGCAAGCGCGTGAGCGTGTTCCTCGAAGTCGAGGGCCTGGGCGACTACCTGCCCAAATACGCCGGCAACCTGGACATCATGACCGCTGCCGCCGCCCGCACGGCGGAGATGTTTGCCGAAGAAATCCTGTCCGGTTCGCTCACGCTCGAACCCGTGGCTGCGTAAGGAGAAACCGCACATGACCAACACCCTCCAAGGCAAGAAAGTCCGCCTGCACGACATGACGCTGCGCGACGGCATGCACCCCAAGCGCCACCTGATGACGCTCACGCAGATGAAGACCATCGCCACCGGTCTGGACGCCGCCGGCATGGCCCTGATCGAGGTCACCCATGGCGACGGCCTGGGCGGCAGCTCGGTCAACTACGGCTTTCCCGCCCACACCGACGAGGAATACCTGGGCGCCGTGGTGCCCCTGATGCAACAGGCCAAGGTCTCGGCGCTGCTGATTCCCGGCATCGGCACCGTGGACCACCTGAAGATGGCGCATGAACTGGGCGTCAGCACCATCCGCGTGGCCACGCACTGCACCGAGGCCGACGTGAGCGAGCAGCACATCACCCTGGCCCGCAAGATGGGCATGGACACCGTGGGCTTTTTGATGATGAGCCACATGAACAGTGCCGAAGGCCTGGTCACGCAGGCGAAGTTGATGGAGGGCTACGGCGCCAACTGCATCTACATCACCGACTCGGCCGGCCACATGCTCCCGCACGACGTGAAGGAAAAGCTCGGCGCCGTGCGCCAGGCCTTGAAGCCCGAGACCGAGCTGGGCTTCCACGGCCACCACAACCTGGCCATGGGCGTGGCCAACAGCCTGGCCGCCATCGAGGTGGGTTGCAGCCGCATCGACGCCGCTGCCGCCGGCCTGGGCGCCGGCGCCGGCAACACGCCCATGGAAGTGCTGGTGGCGGTGTGCGACCTGATGGGCATCGAGACCGGCGTGGACGTGTTCAAGATCCAGGACGTGGCCGAAGACCTGGTGGTGCCCATCATGGACTTTCCCATCCGCATCGACCGCGACGCGCTCACGCTGGGCTATGCCGGCGTGTACGGCTCCTTCCTGCTGTTCGCCAAGCGCGCCAGCCAGAAGTACGGCGTGCCGGCGCGCGAAATCCTCGTTGAAATGGGCCGCCGCGGCATGGTTGGCGGCCAGGAAGACATGATCGAAGACACCGCGCTCACCCTCGCCAAGGCGCAGGGCTTGCGGGCAGCTTGAAGGACAAGAACATGGCACTGAACGCATCCACCCTCGACCAACTGGCCGATCACCTGGAAAACTGCCAACTGAAGGCCCAGGACACCCTCAAGATCACCGAGTCCCATCCCGACATGGACTGGGACGACGCCTACGCCATCCAGGACCGCATCCTGGCGCGCAAGCTGGCGCGCGGCGCCCGCGTGGTGGGCTACAAGGCGGGCCTGACCTCGCACGCCAAGATGAAGCAGATGGGCGTGACCGACCCGGTCTTCGGCTTCCTGGTGGACGAGTTCGTCGTGCCCGAAGGCGCAGAGATCCAGGTCGGTGACCTGATCCACCCCAAGGTCGAACCCGAGATCTGCTTCATCACCCGCACCGAACTCCAGGGCCCCGGCTGCCACATCGGCGCCGTGCTGGCCGCCAGCGATGTCGTGCTGCCCGGCATCGAAGTCATCGACAGCCGCTACCGCGACTTCAAGTTCGACCTCAAGAGCGTGGTGGCCGACAACACCTCGGCCGCGCGCTTCGTGGTCGGCGGGCGCATTGCCTCGGCCCGCGGCGTGGATTTGCGCACGCTCGGCGTGGTGCTCGAAAAGAACGGCCAGCCCGTGGCCCTGGGCGCCGGCGCCGCGGTGCTGGGGCACCCGGCGGCCGCCGTGGCCATGCTGGTCAACCACCTGGGCCGGCGCGGCCAGTCGCTGCCGGCCGGCAGCCTGGTGCTGTCGGGGGGGATCACCGAGGCCGTGGCGGTGCAGGCCGGTGACAACGTCACGCTGCGCATCCAGAACCTGGGCAGCGTGTCGGTTCGTTTTGTGTGACAAAAGAGGGAAGAAAAAATGCAACGGAGACATTTCATCGCCACCGGCATGGGCACCGCCCTGTCGGCATCCCTGGCAGCGTTCCCACTGGCCAGCTGGGCGCAGGACACCTGGCCCGCCAAGCCGATCAAGCTGATCGTGCCGTTCCCGCCGGGTGGTCCGACCGACATCATGGGCCGCACGGCGGCCAAGGTGATGGGCGACAAGCTGGGCCAGCAGTTGGTGGTGGAGAACAAGGCCGGGGCCGGCGGCAACATCGGCACCGACGCCGTGGCCAAGGCGGCGGGCGACGGCTACACCATCGGCCTGTCGGCCATCAGCAGCCTGGCCATTGCGCCCACGCTCTATCCCAAGCTGTCGTTCTCCGTGGAAAAAGACCTGGCGCCGGTGTCGCTGGTGGGGTTCACGCCCTGCGCCATCGTGGCGCACCCGAGCGCGCCGTTCGATGACCTCAAGGGGCTGATCGCCTATGCCAAGGCCAACCCCGGCAAGCTCAGCTACGGCACCTCGGGCATCGGTACCAGCACCCACCTGGCGGCCGAGCTGCTGCAATCCACCACCGGCATCGCACTCACCCACATCCCCTACAAGGGCACCAGCCAGATCGCCCAGGACCTGCTGGCCGGCACGATTCCCCTGAGCTTCGAGAGCTCGCTGACCACCACCCTGCCCAACGTGAAGTCGGGCAAGCTCAAGGTGATTGCCGTGACCTCGGCCCAGCGCTCGCGTGCCTTGCCCAACGTGCCCACGGTGGCCGAGCAGGGCGTTGCCGGCTTCGATGTGGTGACCTGGTTCGGCCTGATTGCGCCGGCGTCCACGCCGCGCGACATCGTCAACAAGCTGGCCGATGCCTGGAAAACCGGCGCAGCCACCGCGCCCGCCCTGGCGGCTTTCGAGAACATCGGCGCCGACATCAAGGTCAACACGCCGCAGCAGTTTGCCGAGTTCATTCGCGCTGAAAACACGCGCTGGGGCAGCCTGATCCAGAAACTGGGCATCAAGCTCGACTGATCGCCCGTCGGCACTGAATCCCGCCCATGCTTTGAGAAACCCAAGGACATCCCCATGCCATTTGCCCAGATTTACATGATCGAAGGCCGCACCGAAGAGCAGAAGAAGGCCGTCATCGAGAAGGTGACCCAGGCCCTCGTCGATGCCGTGGGTGCGCCGCCGGCCAACGTGCGCGTGTGGATTCACGATGTTCCCAAGGAAAACTGGGGCATTGCCGGCGTCAGCGCCAAGGCGCTGGGGCGCTGAGGCGGTGGCAGTGCCTCAGTGTTCGTGGCCGTCTTGCGCCGGGTCGATCGCTGCAACCGCCTTGCCGCGCGACGGCAGGCCGAACGCCAGCGCCCCCAGCGCACCTTGCACCAGGCCATAAACACCGTACAGCATCGCGGCGCCCACGGCGGCAGGCACCGCAACACCAAACGGCGCCAGCGCGGCGACCGCCGCCGCCTCGCGGGTGCCCCAGCCGCCCACGCTGACGGGGAGCGCCGCCATCAGGAACACGGGGGCAATGGCCCAGGCCCATGCAGCAGGCGGCAGCTGTATGCCGAGCGCCAGCCCCCCCGCCGCCAGTGCCGCCGCCGAAAGCCCCTGGACGGCTCCCGAAGCCAAGGCCTGCCAGCCGAGCTGGCGTTGAAAATCCGGCCGCACCGCCGCTGTCCGCAATGGCGCCAGCCATCTCCAGCTGGCGCCACGCCGCAGCAGTGCCGGCAGGCACCAGGGCAGCACCAGCCAGAGCGCCGTGCCGCACAGTGCCACGCCCCGCAGCAGTGCGGGTGAAAGTCCCAGTGCCGCGCCCAGCGCATCGGCGCTGGCGGCTGCGCCCAGCCCGCCAATGGCGCACAGCATCCACAGGCCGCTCACGCGATCGAGCACCACCGACCAGCTGGAGGCCCCTGCGTCCTGCCCGGTGCGGCGCAGCACCACGGCGCGGTACAGGTCGCCACCCACCACCGCGCCCGGCAGCAGCGCATTGAGGCCGATGGCCTGGAAGTACCACCGAACGGCGTCGCGCACGCCCATGTCCGCCCCCAACCAGCGCGCCAGCGCCCGCCAGCGCAACGCTGACACGAGGTTGGAGGCGATCGCGGCGGCGAGCCCTGCCAGCAGCCAGCCCGGATGGGCCTGCCCCAGGCTCGCCAGCACCCGGCGCGGGTCGGCCAGCGCCAGCACCGCGCCCAGCAGCGCCAGCCCCAGAAGGGCGCGCAGCAGGATTTTTCGGGACGGTTTCAAGCGACTATCTTGGTAGCTGCTGGCGCTTGCTGTACGGGCGCTTCAGTTGTCTCTGAATGATGCTCTTCGGCGTGGAACTGCGGCCTGTTGCCGGCCTCGTGGTAGATGCGCATCAGCATCTCGCCGATCAGCCCGGCGGCGACCAGCTGCGCGCCCATCAGCACCAGCATCATGCCGGCCAGCAACAGCGGCCGGCCGCCGATGGCCTCGCCCATGAGCTTTTCCACCAGCAGCCACAGCAGGATCAGCGAACCCGGCGCGATCAGCCACAGGCCCAGCCCGCCGAACGCGTGCAGCGGCCGCTGGCGGTAGCGCATGAAGAACACGATCAGGATCAGGTCCAGGATGACGCGGAAGGTGCGGTCGATGCCGTACTTGGACACGCCGCGGGTGCGCGCATGGTGGCGCACCGGTACTTCGGTGATGCGCGCACCGGCTTCCTTGGCCAGCGACGGGATGAAACGGTGCAGTTCCCCGTACAAACGGATGCGGTCGATGAAGGGGCGGCGGTAGGCCTTGAGCGCGCAGCCATAGTCGTGCAGGTACACGCCGGTGGAGCGCGAGATCAGCCAGTTGGCGATGCGCGAGGGCAGCTTGCGCGAAAGCTCGGCGTCTTGCCGGTCCTTGCGCCAGCCGGACACCATGTCCACGCGGGGGTCGGTCTCCAGCCGCTGCAGCAGCAGCGGGATGTCGTCGGGCTCGTTTTGCAGGTCGGCGTCCAGCGTGACCACATAGCGGCCGCGCACGCGGTCAAAGCCGGCCTGCAGCGCGCTGGACTGGCCATAGTTGCGGGCCAGAAAAACGGGCCGCAGCCAGGCGCGCGTGGCGGCCAGCTCGCGCAATTTGTCCACGCTGCCGTCCGAGGAGCCATCGTCCACCGTCAACAGTTCGAACGTGAGCGCCTGCTGCGCCATGGCCTGGGCGATGCGCTCCACCAGGTCGGTCAGGTTATCGAACTCGTTGTAGATCGGCACCACGATGGAGACATCGGGTGTCACGGTGCGGGCGGTATTCATGGGCAACTGCGGCGGGAGAGGGATAATGCCGCGATTGTGCCCTGCACTGCCGCCACCCGCGCCGGCAGCCGGTCTTGGCGGCGCAACGTCCAGCCCCCGAGAACATGAACGTTTCTGCAGCGCCCCGCACCCCGTTGTCTTTTCGATCCCTGATGGCGCATCCACTGGCCTGGCTGCTGGCGATTGCACTGGCGCATGTCGTGGTGCGGGTGGCGGTGTCGCCCGCATTGAAATGGGACGAGGCCGAACAGATGCTGTGGTCGCAGGAGCTGGCCCTGGGCTATGGCGCCCAGCCGCCGCTCTATACCTGGCTGCAATGGCTGACCAACCAGGTGTTCGGCCCTTCTGTGCTGGCGCTGTCGCTGCTCAAGCACATGCTGCTCGCGCTGACCTACACGCTGATGTGGCTGGCCGGGCGCGAATTGCTCTGTCAGCGCGGCGCGTGGTGGGCTTCGGCCAGCATGCTGCTGTTTCCCGCCCTGGGCTGGGATTCGGTCCGCGACCAGACGCACTCCATCCTGGTGACCGCCATGGCCTGTGGTGCCTGGTGGCTGCTGCTGCGCATCGTCAAGCGGCCCAGGCCGGTGGACTTTGCCTTGCTGGGGCTGGTGTGCGGGGTGGGCCTGCTGGCGAAATACAGTTTTGCGCTGGTCATCGGTGTCATGCTGGTGGCGGCGCTGTCGGTGCCGCAGGCCAGGGGGGCATTGCTGGCGCGCGGCTGGTGGTGGGTGCTGATCGTGGGCGGACTGGTGGTCTTGCCGCATGCGGTCTGGCTGGCCTCGCACCTGCAGGAGGCCACAGCGGGCACCCTGGCCAAGATGGAAATCCAGCCCGAGCGGGCGTTGGGCAAGGGACTGCTGGCCTTGCTGGGCAACCTGACCGGCATGCTGGCGCTGTGGGTGCTGGTCGCGCTGGCGGTGTTTCGCTCGGCCTGGTGGCGCTGGCCGCTGGCGCCCGCCGCGCCCTGGGCGCAGCAGATCTTTGTGCGCTACGTCCTTTTGGCCCTGCTGGCCCTGCTGGGCATGGTACTGGCGGCAGGCGTGACCCATTTCAAGGGCCGCTGGGTGCTGCCGCTGTTGTGCATGGTACCGCTGGCGGTGTTCACAGCGCGGCCGGAGCTGCAGCACCACCCGCGTGCTGGCCGCTACAGCGCTGCCGTCGTCTGCATCGCGCTCCTCTTTCTGTTGGCTGCGGGGCTGCGTCCCTGGATCACCGGCCTGCGCGGCCACCCGGACGAACTCAACCATCCAGTGGTGGAACTGGGCCACGCGCTGCGGCAGGCGGGCTACGACGGTGTCAGCCCCATCATCGCTGCCGACCACATGTTGGCGGGCGCGCTGCTCACCCGATTCCCCCGAGCCCCTGTGAATGCCTGCATGTCGGGCAAGGACGTCGCCACCTGTGTCGCCAGCCACCTGGCGCGCGCGCGCACGGCAGGACAGGGCTGGTTGCTGATTTCGCGCGAAGACCGTCTGGAACCAGGCTGGTGGGCCAGCGCGAGCACGGGCAGGCCGGCGCTGGCCATGCAGTCGATCCGCCTGCCGTTCCACAAGGTGCGGCCGGGCGTGCCGCCGGCGCATTACCAGTTTGTCTGGCAACCTGCCGGAACTGCCGGGGCCAGCACCAGGGACCCGTAGCGCCGACCCGGGTCGGGTGTGAGGTGTATGCTATTGCATATATAGCTTGTAGCGCTTTCTGCATAAGCGCTGGCCGCTAATTAGGCATTGATCCTGTTACAGGTTGGTGGCCGCCACCACTTCGGCCATATCGGTCAGGCCCTGCGGCACCTTTTCGAAGCCGTCCTGGCGCAGGGTGAGCATGCCGGCCGCCTCGGCCTCGCTGTCGGGGGCCGTGGACGGGAGGTTGGCAGCCAGTTCCTGGGCCGTGGCGCGAGCGGCAACGGCAGGGCTGTGGTGCGCACCCGCCCCGGTGGGCGAACCCCGCTGAGTCTGCAGGTGCACGCTGCAGGCCTTTCAGTAGCGTCTGCTCGCTGATGATGCCGGTCGCCAAAGGGCTTCACCCAGATGATGATGCGCCTTTCCAGCCCCCGGATGGGGGGTGGTGACCCGTTTCCACAGAGCATCCGTATCCGGAGGGGTAAAGCACGGGGTGGGCACGGTGACAATCGCTGCGGGCGTTGCGGTCATGGGTGGTCCGCAGGGAGAGGGGGCGAGGGCGGCCGTCAGAGCGTGAAGTCGTAATCCACGGTGATGGGCGCATGGTCCGAGAATTTTTCGTTCTTGTAGATGTGCTCGGTGCGTGCGAGAGCCGCCAGTGCGGGGGTGGCCAGGTGGTAATCCAGGCGCCACCCCACGTTGTTGGCATAGGCCTGCCCCCGGTTGCTCCACCAGGTGTAGGCGGTGTCGGTGGCCGTGGGTTGTAACTGACGGTAAACGTCCACCAGGCCGCCGCCGGCATCAGTTGTGTGCAACAGTTTTGTCATCCAGGCGCGTTCTTCGGGCAGGAAGCCGCTGTTTTTCTGGTTGCCGCGCCAGTTTTTCAGATCGATCTGCTGGTGCGCGATGTTGATGTCGCCGCACAGGATGAACTCCCGCTGGCCCTTGGCGGCCATCAGATGCGGATGGAACTCTCCCAGGAAGCGGAATTTGGCCTGCTGTCGCTCTTCGCCCGACGAGCCGCTGGGAAAGTACGCGCTGATGATGGACAGCTTGCGCGCGGGCGTGTCAAAGCGCAGTTCGATATAGCGGCCCTCGGCATCGAACTCGGGCGAGCCATAGCCGGCGATGACCTCGCTGGGCTCATGGCGCGTGTAGATGCCGACGCCCGAGTAGCCTTTTTTCTGGGCAAAGTGGAAATGGCCGTTCATCTCGGCAAGCTGTTCGAAACGCGTGGCGATATCGGCGGCCTGGGCCTTCACTTCCTGCACGCAAATACAATCCGGCCGCATGCTTGCGATCCAGGGTTCCACGCCCTTGCTGGTGGCGGAACGGATGCCGTTGAGATTGAGGCTGGTTAACTTGAACAAGGAATTTCCATGGTGAATGTTGGCGCGCCAACCCCTGAGCAGGGTCGTCTGGCGCAGGATTTTGTCCGTTTTGCCGTTGAGGCAGGGGTGCTGCGGTTCGGGGAATTCAAGACCAAGGCGGGGCGCCTGAGTCCCTACTTCTTCAACGCCGGCCTTTTCGACGACGGGGACAAGCTGGGCCGCCTTGCGGAATTCTATGCAAAAGCCCTGTTGGCCAGCGGGATCGAGTTCGACATGGTGTTCGGTCCAGCCTACAAGGGCATTCCCCTGGCCGCAACCGTGGCCGTGGAGTTGGCGCGGCGGGGGCGCAATGTGCCCTTCGCCTACAACCGCAAGGAAGCCAAGGACCATGGAGAAGGCGGCACCCTGGTGGGCGCATCCCTCCAGGGGCGGGTGCTGATCATTGACGACGTGATGTCGGCAGGCACCGCCGCACGCGAGTCCATCGCCATCATCCGCGCCGCTGGCGCAGTACCCCACGCGGTTGCCATTGCACTGGACCGCCAGGAAAAAGCCACCGAGAATGGCCAGGACGTCGAGCACAGCGCCGTGCAGTATGTGCGCCACCAGTTGGGCATGCAGGTGTGCGCCATTGCAACCCTGGCAGACTTATTGCTCTATCTTTCCGAAAAAGAGGGGGGGGAGATGGGCACGCACCACCAGCGGGTGCTGGCCTATCGGCAGCGGTACGGAGTCAACCAAGGGTCATTCAGTTGAGCAAATTGGCGTGGATCATGGGAGTAGGTGTGGTGGCCAGCGTGGCAGCGCAGTGCGCGTGGGCGCAGCAGACCAATGGCGGCAGCATCTACACCTGTGTCGATCGCCAGGGGCGCCGCCTGACGGCGGACCGTCCCATTGCCGAATGCCTGGACCGCGAGCAGCGTGAACTGGGTCCCATGGGCACCGTGCGGCGCCAGATTGGCCCTTCCCTCACCGAGAAGGAGCGGGCCGCCCTGGAAGTGCAGCGCCGCAAGGAGGCGGAGGAGCGCGCCCGCCAGCAGGAAGAACGCCGCCGCGAGCGGGTTCTCACCGCCCGCTACCCGGACAAGGCGGCCCATGATATGGAACGTGCCTCAGCCATTCAGCTGCTGGAGGACGTCACCGCCGTTGCCGAGAAACGTGTGGTGGAACTGCAGCAGCAGCGCAAGGCCCTGGAAAACGAAATGGAGTTTTACCAGCGGGATCCTGCCAAGGCCCCCATGGCGCTGCGCAGCAAGATTGCCGAAAACGATGCAGGCATGGAGGAGCAGCGGCGCTTCGTGCTCAACCAGAAAGAGGAAAAACGCCGCATCCACCAGCGCTACGACGCAGAGCTGGCGCAGCTGCGCAGGCTGTGGGCTGCGCAAATAGCGCCTGCAGCCGCAGCCTCCGACGTGTTGCTGCCTGCCTCCAAGCGCTGAAGGCGGCACCGGCAGGCCAGTGCGCCGTGCCCCGTGAAATCAGGCTGCGAGCCGTGCGCGCAGCAACTCGTTGACCTGCGTCGGATTGGCCTTGCCCTTGCTGGCCTTCATGATCTGACCCACCAGCGCATTGAAGGCCTTGTCCTTGCCTGCGCGGAACTGCGCCACGTTGTCGGCGTTGGCAACGATCACCTCGTCGATGATCTTCTCCAGTGCGCTACTGTCATTCATCTGCTTGAGGCCCTTGGATTCGATGACTGCGTCCACGTCGGCCGATTCACCGTTCCACAGCGCATCAAACACCTGCCTGGCAGCGTTGTTGGAAATCGTGCCGTCGGCAATGCGCGCGATCAGTGCAGCCAGTTGCGCAGACGATACCGGTGCCTGCTCGATGCCGATCTCGCCCGCGTTCAGGCGGCGCGACATCTCGCCCATGATCCAGTTGCTGGCCAGCTTCGACTGCCCGCAGGCCGTGGCCGCAGCTTCGAAGTAGGCGGCCATGGCCTTGCTTTGCGTGAGCGTGGTGGCATCGTATTCGGGCAGGCCATGGTCCGCCACGAAGCGCGCAGCCATGGCGCGGGGCAACTCGGCCATCAGTGCACGCTGTTCCTGCACCCATTGCGCTGAAATGTGGAGCGGCGGCAGGTCGGGGTCAGGAAAGTAGCGGTAGTCCGCCGCGTCTTCCTTGGTGCGCATGGCGCGGGTTTCGCCGGTGTCGGGGTCGAACAGCACGGTGGCCTGCTGGATGGCGTGGCCGTCCTCGATCTGCTCGATCTGCCAGCGGATTTCGTAGTCGATGGCCTGTTGCATGAACTTGAAAGAATTCAGGTTCTTGATCTCGCGGCGCGTGCCTAAAGCGGCGCCGGGCTTGCGCACGGAAACGTTGGCGTCGCAGCGGAAGCTGCCTTCCTGCATGTTGCCGTCGCAGATGCCGATCCAGGTGACGATCTTGTGCAGTTCCTTGGCATAGGCCACGGCCTCTTCGGACGAGCGCATGTCGGGCTCGGTCACGATCTCCAGCAGCGGCGTGCCGGCACGGTTCAGGTCGATGCCCGACTGGCCGATGAAGTCCTCATGCAGCGATTTGCCCGCGTCTTCTTCCAGGTGGGCGCGCACCAGGCGCACGGTCTTCTTCTCGTCGCCCAGGAAGAACGCGACCTCGCCGCCTTGCACGACCGGGATCTCGAACTGGCTGATCTGGTAGCCCTTGGGCAGATCGGGGTAGAAGTAGTTCTTGCGTGCAAAAATGCTCACGGGCGCAATGTGGGAGCCAAGTGCCAGTCCCAGTTTGATAGCGCAGGCCACCGCTTCACGGTTCATCACGGGCAAAGTGCCGGGCAGGGCCAGGTCCACCGCGCAGGCCTGCGTGTTGGGCTCGGCGCCAAAGGCGGTGGGCGCGCGGCTGAAGATCTTGCTCTGCGTGGCGAGCTGGGTGTGGGTCTCGAAGCCGATGACGACTTCATAGCCGTGGATCAATTTGCTGGTCATATCACAGACCTCCGGGTTGACGGAGGTGGAAGTCAGTGGCTTGCTGCAGGCGGTGCGCAGCGTTCAGAAGGCGGGCTTCCTGGAAGTAGTTGCCAATGAGCTGCAGGCCCACGGGCATGCCGCCCTCGCCAAAACCCGCTGGCACGCTCATACCGGGCAGGCCCGCCAGCGATGCGGGCAGCGTGAAGATGTCGGCCAGGTAGTCGGCCAGCGGGTCGTTGCCATGTTCGCCGAGCTTCCAGGCCACGGTGGGCGCCACGGGGCCGGCGATCAGGTCGCAGTGCTTGAATGCGTTCTGGAAATCGTCGGCGATCATGCGGCGGATCTTCTGCGCCTGCAGGTAGTAGGCGTCGTAGTAACCGTGCGAGAGCACATAGGTGCCAATCATGATGCGGCGCTTGACCTCGTCGCCAAAGCCTTCGGCGCGGGTCTTCTTGTACATGTCGACCAGATCGGTGTAGTCCTTGGCGCGGTGGCCGAACTTCACGCCGTCAAAGCGGGAGAGGTTGGACGAGGCTTCGGCCGGGGCAATGATGTAGTACACCGGAATCGACAACTCGGTGCGCGGCAGGCTGATGGGCACGGGCTTGGCGCCGAGCTTTTCGTATTCCTTCAAGGCGGCATCGACGGCAGCGCGCACATCGGGCGCCAGGCCGTCGCCAAAGAACTCGGCGGGGATGCCGATGCGCAGGCCCTCGATGCTGTCGTTGAGCTTGGCGCTGAAGTTTTCGGCCGGCACATCCAGCGAGGTGGAGTCACGGTCCGGGTCGGGGCCGCACATGGCCGACAGCAGCAGCGCGCAGTCCTCGGCCGAGCGGGCCATGGGGCCGGCCTGGTCCAGGCTGGAAGCGAAGGCGATCATGCCGTAGCGGCTGGCGCGGCCATAGGTCGGCTTGATGCCGGTGATGCCGCAAAACGAGGCGGGCTGGCGGATGGAGCCGCCGGTGTCGGTGCCCGTGACAGCCGGGGCCAGGCGCGCGGCCACGGCCACGGCGCTGCCGCCCGAGGAGCCGCCGGGAATGCGATGGGTGTCCCACGGGTTGCGTACGGGGGCGGGGACGTCGAAGCCCACGGGGGCCACGGCCGAGTTTTCGTTGGCCGAGCCCATGGCGAACTCGTCGCAGTTGAGCTTGCCCAGCGTCACCGCGCCCGCATCGGCCAGCTTGGTGACCACGGTGGCGTCAAACGGGGACTGGTAGCCCGCCAGCATCTTGGAGCCGGCGGTGCTGGGGAAGCCCTTGGTGACGAAGATGTCCTTGTGCGCAATCGGCACGCCTTCCAGCGCGCCCGCCGTGCCTGCGGCAATGCGGGCATCGGCGGCCTGGGCCTGGGTGAGGGTGGCGTCTTCGTTCAGGGCCACAAATGCGCCCAGGTTCTGGTGCGCCTTGGCGCGGGCCAGGAAATGCTGGGCGGCTTCGACGGCGGAAACGCGGCGCTCGCGCAGTTCGGTGGCCAGCTGGGCCACGCCCAGGTCATGCAATGCGGTGGAAGTCATGCGGCGGGGCTCTTACTCGATCACTTTGGGCACGAGGAACAGGCCTCGTTCGACAGCGGGGGCGCTTTGCTGGTTGGCTTCGCGCTGGTTGGGTTCGCTGGCCACGTCCTCGCGCAGCCGCAGGGCCACGTCCTGGATGGCCGCGACGGGATGCGCCAGGGGGGTGAGTCCCGAGGTGTCCACCGCCCGCATCTTTTCTACGATGCCAAAGAAGCCATTCAGTTGAGTCAGCATGCGCTCACTCTCAGAAGGGGTCAATTCCAGCCGCGCCAGATTGGCGATGCGAGCGATGTCCTGGGGTGTTAGTGCCATAGCGGGAAAAAGGAGGGAAACCAGATGTAAAGCCGTGATGTCGGTCAAACTGAACGAAGTTATTCACAGGGGATGGGGTATTATCCCGGCTTTGCCGCAAGACCCCCTGCCTGACGGTCATTGTGCGAAAAAAGCAAAATCTGACCACCCCACCCACTCCCTGACACACCCCGCGACGGCAGGCCGAAGTGCATGCCGTGCCTGAGAGGATTTTTGAATGTTCGGAGCTTTCCGTCGGTATTTCTCCACCGACCTTGCCATTGACCTTGGCACTGCCAACACCCTCATCTTTGCACGCGACAAAGGCATTGTGCTGGATGAGCCTTCTGTCGTTGCCATTCGCCACGAAGGTGGGCCCCATGGCAAGAAAGTGATTCAGGCTGTCGGCCGTGAGGCCAAGGCCATGCTGGGCAAGGTGCCCGGCAATATCGAGGCCATCCGGCCCATGAAAGACGGCGTGATCGCCGACTTCGTGATCACCGAGCAGATGATCAAGCAGTTCATCAAGATGGTGCACCCGCGCACGCTGTTCACCCCCAGCCCGCGCATCATCATCTGCGTGCCCTGTGGCTCCACCCAGGTCGAGCGCCGCGCCATCAAGGATGCGGCGGAGGCCGCGGGCGCCACCGCTGTTTACCTGATCGAAGAACCCATGGCCGCCGGCATCGGCGCCGGGCTGCCAGTTTCGGAAGCGAGTGGCTCGATGGTGGTGGACATCGGCGGCGGCACCACCGAAGTCGGCGTGATCTCCTTGGGCGGCATGGTCTACAAGGGCAGCGTGCGTGTGGGTGGCGACAAGTTCGACGAGGCCATCATCAGCTACATCCGCCGCAACTACGGCATGCTGATCGGCGAGCCCACGGCCGAAGCCATCAAGAAGAACATCGGCTCGGCCTTTCCGGGTTCCGAAGTGCGCGAGATGGAGGTCAAAGGCCGGAACCTCAGCGAAGGCGTGCCGCGCAGCTTCACCATCTCCAGCAACGAAGTGCTGGAAGCGTTGACCGACCCGCTCAACCAGATCGTCTCGGCCGTCAAGAACGCGCTGGAGCAGACCCCGCCCGAGCTGGGTGCCGACATTGCCGACCGCGGCATGATGCTCACCGGCGGCGGCGCGTTGCTGCGTGACCTTGACCGCCTGCTGGCCGAGGAAACCGGCCTGCCCGTGCTGGTGGCCGAAGACCCGCTGACCTGCGTGGTGCGGGGTTGCGGCATTGCGCTGGAGCGCATGGACCGCCTGGGCAGCATTTTTACCAGCGAGTAAAGCGGGGCTGCCTGTGCCGGCGCAGGTCGCACCCTGTTCTCCATTGCATGACTGATTGCGTTCGCCCCCATGCCTTGTGGACACGCATCCGCGGCCCGGTGGTCGTGCTCGTGCCATCCCGCCTGACTACGATCATGTGCCATGTCGCTCGGAACCCTTGAGCGCAGTGCGCCGCCGTTTTTCAAGCAAGGGCCATCGTCCCTTTCCAAGCTGGCCCTCTACAGCGCATTGGCGCTGTTTTTGATGGTGGCGGATGCGCGCTTTCACCTCACGGGCGCCTTGCGCCAGGCGGTGGCCACCGTCATTTACCCGGTGCAATGGCTGATGCTGCAGCCGGTCGAGTTCATTGCGCAGGGCAGTGGCTATTTCCAGTCCCTGAAAACGGCCCAGGAAGACGCCGATGCGGCCCGCAAGCAGATGGTCCTGATGTCGCAGCGCGCGCTCCAGTCGGAGCAGTTGATGCAGGAAAACTTGCATCTGCGGCAATTGCTGGACCTTCGGACCCGGCTGGAAACCCCTGCCCAGGCGGCACAGGTGCTCTACGACACGGCAGATCCCTACACCCGGCGGGTGGTGGTGGACCAGGGCCGGACGGCCGGCGTGGAGCTGGGTGCTCCGGTGCTCGACGAGAAGGGTGTGCTGGGCCAGGTCACGCGGGTGCATCCGTTCGTGAGCGAGGTCACATTGCTGATCGACCGCGATCAGGCCATTGCGGTGCTGAATATACGCACCGGTACCCGCGGCGTTGCCTACGGGGACCCGGTGGCGGGCCATGCCGGTGGCATGGAGTTGCGCTTCATGCCGGCGAACGCCGACGTCCTCGAGGGGGACCTGCTCACGACCAGCGGGGTCGATGGGGTGTATCCACCGGGGCTGCCCGTCGCCAAGGTGGTGCGCGTGGAACGGCGGGCCGACTCGGCATTCGCCCGCATTTATTGCGCCCCCATCGCCGGGGTGCAGGGAGCCCGCCATGTGATGCTGCTCAAGCCGGTGGCAGAACCCATGCCGGAGCGGCACGAACCTGTTGCGGTGTCTCCCGGCAAGAAGGGAGATCGCCAGTGATGTGCTGCAGGAATGTCCCGTCGCAGGGGCGCGCGCCATGATCATGCCGCGCGGGCAGCCCTTGCTGCTGCCAGTCAATCCGGCCTTCATTGCCGCCAGTCTGGTGGCGGGCCTGGCGATCAATTTTTTGCCGCTCGGGCGCGTGGTCTGGACGCCCGATATCCTGATGCTGCTGCTGGCGTTCTGGGTGGTGCACCAGCCCCAGCGCATCGGCATGGGTGTGGCGTTCGTGCTGGGCCTGTGCATGGATGTGCACCAGTCAGCCTGGCTGGGGCAGCATGCCCTGGCCTATACCGTGATGGCGTTTGGCGCCATGGCGATGCATCGCCGGTTGCTGTGGTTCAGTGTGCCGTCCCAGGCGCTGCAGGTCTTGCCGCTGTTGGTGCTGGCCCACGCGGTGGAGCTGTTGCTGCGCATGGCGGGCGGAGGCATTTTTCCAGGCTTCTGGGGGCTGCTCGCGCCCGTGCTGGAGGCTTTGCTCTGGCTCCCAGCCAGCTGGGTGCTGCTGGCACCGCAGCGCCGTCCACCGGATCGCGATGAGAACCGGCCGCTATGAGGCCTTTCTTGCGCATGATGAAGCGTGTCCATTCACCTGCTGAAGCGCTGCGTACCACCTGGCGCGAGCGCCGTTCGCAGGCGACCCAGGGATGGCGGACATGACGGAGCTGCGCAATGTCGAGGCCGACGCATCGCGGTTTCGTACACGGGTCATGGTGATCGGTGCGGTGGTTTTTTTGGCGTTCTGCCTGATCGTGGCCCGTCTGCTCTTTCTGCAGGTGGTGCGACACGAAGACCTTGCGGCGCAGGCAGAGAGCAACCGCACCGCGATCGTTCCGATTGTTCCCAACCGAGGCCTGATCCTGGATCGCAATGGTGTGGTGCTGGCAACCAACTATGCGGCCTATACCCTCGAAATAACGCCCTCCCGGGCGGGGTCGCTGGACGACACCATTGATGGATTGTCGAAGGTGGTGGAGATTCAAGCCCGGGATCGCCGCCGCTTCAAGCGTTTGATGGAGGAGTCGCGCAATTTTGAATCGCTGCCCATCCGCACCCGCCTGACGGATGAGGAAGTCGCACGCTTTGCGGCGCAACGCTACCGGTTTCCCGGGGTGGACATCAAGGCGCGGCTCTTTCGCAACTACCCCCTGGGCGAGGTGGCAAGCCATGCGATTGGCTACATCGGGCGCATCAACCAGGCGGAGAAAGCCCGGATACAGGACTCCGATGAAGAGGCCAACTACCGTGGCACCGAGTACATCGGCAAGCTGGGCATCGAGCAGAGTTACGAAGCGGCATTGCATGGCGCTACGGGCGTGGAACAGATGGAGACTTCCGCGGGCGGCCGTGCCGTGCGCAAGCTGTCGAGCCGTGCGGCCACGCCCGGCGACAGCGTGATGCTGTCGATCGACGTCAAGCTGCAAAAACTGGTGGAAGAGTTGTATGGGTCCCGCCGCGGCGCGCTGGTGGCCATCGACCCGCGCAACGGCGAGATCCTGGCGCTGGTGAGCATGCCCACGTTCGATCCCAACCTGTTCGTGGAGGGCATCGATGTCGAAAACTGGACCGCGCTCAATGAGTCCATCGACAAGCCGCTGCTCAACCGCGCCCTGCGGGGGCTGTACCCGCCGGGTTCGACCTACAAACCCTTCATGGCACTGGCGGCGCTGGAGCTGAACAAGCGCTCGGCCAGCATGATCGTGAACGACCCGGGCTTCTACACGTTCGGTGGCCGCACCTTCCGCAGCCACGAAGGGGGTTTGGGCGCGCTGGACATGCACCGCGCCATCCAGTTCTCCAGCAACACCTACTTCTACTCGCTGGCCGTGGAGATGGGCGTGGACACCATCCACGATTTCATGAAACCCTTGAGCTTCGGCCAGTCCACCGGCATTGACCTCAACGGCGAAGTGCGCGGCACCCTGCCCAGCACCGAGTGGAAACGCAACGCCTACAAACGCCCCGAGATGAAGCGCTGGTTCCCGGGCGAAACCGTCTCGCTGGGCATCGGCCAGGGCTACAACAACTTCACCATGCTGCAGCTGGCGCAGGCGCAAGCCACCGTGGTCAACGGCGGAACCCGCTACCGCCCGCACATGGCCAAGGCCGTGAAGAATGCAGTCACGGGGGCGGTGACGGAGATCGTGCAGCCACCGGGTGAAAACCTGGGCTACCAACCCAGGAACGTGGACATCGTGCGCAACGCGATGGTGGCCGTGAACACGGGAGGGACCGGAACGCGCGTGTTTGCGGGGGCTCCCTACACCTCGGGCGGCAAAACCGGAACGGCCCAGGCGGTCAGTCTGGGGCAGAACGTGCGCTACAACGCCAGGGCGCTGGAGGAGCACCAGCGTGACCATTCCCTGTTCACGGCGTTCGCGCCCGCCAAAGATCCGAGGATTGCGCTGGCCCTGATCGTTGAAAACGCCGGATTTGGCGCCGCGCACGCTGCGCCCATTGCCCGCCGGGTGTTCGACTACTGGCTGCTGGGGGAGTACCCGAGCGAGGCAGACATCGCCGCCGTGCAGAAGGGACAGGCCTCGGCACCTATCGGCAAGCCGCGTGCCGTGGCCGATATTCCGCTGTCAGCGCCTTAGCCTTATCAAGCATCAGGGCTGTTGGCGCTTTCTGCAGAAGCGCTGAGCCTGATTTTGCCAATAAAACGTGGCGCACCGGCTTTACGCGACCGAGGGTGCCGTGATCCGCCGGGGTGGCCCCATCTGGCTGAAAACCAGAGCCGCCACAATCAGCGTCGCGCCGCCCAGTCCGGACCAGCCCAGCCGTTCGCCCAGCAGCACCCAGGCGGTCAGAGCGGCGAAAACCGGCTCCAGTCCGAACACGATGGCACTGCGCATGGCATCCACGCGCTGCTGGCCCCAGGCCTGCAGCGTCACCACCACCACGCTGGCCACAAAGCCCAGGTACACGAGCGCCAGCCAGCTCGATGTCTGCAGCTTGCCCAGCGATGGCAGCCAGTCCATGCTGCCATCGCGGGCCAGCAGCAGCGCGGTGGCGCAGGCGCACATCACGGTCGCCTGTGCCGCGGCCATGCGTGTGGCACGCAACGGGTGCGCCACGGTGCGGCGCGAGCACTCTTCCAGCACCAGGATATAGACCGCGTAGAACACCGTACTGGCCAGCGTGAGCGAGTCGCCCGGATTCCAGGGATCGTCCTCATGGAACATCAAGGCCATGCCTGCGAACGCCATGGCGCACGCGGCCCAAAGGCGCCAGCCATGGCGACGGCCCAGAGCCACCATGGCGATCAAGGGCACCACCAGCACGTTGAGCCCGGTGACGAAGGCGTTGCGATTGCTGGTGGTGCGCGCCAGGCCTTCGATCTGCAGCCAGAAGGCCAGGAACAGCAACAGCCCCAGCGCGCAACCCCACAGGCGTTCCTTGGGCCGCATGCCCACCCACAGCGGTGCCAGCACCAGCAGCGCCAGTGCAAAACGCAACCAGATGATCTGCAGGGCATCGAGGTGCTCCGACAGCAGCTTCATCGCGGGGAACGTGGTTCCCCACACGGTGGTGACCACCAGCAGCGCCAGCAGGCCAAAACGTTCAGAGCGCATACAAAAGAAACGGGTGCTCAGCGCGTGTGCTTGCCGCACCGCGGCACTGGGGGTTCAAGGGGAAGGCCGGTCCGAGGTTCGCGCGGCAGCCACGGGACGGGGCTCGGGTGCCTTGCGGTCGGCCGCGACGGGGCGCTGGCGATTCAGGCACCCATCCGGCCGATGAAGGCGCGGATACGGTCATTGCCGGGATTGTTGAAGAACTCCGCGGGGGGTGCATCGTGCGCAATGCGTCCCTTGTCGAAGAACAGCACACGGTCCGCCACCTCGCGCGCGAAGCCCATCTCGTGGGTCACCACGATCATGGTCATGCCGCCGCGCGCCAGTTCGCGCATGACGTCGAGCACTTCCTGCACCATTTCGGGGTCGAGCGCCGAAGTGGGCTCGTCAAAGAGCATGACCTTCGGCGCCATGGCCAATGCGCGGGCGATGGCCACGCGCTGCTGCTGTCCGCCGGACAGCTGCCACGGGTACTTTTGGGCATGGTCCTGCATGCCAACGCGGCGCAGCAGGGTCATCGCCTGCGCGTTGGCCTGGGCCCTTGCAAGATGGCGCAGGCGCCGTGGGGCCAATGCCACGTTGTCGAGCGCGTTCATGTGGCCAAACAGGTTGAACTGCTGAAACACCATGCCCACTTCGCAACGCTGCTGCTGCAGGGTGCGGGGATCGTCCGTGACGGACACGCCACCGATGCGGATGGTGCCGCTGTCGTGGGGCTCCAGCCGGTTGATGGCGCGCAGCAAGGTGCTCTTGCCCGAACCGGAGGCACCGATGATGACGGTCACCTCGCCGGTGTTGAAATGCGTGGATACGTCCTTGAGCACCTGGTTCGTGCCAAAGGACTTGCAGACGTTTTCCGCCACGATGTAGGGCGTCGGGGCGTTCATTGGATGCGCCCTTCCACATCGAAGCGGTGTTCGATGGCGTTGGAGAGCTGGGTCACCAGCGTGGTCAGCAGCAGGTAGGTCAGGGCCACGGTGGTCAAGGTGGCAATGGGCTGGAACGTTGCCGACTGGATGCGGTTGCCCACATTGGTCAGTTCCACCACGCCGATCGCGTACGCCAGCGAGGAGTCCTTGAGCAGCGCCACGAAGTTGCTCACCAGGGGCGGCAGCGAGATCTTGAAGGCCTGCGGAAACACCACATCGAAAAATACATGGCCACGCCCGAGGCCCAGTGCGCGTGCGGCTTCCGTCTGGCCCCGGGGCACGGCCAGCAGACCCGCGCGGATCGCTTCGGCGTTGTAGGCGCCCACGTTCAGCCCCAGCGCCACCACGGCGGCGGCAAAGTCGGGCAGGTTCAGCCCCGGCACCAGCACCGGCAGCGCGAAGTAGACAAACAGGATCTGCACCAGCAGCGGCGTTCCGCGAATGGCCCAGATGTAAAAACCCGCCAGCCAGCGCAAACCGATCCAGCGGGCCGTGCGTGCCAGTGCCGCGGCCGTGCCCAGCACCAGGCCCACGGTGCCGCTGACCAGCGTCAGCCACAGCGTGGTGCGCGCACCATCGGAAAACGCCTGGGCGTTGGAGCCGATGGGTTCGGGGAAAAAGGAAAGGATCTGGCCCAGCAGGGCCAGCATGAACACCATGAGGACCAGCGCCGCAACCAGCGTGGCGTTGCTACGCTGCGGGCGGCTCCAGTGGCGTGGCCAAAGGGCTATGAGCATGGATCAGAGAGGGCCGAAGCCCCCGTTTTCAGTTGCAGCGTACGTCTTCGTTGAAGTACTTTTTCGACAGGGCGGCGTAGCTGCCATCGGCCATGGTTTCGGCCAGTGCCTTCGACCAGGCATCCGCCAGGGGCTGGTTGCCCTTGGCAACCGCCGAGGCGATGCGCTCGATGAAGACCATTTCACCCAGTTGCAGGCCTGCCTTGGGGTTCTTGGCCACGACTTCCTTGGCCACGAAACGGTCGGTCACCCAGGCGTCCACCCGGCGCGAGGTGAGTGCGCTGCGCGCATCCACATCGGTGGGGAAGTTCTTCATTTCCTTGATGGTCGTGACCTTCTGGACATTTTCCAGGTAACTGGTGCCGGTCTGCACGGCGACGATCTTGCCCCCCAGATCCTTGGCGCTGCGGATCGCGGGGTCCATGGCGATCACCATGCCGCCAGAGCAGTAGTGTGGCGCGGTGAAGGTGACGGCCTTGGCGCGCTCTTCGGTCACGCCATGCGATGCGATCACCAGATCCCAGCGGTCCTGCTTCAGGCCGGTCAGCAGGGCGTCAAAACCGATGGTTTTCCATTCGATCTTCAGGCCCATCTTCTTGGCTGCGAGTTCTGCCACCTCCACCTCAAAGCCCGTCAGCGTGGTGCCCTTGAAGTAATTGAAGGGCGCAAACTGCCCTTCGGTGGCCACCATGATCTTGCCACCCTTCTTGATCTCATCGAGGGAGCGGGCCTGTACGGAAAAGACAGCGCACAGTGCCAGGGTGGAGGCGATGAACTTGAAAAACTTCATGGAGAATCCTGTCGGGGTGGTACAGATACAAAAAATCCGGCTTGCGGGTCGCGCAACCGGAGCCTGGAAAATGATAGCGCCCAAAGGTAATGGGCGTCATAAAACTGACGCAATCGATTATAGAGGGCAGTCCATGCGGCACAGCCTGTTTCCGCCAGCCCCTGGATCGCGTGCTGGGTGGCGTGTGGGGCTGGCGGTGGATCGGTTCAGCGCAGGAAGGCGTCGTAGCCGGTCTTGAGGATCAGCGTGCCCACCACCACGATGAAAATGCCGCGCACAAAGCCGGTGCCGTGCTTGAGCGCCAGGTGCGTTCCCAGCAGGCTGCCCACGACGTTGGCAATGGCCAGCGTCACGGCAAAGTGCCACCACACATGGCCCTTGGCGGCAAACAGTGCAATGGCCGCAATGTTGGTGGCGCAATTGAGCAGCTTGGCCGACGCCGAGGCGTTGAGGAAATCGTAGCCCAGCAGGCGCACGAACAGGAAGACGAAAAAGCTGCCGGTGCCGGGGCCGAAGAATCCGTCGTAGAAACCGATGAGCCCGCCGATCAGGCAGGCCACCAGTGCTTCGGCCCGCCCCTCATGGCGGGGCAGGTGGTGCTGGCCCAGCTCCTTCTTGGCCAGTGTGTAGGCCAGCACGCCCAGCAGCACGAGTGGCAGCAACTTGCGCAGGAAGTCTGCGGACATCACCGTGACCGCCCAGGCACCGGCGAGCGCCGCCATGAATCCGACGGCTGCAGCGGGCAGCATGGCCGACCAGCGGATCTGCACACGCCGGCTGTACTGCCAGGTGGCCATGGCGGTTCCCCATACCGATGCCGCCTTGTTGGTGCCCAGCAGCGTGGCCGGTGGTGCGCTGGGAAAGGCCGCAAACAGCGCCGGCACCATCACCAGTCCTCCACCGCCCACAATCGCATCCACAAAGCCTGCGAGCAACGAGGCCAGCGTGATAAAAATCCATTCCATCGCAGGATTTTCGCACCTTGTTTGCTATCAATTTGGTAAGAGTCGGCGCAATCGTCGGGGGGGCTTGCGCGAAAAACGGGCAAGAAAAAGGCGCTGGGATCACCAGCGCCTGAAAAAAGCATGCACCTCGTTGGGTGCTTGGAATTGGATTATTGGTAGAAATGTCTCCTCGGGCCCCTCGCTTGGCACACCGAAGCGCGCTTTCGAGTGGCGTGACTTTAACGGCTGGCTATCGGTGGTGCATTGGGGATTTCCCACCCCCGTTGCAGCGCGTCCGGCGTTGTTGTGGCCGGAATCGGGCTGCGCCGGCTGGCATGGCTTGTGAACGTGTTGGTAACAATGTCCGAGGGAGCGCGTCTATGTGGGCGTCCATGCACTGGTGGCTGGCGGTCGATTACGCCGTCTTGCGCGCCTGCAGGATCCACTCGGCTGCCTTCTCGGCCAGCATCAGCGTGGGCGAGTTGGTGTTGCCGCTGGTGATGGTGGGCATGGCGCCCGCATCCACCACCCGCAGGCCCGCAATGCCGCGCACGCGCAGTTGGGAATCCAGCACGGCCATCGGGTCATCGTTGCGCCCCATCTTGGTGGTGCCCACGGGGTGGAAGATGGTGGTGGCGATGTCTCCGGCCAGACGGGCCAGGTCTTCGTCGCTTTCAAACTGCACGCCCGGTTTCCACTCTTCCGGCTTGTAGGGAGCCAGCGCGGGCTGGGCCACGATGCGGCGCGTGACGCGCAGGCTGTCGGCGGCCACCTGGCGGTCTTCGGCGGTGCTCAGGTAGTTGGGCGCGATGGCCGGGGCGGCCTTGAAGTCGGCGCTCTTGATGTTCACCGTCCCCCGGCTGGTGGGGTTGAGGTTGCACACGCTGGCCGTGAAGGCCGGAAAGCTGTGCAGCGGTTCGCCAAACGCGTCGAGCGACAGCGGCTGCACGTGGTACTCGATGTTGGGCCAGGGTTGGTCGGCACTGCTGCGCGTGAAGGCACCCAGCTGCGAGGGTGCCATGCTCATGGGGCCGCTGCGCTTGAGTGCATATTCGAGCCCGATCTTGGCTTTGCCCAGCAGCGAGGTGGCCATGGTGTTGAGCGTTTGCACACCCTGCACCTTGAACACCGCACGGATCTGCAGATGGTCCTGCAGGTTGGCGCCCACGCCGGGCAGGTCGTGCACCACTTCGATGCCATGCTGGCGCAGCAGTGCGGCCGGACCGATGCCCGACAGCTGCAGCAGCTGGGGGGAATTCACCGCGCCGGCGCTCAGGATGACCTCCTGCGTGGCGCGGGCCGTGACCATTTCGTGGCCGTCCCACACCTGCACGCCGGTGCAGCGCTGGCTGCCGTCGGGCTGCGTCTCGATGAGGAGCTTGGAGGCCTGCGCGGCGGTCCACATCTCGAAGTTGGGGCGGCCATAGCAGGTGGGGCGCAAAAAGGCCTTGGCGGTGTTCCAGCGCCAGCCATTCTTCTGGTTGACCTCGAAATAGCCCACGCCTTCGTTGGTGCCGCCATTGAAATCATCGGTGGCCGGAATGCCTGCCTGCTGCGCCGCCTGGGCGAAGGCATCGAGCACGTCCCAGCGCAGGCGCTGCTTTTCCACGCGCCACTCGCCCTGGCTGCCCGTGGCCTTGTTGCCATGCAGGCGTTTGAAATTTTCGTTCACACCATCCGGCTGGTCCAGGCGCCAATGGTCCTCGTGGCGGCGAAAGTAGGGCAGTGCGTTGTCCCAGCGCCAGCTCGCGTCGCCCGTCAGTTCGGCCCAGTGGTCGTAGTCACGGGCCTGGCCGCGCATGTAGATCATGCCGTTGATGCTGCTGCAGCCGCCCAGCGTCTTGCCGCGCGGGTAGCGCAGGGTGCGGCCGTTCAGGCCGGCGTCGGGCTCGGTATGGTAGAGCCAGTCGGTGCGCGGGTTGCCGATGCAGTACAGGTAGCCCACGGGGATGTGGATCCAGTGGTAGTCGTCCTTGCGACCGGCCTCGATGAGCAGCACGCGGTTGCGGCCGTCCGCGCTCAGGCGGTTGCAGAGCAGGGCGCCGGCCGTTCCGCCGCCGATGATGATGTAGTCAAACGTGGTGTCGCTCATGGAATGAAAGCTGGCTGCAGTGTCGCGCGGAAGAAAAAAGGGGCTGAGAGGCTGGGTGCCATTGTGCGGTGGGGCGGCCCGCTGTCGAGGGGGGAAATGCGGATTGCTACGCTATTTGTAGCTAATGGTGCTTGTTGATATTGCGCCGGAAGTCAATTTGATAATAATTGCATGCACGGGGCCGACGGCTGTGCTTGCGTGTGCAGTCCGGTCCTGGCGCGCTCCGCCGGCGCCGCGCCCCGAATTTATTCAACCATGGCGGCCCATGCCGCCCCCTCCATGAGCGACCTTTCGCCCCATATCGTCCGTGTCGAATCGCCCCAGGGACCCCAGGCGCAGCTGCTGGGGCGCTGGGGTGCGGCCGAGCTGGGCCAGCGCGCCAGCTGGCGGGCGCTGGCGGCGCAGTTGCGCGAGCATACCGCGCCCGCGGGCGGCTGGGATCTGCTCAGCCTGCAGTGGCTGGACCATGTGGGCGCGCAATTGCTCTGGAACCACTGGGGCCAGCAGTGGCCCGAGCGCGTGCTGCTGAGCGACCTCCAGCGCGCCATGCTCGAACGCGTGGCGGGCCTGACGGTGGCGCCGCCGCCGCCAGAGCCCTGGCGCCTGTCCGAGCAGGTCGATCACCTCGGTGTGCTGGTGCTGCACGGCGTGGACCACGCCAGGCACCTGGTGCAACTGGTGGGCCAGCTGTCGCTCGACCTGGTGCGGCTGGCACGGGCCCCGCACCGTGGGCCTTGGCGCGACATGTCGGGCCATGTGTACCGCATGGGCGCCACGGCGCTGCCCATCACGGCGCTGGTGGGTTTTCTGATTGGCGTGGTGCTGGCCTACCTGATGAGCCTGCAGCTGCGCCAGTTCGGGGCCGAGTCGTTCATCGTCAATATTCTGGGCATTTCGCTGATCCGCGAGCTCGGTCCCATGCTGGCGGCCATTTTGGTGGCGGGCCGGTCGGGTTCTGCCATCACGGCGCAGATCGGTGTGATGCGCGTGACCGAAGAACTCGATGCCATGCGCGTGATGGGCATTCCCCACGGCTTTCGCCTGGTGTTGCCGCGCACGCTGGCGCTGGCGCTGGCCATGCCGCTGATCAGCGTCTGGACCACGCTGGCGGCGCTGGCCGGCGGCATGCTGGCGGCCGATGTCGCCATGGGCATTTCGCCGGCCTACTTTGCCCAGGCGCTGCCGGCGGCGGTGAAGATTGGCAACCTCGGGCTGGCGATGGCCAAGTCGGTGGTGTTTGGCGCCCTGATTGCCCTGATCGGTTGCCACTGGGGTCTGCGCGTCAAGCCCAACACGCAGAGCCTGGGCGAGGGCACCACGGCCTCGGTGGTCACCTCCATCACCATGGTCATCATCGTGGACGCGCTGTTTGCGGTGGCGTTCAAGAACATCGGTATCTGACCCATGGCTGCGCCATCCCCCCAGTCCCATCCAGCCGAACCGGTGGTGGACATTTCCGGGCTGTGTACCGTCTTCGGCAAGGGTGACGCGGCCTTCACCGTGCACCAGGATCTGCAGCTGTCGGTGCGGCGTGGCGAGATCCTGGCCCTGGTGGGGGGCTCGGGCACCGGCAAGACCGTGCTGCTGCGCCAGATGCTGGGCCTGGCCCGGCCCACGCGCGGGCGCGTCACGGTGCTGGGCCAGCCGGCCTCGGAAATGGGCCGCGAGGGTGCGGCCAGCCGGGTGGGCATGCTGTTCCAGCACGGCGCGCTGTTTTCGGCCTTCAATGTGCTCGACAACGTGGCGTTTGCGCTGCGCGAGCAGGGCACCTTGCCGCCGGATGTGGTGCGTGACGCGGCGCTGGTCAAGCTGCAGATGGTGGGCCTGAAGCCCGAGCACGCCAGCCGCATGCCGGCCGATCTGTCGGGCGGCATGGTCAAGCGCGTGGCGCTGGCGCGGGCGCTCATCATGGACCCCCCGCTGCTGCTGCTCGATGAGCCGACGGCGGGGCTGGACCCCAGCGCCTCGGACGATTTCGTGGACCTGCTGCGCGAGCTGCACGCGGCGCTGTGCCTGACCGTGGTGATGGTCACGCACGACCTCGATACGCTGTTTGCCCTGAGCACCCGTGTGGCCGTGCTGGCCGACAAGAAAGTGATCGTCACCGGCGCGCCCGCCGAGGTGGCGCGCTACCCTCATCCGTTCATCGAGCACTTTTTTCTGGGTGAACGCGGCCAGCGCGCCATGGCGCCTGTGCACACCGCCGTCACTGCCAAGGAATCCTGATGGAAAACAAATCCCACGCCCTCGCCGCCGGAGTTTTCGTGCTGGTGGTGGCCGCCATGCTGGCGGGCCTGGCCATCTGGCTCACCCGCGACAACACCAGTTACCAGCAATTCGAGCTGACCAGCAAGGACGGCGTCACCGGCCTGCAGCCCCAGGCCGCCGTGCGCTACAAGGGCGTGGCGGTCGGCAAGGTCACGCGCATCGGCTTCGATCCGCAGGTGCCGGGCAATGTGCTGATCCGCATCGCGGTCAACGACCAGGCGCCCATCACCCCCAGTACCTTCGCCGTGCTGGGCTACCAGGGGGTCACCGGCCTGGCCCATGTGCAGCTCGATGATGAAGGGGTGGCGCAGCCGGTCGAGCCCCCCGGCCCGAGCGGCCTGCCCCGGTTGCCGCTGCGCAGCTCGCCCCTGTCGCGCCTGGCCGATCAGGGCCCCGCCATCCTGGGGCAGGTGGAGGAAGCCACGCACCGCATCAACCAGCTGCTGGGGGACGACAACCAGAAACGTTTCAGCACGGTGCTCGACAGCATGGGGCAGGCGGCCAGCAGCGTGGCGGCTCTGAGCCAGCGGCTGGACACCACTGTGAAAGAACGCCTGGACCCTACCCTGGCGGCCTTGCCGCCGCTGGCGGGCGACGCACGCCAGACCCTGCAGGCCTTGCAGCAGGCCGGCACCCAGGTGTCCACGCTGGCCGCCGACATCGGTCAGACCACCAAGCGCCTGAGCGCCGAGGGGGGCGCCCTGGACCAGCTCACCCAGGGCACCCGGGCCCTGGCGCGGGTGGCCGACCAGTTTGGCAACAGCACCCTGCCGCGCATCAACCGCGCTGCAGACGACACCTCGCGTGCGGCGCGCCAGTTGGGACGCACGGCCGGGGGAGTCAACGAAAACCCGCAGGTTTTCATTTACGGCCCCGGCCGAGCCGGCGCCGGCCCGGGCGAGCCCGGTTTCGAGGCGCCCGTGGTCCAACCCTGATGCAATTCGCCATGAAAACTACCAAAACCATAGCTGCTGGCGCTTGTAAAAAAAGCGCTGCAGCCGTATTTGCTGCTGCTTTTCTGGCGGGATGCTCGGCCTTGCCTTCACCGCCGTCACGCCCCGTGCACTACGACTTTGGCCCGGGCGCCATGGCACCCGTGCCCGCCGACCGGCGCGCGCCCCTGCCGCCCCTGGCGCTGGCCGATCTGGAGGCACCGGGCCTGGTCGAAGGCAGCACCGCCGTGCTGTACCGCCTGGCCTACGCCGACGCCCGGCAGCTGCGCCCCTACCGCCAGGCCCGCTGGAGCCAGCCGCCCGCGCAACTGGTGCAGCAGCGCCTGCGCGATCAGCTGGGCCAGCGCCGCGCCGTGCTCACGGCCGAGAGCGGTGCGGCCCAGGCGCGCTCCGCTGGGAAGCTGCCCACCGTGTTGCGGGTGGAGCTGGAGGAGTTCAGCCAGGTCTTCACCAGCGCCACCGAAAGCGCCGGTCTGGTGCGCCTGCGTGCCACGCTGGCAGAACCCGCTGCGACTGGTGAAACGCTGCTGGGTCAGCGCGTGTTCATCGTGCAGCGACCGGCCACCAGCGCGGATGCCGCCGGCGGCACGCGGGCCCTGGTAGAAGCCACCGACCAGCTGGCCCAGGAACTGGTGCAGTGGCTGGAGCAGCTGGGGCGCTGATCAGCCCCTGAACCGGGTGTGCCCCCGGGGAGAGGGCGGCGCTGTGTGGGGTGTGGCGCCGTCCGTGCAAAGCTGCAACCCGCGTCCTTGCCTGCCATGTCCGTAGGCCTGCGCTGACGCGTGTTTCGCGGCGTGGCCTACGCGGTGCGACGGGCATCGTTTCTACAGTGGACTCCATCGCATCACGCAGATGTTCCACGCATTCCGGGTGGATGGCAGAGGCGAAATTTCCGAGGAAGCGCACCATGAACGAAGACACCCTTCAAGGCAACTGGAAGCAGTTCAAAGGCCAGCTGGTCGAACAGTGGGGCAAGCTCACCGATGACGATTTCGATGTGATCGCAGGCCGTCGCGATCAGTTGCTGGGCAAGCTGCAGGAACGCCATGGCATCGCCCGCGATGTGGCGGAAAAGCAGCTCAAGGAATGGCAGGGACGCCATCCTGAATTCCGCTTCAGGGACTGACGCTTCTTGCGCACCAGCCCCCAAAACCGTTGAACCACTTTTGTCTGCGCACAGGTGCCGCGGCAACTGCGCAGCAGACTACCCTGAGGACCAAGCCATGAAAATCGCACGCACCCTGATTGCCACCATCACCGCCGGCCTGCTGGCCACGAGCGCCTTCGCAATGACCCAGCCGGAGTACAAGGCGGCGAAGGACACCATCTCGGCCGAATACAAGGCCAGCAAAGACAAGTGCAATGCCCTGACGGGCAATGCCAAGGACATTTGTGCCAAGGAAGCCAAGGGCCACGAAGACGTTGCCATGGCCGAACTGGATGCCAGGTACAAGCCCAGCGCCAAGGCGGAGTACAAGGCCCGCGTGGCCCGTGCCGACGCCGACTACGCCGTCGCCAAGGAAAAATGCGACGACCTCAGCGGCAACGCCAAGGACGTCTGCATGAAGGACGCCAAGGCCGCCCATGTGACCGCCAAGGAAAACGCCAAGGTGAGCGAAGCGCGGGCCCAGCCCGCCGACACACCCGCCGCCAAGGGTGCTGCCGTGGCCGAGGCGCGCAAGGACGCCGCCGCCGAGAAGAACGAGGCCAACTACAAGGCCGCCAAAGAGCGTTGCGACACCCTGCAGGGCGATGTGAAGTCCAAATGCGTGGACGAGGCCAAGCGCATGTACGGCCAATGAACGGCAGCAGGGAACATCCTGGCGGATGCCCCTGCTGGCGATGCCCACGAGCCCCGCCCTGCGCGGGGTTTTTGCATGCGGGCGGCCATGCGCCGCGCACATGACTTGCGTCAATACTCCGGTCAGCCTGCCCCCCTAAGCTGGCGCTTTTTTTGAACGCAAGGAAGCAAAGATGGCTGCACTGCAATGGTCGGAGGCGCTGGCGCTGGACCTGCCGCCCATGGATGACACCCACCGCGAGTTTGTCGATCTGCTGGCGGCGGTGGAAGCCGCCGACAACGCCACCCTGGTAGCCACGTGGCAGGCACTGGTGGAGCACACCGAGCAGCATTTTGGCCAGGAGGATGCCTGGATGGCTTCCACCGGCTTTGCCGCGGGCAACTGCCATGCCATGCAGCACAAGGTGGTGTTGCAGGTCATGCGCGACGGCGCCGCGCGTGCGGTGGACAAGGGCGAGCTGCATGTGGTGCGTGCCATGGCGGCCGAGCTGGCGCTGTGGTTTCCCCAGCATGCGCAGAGCATGGACGCCGCTCTCGCCCTGCATCTGCGCCGGGTGGGCTTTGATGCGACCACGGGGGTGGTGCATGCGCCCGATGCGCTGCCAGATGGTTTGCTCCATGGCTGCGGTGGCGCCAGCTGCTCGGACGAGGGCGCCGCGCCTACCGCTGTGGCCGCAGCCGTGGCCTGAACGGCGGTGGCTGGGTGCCTGGGCTGCGGCCGGGCACTTCTGATGTTTGCGCTGTTTTGATGGCTACTGGCGCTTTATGGAGGGGCGCTCTCTGTGCTTTTTGTCTCGATTCCCGTTCGACCTGCCCGGGTCATGGGGCCGTGGCCGCCCGCCATTGCTGCACCTGTTCTATCACCCACTGGGGCGCATCCAGCGGCAGATCGTGCCCCGCATCGGCATGCAGCGCCAGGGCGCAGTGCCAGCCATGGGCAATGGCTTGCGAGCAGCGGCTGTCCACCAGCTGGTCGTTCTGGCTGGCCAGCAGCAGGATGCGGGGGGTGGGCGCCAAGGCGGGCGCGCGGTAGCGGGCCGCCGCCACCAGCTGGCGCAGGGCGTTGGCGGCCGACACCGGGCGCAGGGTGCGGGCGGCCACCCAGTCACCGATGACGGCGCTGCGCGGATCGGGCGCGTTGCTCGTGAGCCGCCACACCGTGCGTTCGATGGCTGCGGCCGAGCGGGGAAGCAGCGCCAGTTCCAGCAACGCCGCATAGTTGCGGGGGCGCAGCCGGTGAAAAAAGGGGCTGAACGGGCGAAAGCTGGTGTTCACCAGCACGCAGCCGCTGATTTCTTGCGGTATCGTGCGGGCCCATTCGGTGGCCACCATGGCGCCCAGCGACATCGCAAACAGATGCAACGGCGGGTGCACCCCTTGCCTTGCCAGCTCGGCGCGGCAGGCCGCCACCATGCCCTGCACGGTGGCCGGGCTTTGCCGTGCATGGAACAGGCCGTTGCCCGGCAGGTCGATCGACACGACACGGGTCCCGGGCCATGCGCTCTGGAAATCGCCAGCAAAGCGGCCCCAGTGGGCGGTCTCGCGGGTCAGGCCGCGCAGCAGAACCCAGGTGTCCATGTTCAATACCACTCGGCCAGCGCGTTGACGCGGCGTTGCGCGTAATGTTCGGCGCCGGGCACCCACCGCTGGTGGCTGCAGGCTGCGCGCGACAGAAAATCGAGCAGCGCCAGATGCCGGCGCAGCACCCGCTGCTGGCGGTGGTCGATCAGCGGATTGAAGATGCCCAGGCGGGAGAACAGCTGGCGCGGGTTCTTCTTGATCCAGATCCACGAGCCCATCTCCAGCGTCAGCGGCAGGAAGATGCGCCCCGCTTGCTCGCAGGACTGCAGGTACAGGTAGTCCCACAGGTCACCATGGGCCAGGTACTGCGCGCTCTGGGGTTCGATGATGTACTGGTGGTTGCTGTGGGCCTGCAGGAAGATGTCCTTCAGTGCATGCAGTTCGTTCAGGTGCGCAATGGGCTTGCGGGTGTGGGCAAACGGAAACCACAGGCGGTCGCGCACCCCGAAGCCCGAATGGCAGTCCAGCGCAAGGCTGAAGGGGCGGGGCAGCAGCTCGGCGCCCACCACCTCGCACAAGGCCTGGCTTTCGACTTCCATGGGCGCGCCCGGGTGGCCCCGGTACCAGGGCAGGCCGGCGCTCAGCCGCTGTCCACCCATCAGAAAAGGCACGCGGTCCAGGGCCTGCACCGGCGCATTGCGCATCAGATCCACCCCGTTCGGGTTGGCGCGGGTGGCCGCCCACATGCCGCCGGGGTTGACGATGGGCATGAACACCAGGCGCACCTGTTCGAGCTGCTGGTGCAGCGTGGTGTCCCAGCGCAGTCGCATGGCGATGTTCTGCAGATAGGCCAGCACCACCTCGGCGCCGATGCGTTCCAGGCCATGCACTCCCCCAAAAAATCCCACGGCAGGGATGTGCGGGCTGGTGTTGCCAATGCCGATCGAATAGATGGGAAAGCGCTGGCCCGATGCCACGCTGACCTCGCGCACCACGCGCACCTGCAGGTCGGGGCCGCCCTGCTCGATGATCTTTTCCAGGGCCAGCAGTTCGGGCAGAACGTTTTCGGGCACGGTGGTGGAGGGCGGTGTGGCAGGGGGGAAGACGCCGCAGCATACCGCTCGCTTGGCCTGCCGTGTGAATCCAGGGGGTGGGTGTGGCAAATGTGCCGACGGACGCCAAACTGTCACACAGCGCAGGTAACTTGCAACAGCCAACCACCTCTTTCAAAGGCCTCGCATGCTGTGGAAACTGCTCGGATTGCAGAGACTCTTCGACGACCTGTTCGACGAACGCTGGCGTTGGCTGGATTTGCCGGGCAACGACTGCTTCTCTTATGAAGAATTCACCACCCCATCGCCCGCACAGGATTGACGCCTTGCGCTGGCTGATGCTGTGCGGCCTGGTGGGCTGCGGCATGGCGTGGGGCGTGGTGGAGCTTTTTGCCCTGCAGCGGGCGCGCTACCACGCCTGGCGCGATCGCCAGCAGACCGCGCTGCCGCACTAGGTGCGCGGCGATGGGCCGGTCTCTCCTCACGGGCAGCGCCGGGCGTGCGCAAAGCCGGGACGAGGAAACCGCCAATGCGGCCAGCCACGCCGTGGCGTTGATCGCCGCCCTGGGCGCCGGTTGCTGGCTGGTGTCGTGGGGGCGCAGCCTGAGCGCCGAGGGCTTTGCCGGCATCTGCGTTTTTGTGGCAACGATGGTGTGGCTGTACCTGGCGTCCACCGTGTACCACGCCTTGCCGGATGGCCGGGCCAAGCGTGTTTTCCTGAGGCTGGACCACGGTGCGGTGTTCCTGTTCATTGCGGGCAGCTACACGGCTTTTGCGGCGGGGCATCTGGGGGAACCTGGGGGTCGCTTCATTCTGGCCCTGGTGTGGCTGGTAGCTGCTGCAGGCACGGCGCTCAAGGCCATGGGCCGGCTGTCATCGCCCTGGTTGTCCACGGGCGGGTATCTCGCCATGGGGTGGCTGGTGCTGCTGGCGGCAGTGCCCATCCTGGAGCGTGCGTCGACGGCCGGGGCGCAATGGCTGGTGGCCGGGGGCTGCTCCTATACCCTGGGCGTGGTCTTTTTTGTGCTGGACGCCCGCATCCGCTACGCCCATGCGGTATGGCATGGCTTCGTTGCGGCGGGCACCGCGTGCCACACCTGGGCGGTGCTTGGTTGAGCTATCGCGCCCCGAGAATGGGGAACATCTTGCCCAGGCCGTCGGCCATCACTTCCACGGCCAGGGCCGCCAGGATCAGGCCCATCAGCCGCGTCATCACGTTGATGCCGGTCTTGCCCAGCACGCGGGCAATCGGATCGGCCAGCGAAAAGCACAGGGCCGTGGCCAGCCCGATCACCACGCCGTAGCCCACCAGCGCCGCGTGCTGCCAGAAGGTCTGCGCACGGTCGGCATAGATCACCACGGTGGACATGCTGGCAGGTCCGGTGAGCAGGGGAATGGTGAGGGGCACCACGGCAATGCTGCTGCCCGCCGCCGCCTTCTCGGCGCCTTCCTCCAGTTCATGCGTGTGGGGCTTGGCCTCTGCCGGCTGGGCGTTGAGCATGTTCATGGCGCTGATCAGCAGCAGCATGCCGCCGCCCACCTGAAAGCTCTGCAGCGAGATATTGAAGAACTCCAGGATCTGCAGGCCCAGCAGGGCGCAGGCGGCAATCACGCAAAACGACGCCAGGGCCGCCGTGCGGATGGTGCGCCGGCGCTGTTCGCTCGAAAACCCCTGCGTGTAGTGGATGAAAAACGGCACGATGGCCAGTGGGTTCACGATGGCCAGCAAGGTGATGAGGGGTTTCAGATCCATCGGCGGTTTCCTGAAAGGCACAAAGCGGTGGTGGTGCGGTCGGTGCAGGCGGTGGTTTGCACTTGGTCCAAAACCGGTCTCCTGCAAGAATGCAGTGCATTACAGCATCCCGGCACGGGGCCGGAATGCTTTGGTGGGCGGCGGTGGTGCCTTTGTGCCACAGCCCTTTTTCTTCTCAAGGAGCAATTGCATGGGCCAGTTTGTCAATCTGACGTCGCAGGATGGTTTTGTGGTGCCCGCCTGGGTGGCGCAGCCCGACGGGGCACCGCGCGGCGCCATCGTGGTGTTGCAGGAGATCTTCGGGGTCAATTCGCACATCCGGGCAGTGACCGACCGCCTGGCTGCGCGCGGCTATCTGGCGGTGGCACCCGCCACCTTTGCGCGCGTGCAGCCGCAGGTGGACCTGGGCTACAGCGAAGCCGACATGGGCGTGGGCTTTGGCTACAAGACGGCGGTGGATGCGCTGCCCGGCGACGGTGTCATGCCTGACATCCAAGCCGCCATCGACTACGCCGCCCAGCACGGTGGCGGCAAGGTGGGCATCGTGGGCTTTTGCTGGGGCGGCCTGCTGACCTGGCGCGCGGCCTGCAGCCTCCAGGGCCTGACCGCGGCGGTGTGCTACTACGGCGGCGGCATGACCACGCCCGACGAAGTGGCGCGCCAGCCCCTGGTGCCGGTGCTGGCGCATTTTGGCCAGCGCGACCACTGGATTTCGGTGGACAGCGTGCAGGCCTTTGCAGGCGCGCATCCCGAAGTGCAGGTGCATGTGTACGAAGCCGACCATGGCTTCAACTGCGACCAGCGCGGCTCGTATGACGAAGCCGCAGCCCTGGTGGCACGCGACCGCACCCTGGCTTTTTTTGCCAGGCACATCGGGTAGGCCGGCGTCTTCCAGAGGGCGCGGGCGTGGCGCCGTTCACTGCCCGCTGGTGCGCGCCAGGTAGCGTTTGCGCCAGAACAGCGCTACCAGCGCCACGGCAATGAACACCATCGAGCCCATGGCCCACCAGAAGCCGTCGGCCTTGTGCACCAGCGGAATGAATTCGAAGTTCATGCCGAAGATGCCTGCGATCAGGTTCAGCGGCAGGAACACCGCAGTCAGCGCGGTGAGCGTGCGCATGATGTCGTTGGTGCGGTTGCTTTGCACCGAAAAGTGCATCTGCACGGCGGTTTCGGTGCTCTGCTCCAGTCGGCGCACATGGTGCACCACGCGTTCGATGTGTTCGAGCACGTCGCGGCTGCGCACCTTGAGCAGGTCCAGGTCGCGCTGGCCGGCGCTGCTTTCGGGCACGGCCCAGGTTTCCAGGGCGTCGATCCAGTTCTGCACGGCGGTGCGCTGGTCCTCGCAGATGTCGTCCAGCTGGTGCAGCGACAGGCGCGCTTCAAGCAGCGAGTTCCAGTTCACATAGCGCGACCGGGGTTTGAGCAGCTCGGTCTGCCAGTGGTCGAGCTGGCGCGTGAGTTCGCGGCGCAGATCCAGGTAGCCGTCCACCATCAGGTTGACCACGCGCAGCATCAGGTCTGGCGGGCTGGACGGCTGGCGCGCGCCGGGCGCTGGGCTGGCGCGGCCTTCGCGCGGGTCGCTGGGGGCGGCGGCCATCAGGCGCGCGGCATAGGCGTCGCGCACGGCGCAGTCGGTGGGGTGCACCGACAGCAGCACCTGGTCAAACAGGGCAAAGCCCACGGGGCTGGTGTCGATGCGGCGCAGCACCGGCGGGCCACTGCGTTTGCGCGCTGCATTGGTGGGGGCGTCGCTTTGCGCCGCAGGGCCCGGCGCGTCGCTGTGCAAGGTGGCCAGGCGGCGAAACACCATCAGATCGTATTGCGAGGTGTAGTCGTAGCGCGAGGGCAGTTGCGCATTCAGCAGGTCCGAGACATGCAGATCCACCAGCTGCTGGCCGGTGCTGGCCTGCAGCGCGGCCTGGATCTGCCCGAGCTGCGCGCCAAAGGTCGTGCGTGCGCAGGCCACCCAGAAAAAGCCCTGGCTGGGCGGCTGGCTCGGCAGAGCGGACAGTTCGATCGCGCCGCCGGAGTGGATGTGGAAGATGCGCATGCCGTACCGCTTGGTATGAAAATGGCCGCTGGTGCTTTTCCAATAAGTGCGAACAGCTATTATTTCTGAAGCAAACGGGCCGCATCGCGCGCGAAGTAGGTCAGCACGCCGTCGGCGCCCGCGCGCTTGAAGGCCAGCAGGCTCTCCATCATCACGGCATCGTGGTCAAGCCAGCCATTGGCGGCGGCGGCCTTGATCATGGCGTATTCGCCGCTGACCTGGTAGGCAAAGGTGGGCACGTGGAACTCGTCCTTCACCCGCCGCACGATGTCCAGGTAGGGCATGCCAGGCTTGACCATCACCATGTCGGCACCCTCGGCGATGTCCAGCGCCACTTCGCGCAGCGCCTCGTCGCTGTTGCCCGGGTCCATCTGGTAGACGAACTTGTTGCTCTTGCCCAGGGCACCGCGCGTGCCCACGGCATCGCGGAAGGGGCCATAGAAGGCGCTGGCGTATTTGGCGCTGTAGGCCATGATGCGGGTGTGGATGTGGCCCTGCACCTCGAAGGCCTCGCGGATGGCGCCGATGCGCCCGTCCATCATGTCGCTGGGCGCCACGATGTCCACGCCGGCTTCGGCATGGGTGAGGGCCTGGCCGGTGAGGATCTCCACCGTTTCGTCATTGATGATGTAGCCGGTGTCGTCGAGCACACCGTCCTGGCCGTGGCTGGTGTAGGGGTCCAGCGCCACGTCGGTCATCACGCCCAGGTCGGGAAACTCTTTCTTCAGGGCGCGGACCACGCGCGGGATCAGGCCCTCGGGGTTCAGCGCTTCTTTGCCGTCGGGCGCCTTGAGGGCTGGATCGATGGCCGGAAACAGCGCCAGCACGGGGATGCCGAGCTTCACGCAGTCTTCGGCCACCGGCAGCAGCAGGTCCAGGCTCAGACGGTCCACGCCGGGCATGGAGGGCACGGTCTCGCGCTGGTTCTGGCCCTCGTGCACGAACACGGGGTAGATCAGGTCGTGGGGCGTGACGGCATGCTCGCGCACCAGGTCGCGGGTGAAGCTGTCACGGCGCAGGCGGCGTGGGCGGCTTTGCGGGAAGGGGGTGGGGCTGGAGAGGTGCATGAAAGTGATTATGAAGCTCCCGGAGTTGCCTTCGGCGCCTTCCCCCCGAGGGGACGCCGCCAGGGGCCCGGCAAAGCCGGTTTCCCGGCGCCTGCTGGCTGGCTGCGCTTGTGCACAGACCGCGCGCTGGAGTGCGGTACTGAACCAGGGGCGGCCGTCGAACCCGCCGGCCCTTAAACTGCAGCCATGCTCTGGATCAAAGCCCTTCACATTGTCTTCGTGGCCAGCTGGTTTGCTGGCCTGTTCTATCTGCCGCGCATCTTCGTCAATCTGGCGATGGTGGCGCCCGGCTCGGTGGCCGAGCGCGAGCGCCTGGTGCTGATGGCGCGCAAGCTGCTGCGCTTCACCACCATCTTGGCCGTGCCTGCCGTGGCGCTGGGCCTGTGGCTCTGGCTGGGCTATGGCATCGGACGCGGTCCGGGCAATGGCTGGATGCACGCCAAGCTGGTCGTGGTGGTGCTGGTGATCGGCTACCACCACGCCTGCGCCGTGCTGCTGCGCAAGCTCATCGCCGAAACCAGCCGCAAGAGCCATGTCTGGTTCCGCTGGTTCAATGAAGTGCCCGTGCTGCTGCTGCTGATGGCCGTGGTGCTGGTGGTGGTCAAGCCGTTCTGACACACGGGGCCTGCGCCGGTGCACAAGACCTCTGCCTGGCCGCTGGCGCTGATCCATGCAGCGCTGATTGTCTTTGCCAGCCTGTTCCCGTTTGATGGCTGGCGCGATCAGGGGATCGATCCCTGGGTGTTCCTGTCGGCACCGTTGCCGCCGCCGTACTGGACGGGGTTTGATGTCGCCATCAACATGGCGGGTTATGCCCCCCTTGGCTTTTTGCTGGTGCTGGCGCTGCTGCGTTCGGGCCGCGAGCGCGGGGCGGTGCTGCTGGCCACGCTGGCGGGTTCGCTGCTGTCGCTGCTGATGGAGTATCTGCAGATCTACCTGCCCCGGCGCGTGCCTTCCAACCTGGACCTGTTGCTCAACGCCCTTGGAACGCTGGCGGGGGCGTTCACGGCGGCGCTGCTGGAGCGCTGGGGGGCCATCGATCGCTGGAGCGATTTCCGCGCCCGCTGGTTCGTGCGCGATGCGCGCGGTGCGCTGGTGCTGCTGGCGCTGTGGCCTGCGGCGCTGCTGTTTCCGGCAGCCGTGCCTTTTGGCCTGGGCCAGGTGCTGGAGCGGCTGGAGCAGGGCCTCGAAGACCTGCTGGCCGACACGCCCTTCCTTGAATGGCTGCCGGTGCGCGATGCGCCGCTGGAGCCCCTGTCCCCCGGCGGCGAGCTGCTGTGCGTCACGCTGGGGCTGCTGATCCCGTGTCTGCTGGGCTATTGCGTCATCCGCCATGTGGGGCGCCGCGTCCTGTTTGCCATCGCAGTGGCGGTGGTGGGGATCGGGGTCACGGCCCTGTCGGCGGCGCTGAGCTGGGGGCCATCGCACGCCTGGAGCTGGCTGGAGCTGCCCACGCGCGTCGGGGTGGGGGCGGCGCTGGGGCTGGCGGCGCTGCTTCTGGCCTTGCCGCGACGCGCCAGCGCGGCGGTGTTGCTGCTGGCGCTGGCCTGGTATCTGGGGCTGCTCAACCAGGCCCCCGCCAGTGCCTATTTTGCCCATACGCTGCAAACCTGGGAGCAGGGGCGTTTCATCCGCTTTTTTGGCCTGGGGCAGTGGCTGGGCTGGCTGTGGCCCTATGCCGCACTGGCCTATGTGCTCATTCGGGTGTCGCGCCGGGAGTCGAAAAACTAGAATGCTCCGATGAGCGACACCCCCTCCACCCCCGCCGCAGCGACCGGCTATTTCGCCCGCCACATCTTCTTTTGCCTGAACGACCGGGCCAATGGCGAAAACAGCTGTGCCCACCATGGCGCCCAGGAGGCCTTCGACCGGTGCAAGGCGCAGGTCAAGGCGGCAGGCCTGGCGGGCCCCGGCAAGGTGCGGGTGAACAAGGCGGGCTGCATGGACCGCTGCGCCGCCGGCCCCGTGGCCGTGGTGTACCCCGAGGGCACCTGGTATTCGTATGTGGACGCCAGCGATGTGGACGAAATCGTGGAGTCGCACCTGAAAAACGGCCAGATCGTCGAACGCCTGCTCACGCCGCCGGAACTTGGGCGCTGAGCGCCGCTCAACTAATCCTTGAGTGTTTTTGGCATCTGGCGCTTGTTTGGTAAACGCTAGATGCTATTGAATAGGTAGCAATCTGTGAATGCACAAACCGAACGCTTGGCGCTGAACGGCGCTGCCGGTGCCATCGAGGCGGCGCGCGATGTGGCTCTGCACGATGGCGCGGTCTCGCGCGGTGTGGCCGTCATTGCCCATCCCCATCCGCTGTTTGGCGGCACCATGGACAACAAGGTGGTACAGACCCTGGCGCGCGCGTTCACCCAATGCGGCTGGACCACGGTGCGCTTCAATTTCCGGGGCGTGGGCGCCAGTGCCGGAGCCTATGACGAAGGGCGCGGCGAGCTGCAGGATCTGCTGGCCGTGGTCCAGCAGGTGGCGCCCGAGGGGCCCATTGCGCTGGCCGGTTTCTCGTTTGGCGCCTTCGTCACCAGCCATGCCCTGGCCGCCCTGTGGAGCGAGCGCGAGGTCGCGCAGGCGGTGCTGGTCGGCACCGCCGCGAGCCGCTTCACGGTGGCGCCTGTGCCGCCCGAGGCCCATCTGCGTACGCTGGTGCTGCATGGCGAACGCGATGACACCGTGCCGCTGTCGGCCGTGCTCGACTGGGCGCGGCCGCAGATACTGCCTGTCACAGTCGTTCCCGGTGGCGGCCATTTCTTTCACGGACAATTGACGCTTTTGAAGAATCTGGTGGCCCGCCACCTTCAATCGGGCGCCTGAGAGGCGCGTCCGAGCCGGCCCCGGCTGGTCACCGTCCTCCCTCCTGGTCTTTTTTCAACCCTTTTTCGAGCCTTTCCAGCCCTTTGTTGCCCCATGAAACGAATCCTGTCCGCGTTGCGATCCCTGGCCGTCCTTGCTGTGCTTGCCCCTGCCGCCTTCGGCGTCCACGCCCAGGCGCCCCAGCCCCCCGAGATCGCCGCTCGCACCTACATGCTGGTGGACGTGACGGCCAACCAGGTGCTGGCGGCCAAAGACATCGATGCGCCGGTGGAGCAGGCCTCTCTCACCAAGCTCATGACGGGCTACCTGGTATTTGACGCCCTGCGCGCCAAGAAGATCACGCTGGAGCAAAAGCTGCCCGTGAGCGTGCGTGCCTGGAAGATGCCCGGTTCGCGCATGTTCATCGACCCCAAGATGCAGGTGCCAGTGGACGATTTGCTCAAGGGCATGATCGTGCAGTCGGGCAACGACGCCACCATGGCGCTGGCCGAGGGCGTGGGCGGAACCGCTGAAAATTTCGTCAAGCTCATGAACGACCAGGCCCAGGCCCTGGGCATGAAGGGCACGGCCTACAAAAACCCCGAGGGGCTGACGGAGCCCGGCCACACCACCACGGCGCGCGACCTGGCCACCCTGGCCACCCGGCTCATGAAGGACTTCCCGGAGTACATGCACTATTACGCCACCAAGCAGTACAGCTACCCCGGCACGCCCGCCTCCAATGGCAACAACCGCAATTCGCTGCTGTTCCGAGACCCCACCGTGGACGGCCTCAAGACCGGGCACACCGCAGCCGCCGGTTACTGCCTGGTGGCCACTTCCAAGCGCGAGTTTCCCAATGTGGGCCAGCGCCGCTTGCTGTCCATCGTGCTGGGTGCCGCCAGCGAGAATGCCCGCGCCAACGAGAGCCAGAAGCTGCTGAACTGGGGCTACACCGCCTTTGATGCCGTCAAGCTGTTCGATGCCGGCCAGCCCGTTGCCACGCCCGCCGTATGGAAAGGCACGGAAAGCACCATCCGGATCGGTCGCTCCGAGGCCATCGTCGTGGCTGTGCCCTCGGGCAGCGCCGGCAAGGTCACGACGCAGATCGTGCGCCAGGATCCCCTGGTGGCCCCGTTCACCAAGGGCCAGGCGATTGGCTCGCTCAAGGTGGTGCTGGGTGAGCAACCGCTGGTCGAGGTGCCGCTGGTGGCGCTGGACGGCGTCGAGCAGGCCGGCATTCTGGGCCGTGCCTGGGATGCCATCCGGTTGTGGATTAAATAAGGAGCCACCTCCGGAGGCGCTGTGCGCCTTCCCCCTTCTCTCGCGCTGAGCGCGGGAAGGGGGGGGCAGCCGGTGCGGCGGGGCGGCCCTTGCATGGCTGCCCTGGCCGGGGAACCGCCAAATCGATGGTCAGTTGCCTATCTTGGGCCAAGCTGATACATTAGAAGGCTTTTCGGAATTTCCGAAGGGATTCACGTTTTCGCTTTCACGAAGCATTTCACGTTTAGGGACGTATTCATGCCAACCATTAACCAGCTCGTGCGTCAGGGGCGTCAGGTCGAAACGACCAACTCCAAGAGCCCCGCGATGCAAAACTCTCCACAGCGCCGTGGCGTGTGCACCCGTGTGTACACCACGACGCCAAAGAAGCCTAACTCCGCTCTGCGGAAGGTCGCCAAGGTGCGCCTGACCAACGGTTTCGAAGTCATTTCCTACATCGGCGGTGAAGGCCACAACCTGCAGGAACACAGCGTCGTGCTGGTTCGCGGCGGTCGTGTCAAGGACTTGCCCGGTGTGCGTTACCACATCGTGCGCGGTTCGCTCGACTTGCAGGGCGTGAAAGACCGCAAGCAGTCGCGCTCCAAGTACGGTGCGAAGAAGCCAAAGGCCAAATAAGCCTGCGGTTGACCAAGATAAAAGGTGCTGTTTCCCGCGTGGCGCGGTGATGCAGCGTAGTGACCCCAAGCGCAAATGTCTTGCGTGGGTCGAGTAAGTGGGAGTCCTGAATGGCTCTCGCGGTGTCTGAAAAGATGCCAACTGAAGCAAGAATGAGGTGAAAAATGCCACGTCGTCGCGAAGTCCCCAAACGTGAAATCCTGCCGGATCCCAAGTTCGGCAATGTAGAGCTGTCCAAATTCATGAACGTGATCATGGAAGGCGGCAAGAAGGCAGTTGCAGAGCGCATCATTTACGGTGCCCTGGAGCTGATCGAGAAGAAGCACCCCGACAAGGACCCGCTGGAAGCTTTCGTTGTTGCCATCAACAACGTCAAGCCCATGGTCGAAGTCAAGTCCCGCCGTGTGGGTGGTGCCAACTACCAGGTGCCTGTGGAAGTGCGTCCTGTGCGTCGTCTGGCCCTGTCGATGCGCTGGATCAAGGAAGCGGCCCGCAAGCGTGGTGAGAAGTCGATGGCCCAGCGTCTGGCCAACGAACTGCTCGAAGCCACCGAAGGCCGTGGCGGCGCCATGAAGAAGCGTGATGAAGTGCACCGCATGGCCGAAGCCAACAAGGCATTCAGCCACTTCCGCTTCTAAACCGACGAACCGCCCTCGTCGCACAGCGCAAGGCTGCCGGCATTTTTGCCTGCAGCCTTGTGGCGATTGAGGCGGTCACAAAATTGACGGGTTGCAGCGTCAGAATGCTGGGCCCGCCCCCGAATAACACGACCCATCCAAGGATCCACCATGGCTCGCAAGACTCCCATCGAGCGCTACCGCAATATCGGTATCTCGGCCCACATTGACGCTGGCAAGACCACGACCACCGAGCGTATTCTTTTCTACACCGGCGTGACCCACAAGCTGGGTGAGGTGCATGATGGCGCCGCCACCACGGACTGGATGGAGCAGGAACAAGAGCGCGGCATCACGATCACTTCCGCCGCCGTGACCTGCTTCTGGAAGGGCATGGACCTGTCCTACCCCGAGCACCGCTTCAACATCATCGACACCCCCGGCCACGTGGACTTCACGATTGAAGTCGAGCGTTCCATGCGCGTGCTCGACGGCGCCTGCATGGTGTACTGCGCCGTGGGCGGCGTGCAGCCCCAGTCGGAAACCGTCTGGCGCCAGGCCAACAAGTACAAGGTGCCGCGTCTGGCCTTTGTGAACAAGATGGACCGTACCGGTGCCAACTTCTTCAAGGTCGTCGAGCAGATGAAGCTGCGCCTGAAGGCCAACCCCGTGCCCGTGGTGATTCCAATCGGCGCCGAAGAAAACTTCCGTGGCGTGGTCGACCTGCTCAAGATGAAGGCCATCATCTGGGATGAAGCCTCCCAGGGCATGAAGTTCAGCTACGAAGAGATTCCGGCTGACCTGCTGGAAACTGCCAAGGAATGGCGCGAAAAAATGGTGGAAGCTGCGGCCGAAGCCACCGAAGAGCTGATGAACAAGTACCTGGAAGAAGGTGACTTGAGCGAAGAGGAAATCAAGCAGGGCCTGCGCCAGCGCACCATTGCAACCGAAATCCACCCCATGCTGTGCGGCACCGCGTTCAAGAACAAGGGCGTGCAGCGCATGCTGGACGCCGTGATCGACTACCTGCCAGCACCGACGGACATCCCGGACGTCACGGGCACCGATGACGACGAAAACCCTGTCACCCGCAAGGCCGATGACAGCGAGAAGTTCTCTGCGCTGGCCTTCAAGCTGATGACCGACCCGTTCGTGGGTCAGCTGACGTTCGTGCGCGTCTATTCGGGTGTGCTGTCCAAGGGCGACACCGTCTTCAACTCGGTCAAGGGCAAGAAAGAGCGCATCGGCCGTATCGTGCAGATGATGGCGAACGACCGCGTCGAGGTGGATGAAATCCGCGCTGGCGACATCGCTGCCTGCGTGGGCCTGAAGGATGTGACCACCGGCGAAACGCTGAGCGACATCGATTCGCCGATCGTTCTGGAGCGCATGGTATTCCCCGAGCCCGTGATCTCGCAGGCCGTGGAACCCAAGACCAAGGCCGACCAGGAAAAGATGGGCATTGCCCTGCAGCGCCTGGCCGCCGAAGATCCATCGTTCCGCGTGCGTACCGATGAAGAGTCGGGCCAGACCATCATCTCCGGCATGGGCGAGCTCCACCTGGAAATCATCGTGGACCGCATGAAGCGCGAGTTCGGCGTGGAAGCCAACGTGGGCAAGCCCCAGGTGGCCTACCGCGAAACCATCCGCAAGACGGTGGAAGATGCCGAAGGCAAGTTCGTGCGCCAGTCCGGCGGTAAGGGCCAGTACGGTCACGTCGTGCTCAAGATTGAACCCAACGAAGCCGGCAAGGGCATCGAGTTCGTCGACGCGATCAAGGGTGGCGTGGTTCCCCGCGAATTCATCCCGGCCGTGGAAAAGGGTATCAACGAAGCCGTCACGCAGGGCGTGCTGGCGGGCTACCCCGTGGTGGACGTCAAGGTCACGCTGCACTTCGGTTCGTACCACGATGTGGACTCGAACGAACTGGCGTTCAAGATGGCAGCCATCTTCGGTTTCAAGGAAGGTTGCCGCAAGGCCAGCCCCGTGATCCTGGAGCCCATGATGGCCGTGGAAGTGGAAACGCCCGAAGACTACGCCGGCAACGTGATGGGCGATCTGTCCAGCCGTCGCGGCATGGTGCAAGGCATGGAAGACATTCCTGGCGGCGGCAAGGCCATCAAGGCCGAAGTGCCTCTGTCGGAAATGTTCGGCTACTCGACCACGCTGCGCTCCGCAACGCAAGGTCGCGCCACGTACTCGATGGAATTCAAGCACTACAGCGAAGCACCTCGCAACGTGTCGGAAGCCATCATGGCTGCGCGCGCCAAATAAGTCCTGGGGGACGGACCCGCTCTGCTGCTCTGTCCCCTCTGACTGAATCGGGCTCTAGCGCTTGCTCAGTACGCGCTTGTAGCTGTTGATTGAATAGCAAATCTTTTTTGCAATCTGCGATCCGGTGCCACCCCGTTGCCTGTGCAGGGTGAATCAGCAACCGGATGCAGACGTTAAACCACTACACAGGCATCGCTCTTTGGAGAACTGAAAATGGCAAAAGGTAAGTTTGAACGCACCAAGCCCCACGTCAACGTGGGCACGATCGGTCACGTGGACCATGGCAAGACGACGCTGACGGCGGCCATCGCCACGGTGCTGTCGGCCAAGTTTGGCGGCGAAGCCAAGGCCTACGACCAGATCGACGCAGCACCTGAAGAAAAGGCCCGCGGCATCACGATCAACACCGCCCACGTGGAATACGAGACGGCTGCTCGCCACTACGCCCACGTGGACTGCCCCGGCCACGCCGACTATGTGAAGAACATGATCACCGGCGCAGCCCAGATGGACGGCGCCATTTTGGTGTGCTCGGCCGCTGACGGCCCCATGCCCCAGACCCGCGAACACATCCTGCTGGCCCGCCAGGTGGGCGTGCCCTACATCATCGTGTTCCTGAACAAGTGCGACATGGTGGACGACGAAGAACTGCTCGAACTCGTCGAAATGGAAGTGCGCGAACTCCTCGACAAATACAACTTCCCTGGCGACGACACCCCGATCATCCGCGGCTCCGCCAAGCTCGCCCTGGAAGGCGACAAGGGCAAGCTGGGTGAAGAAGCCATCATGAAGCTGGCCGAAGCCCTGGACACCTACATCCCCACGCCCGAGCGCGCAGTGGACGGCGCCTTCCTGATGCCCGTGGAAGACGTGTTCTCCATCTCCGGCCGCGGCACCGTGGTGACCGGCCGTATCGAGCGCGGCATCATCAAGGTCGGCGAAGAAATCGAAATCGTCGGTATCAAGGACACCGTCAAGACCACCTGCACCGGCGTGGAAATGTTCCGCAAACTGCTGGACCAAGGCCAGGCTGGCGACAACGTCGGTCTGCTGCTGCGCGGCACCAAGCGCGAAGACGTGGAGCGTGGCCAGGTGCTGTGCAAGCCCGGCTCGATCAAGCCCCACACGCACTTCACCGCTGAGGTGTACGTTCTGAGCAAGGACGAAGGCGGCCGCCACACCCCCTTCTTCAACAACTACCGCCCTCAGTTCTACTTCCGCACGACCGACGTGACCGGCGCCATCGAGCTGCCAGCCGACAAGGAAATGGTCATGCCTGGCGACAACGTGTCGATCACCGTCAAGCTGATCAACCCCATCGCCATGGAAGAAGGTCTGCGCTTCGCTATCCGTGAAGGCGGTCGTACCGTGGGCGCGGGCGTCGTGGCCAAGATCATTGCTTAATTCATAAGCAGAACAAGGAACTTGCCATGTCCCAGCAAAAAATCCGTATCCGCCTGAAGGCGTTTGACTACAAGCTGATCGACCAATCCGCTGCCGAGATCGTTGATACCGCCAAGCGTACCGGCGCCATCGTCAAGGGCCCCGTGCCTCTGCCGACGCGCATGAAGCGGTTCGACATCCTGCGCTCGCCGCACGTCAACAAGACCAGCCGCGACCAGCTCGAAATCCGCACGCACCAGCGTCTGATGGACATCGTGGACCCGACGGACAAGACCGTTGACGCCCTGATGAAGCTCGACCTGCCTGCTGGCGTGGACGTCGAAATCAAGCTGCAGTAATGGCTGTTGCCTGAGGGGGTGACCCCTCGGGCAATGTCTCGATAACGCGAACTTGCTTGAAAAAGCAGTTCGCGTTATACTTTAGGGCTTCGCTCGATTTGCGCCTTCAAAAGGTGTTCTGCGGGTGAAGTTTTATTAACCGTCTTTCATGCACGCGAGTGCGAACGCCGCAGCCAATTGAAGTTGTGGCGGTGGAAGTTTTGGAGAAACAAATGAGTCTGAGCAACTCCCTCGGGTTGCTGGGTCGCAAAGTGGGCATGATGCGTCTGTTCACCGATGATGGGGACGCAGTGCCTGTCACGGTGGTGGATGTGTCCAACAACCGCGTTACCCAGGTCAAAACCCAAGAGAACGATGGCTACGTGGCCCTGCAGGTCACGTTCGGTTCGCGCAAAGCATCGCGCGTGACCAAGCCAGAAGCCGGCCACCTTGCCAAGGCAGGTGTGGAAGCCGGTGAAATCATCCAGGAATTCCGCGTGACCGCAGAAACCGCCGGCAAGTATGCCGCCGGTGCTGCAGTGCCTGTGGCTGATGTTTTTGCAGTGGGCCAGAAGGTCGACGTGCAAGGCACTTCCATTGGTAAGGGCTACGCCGGTACCATCAAGCGCCACAACATGGCCTCGCAGCGCGCATCGCACGGTAACAGCCGTTCGCACAACGTGCCTGGTTCCATCGGCATGGCACAAGACCCCGGTCGCGTGTTCCCCGGCAAGCGCATGACGGGCCACCTCGGCGACGTCACCAAGACCACGCAAAACCTCGATGTCATCCGCATCGACGAAGCGCGTCAACTGCTCTTGATCAAGGGCGCCATTCCGGGCTCCAAGGGTGGGTTCGTGACGGTGCGTCCCGCCATCAAGGCCAAATCTTCCAAAGGAGCGAACTAATGCAGCTCGAACTCCTGAATGACCAAGGCCAAGGTGCATCCAAGCTGGATGTTCCCGAAACCGTGTTCGGTCGTGAATACAACGAAGATCTGGTGCACCAGATCGTCGTGGCCTACCAGGCCAATGCACGCCAAGGCACTCGCGCCCAGAAGGACCGCGAGCAAGTCCGTCACTCGACCAAGAAGCCTTTCAAGCAAAAGGGTACGGGTAACGCACGTGCAGGTATGACTTCCTCGCCTCTGTGGCGCGGGGGTGGTCGGATTTTCCCGAACATGCCTGATGAAAACTTCACGCAGAAGATCAACAAGAAGATGTACCGCGCCGGTATGTCTGCCATCTTGTCGCAGCTGGCCCGTGAAGGTCGTCTGGCGGTGGTTGACTCGCTGAAGCTGGATTCGCCCAAGACCAAGGTCCTGGCCGACAAGTTCAAGGCGATGAACCTGCAATCGGTGATGGTGATCGCCGATGAAGTCGACGAAAACCTGTACCTGGCTTCGCGCAATCTGGTGAACGTGCTCGTCGTCGAGCCCCGTTATGCCGATCCCGTGTCGCTGGTCCGTTTCAAGAAAGTGCTCGTCACCAAGGGTGCAATCGACAAACTCAAGGAGATGTTCGCATGAGCACGCTCAAGTTTGACGAAGGTCGTCTGATGCAAGTGCTGGTCGCTCCCATCGTGTCCGAAAAGGCCACCATGGTTGCCGAGAAGTCCAATGCTGTGACGTTCAAGGTGCTGCAGAACGCTACCAAGCCAGAAATCAAGGCCGCTGTGGAATTGATGTTCAAGGTCGAGGTCAAGGGCGTTTCTGTGGTGAACACCAAAGGCAAGACCAAGCGCTTCGGCAAGACCGTTGGCCGCCGCGACAACGTTCGCAAGGCATACGTCACGCTGCAGCCAGGTCAAGAGCTGAACCTGTCTGGGGAGGCCGCGTAATCATGGCTGTCATCAAGATGAAACCCACTTCGCCCGGCCAACGTGCTGTGGTGAAGGTCACGCGTGACCACCTGTACAAGGGTGAAGCGTACGCCCCCCTGCTGGAGCCTCAGTTCCAGAAGGCCGGTCGTAACAACAACGGTCACATCACGACGCGCCACAAGGGCGGTGGTCACAAGCACCACTACCGCGTGGTCGACTTCAAGCGCAACAAGGACGGCATCGCCGCCAAGGTGGAGCGCATTGAATACGATCCGAACCGTACGGCCCACATCGCTCTGGTGTGCTATGCCGACGGCGAGCGTCGTTACATCATCGCTCCCCGTGGTCTGGAAGCCGGCGCAACGCTGATGAGCGGTTCGGAAGCTCCGATCCGTGCAGGCAACACGCTGCCTATCCGCAACATCCCCGTGGGCTCGACCATCCACTGCATCGAGCTCAAGCCCGGTGCCGGTGCCCAGATCGCCCGCTCGGCAGGTGCTTCGGCAACGCTGCTGGCCCGTGAAGGCATCTACGCCCAGGTGCGCATGCGTTCCGGTGAAGTTCGCAAGATCCACATCGAATGCCGCGCCACCATTGGCGAAGTGGCCAACGAAGAGCACAGCCTGCGCCAACTGGGCAAGGCCGGTGTGAAGCGCTGGATGGGTATTCGTCCTACGGTTCGCGGCGTGGCCATGAACCCGGTGGATCACCCTCACGGTGGTGGCGAAGGCCGCACCGGCGAAGGCCGCCATGCAGTCGATCCTTGGGGCAATCTGACCAAGGGTTATCGCACCCGTAACAACAAGCGCACACAGATCATGATCGTGTCGCGTCGCAAGAAGTAAGGGGTAACAGATGACTCGCTCTCTCAAAAAGGGTCCATTTGTTGACCATCACTTGCTGGCCAAGGTTGAAAAAGCCGTCGCCACCAAGGACAAGAAGCCAGTGAAGACCTGGTCGCGTCGCTCCATGGTTCTGCCCGAGTTCATCGGTCTGACCATCGCCGTGCACAACGGCAAACAGCACGTACCTGTCTACGTCACCGACCAGATGGTGGGCCACAAGCTGGGCGAATTCGCCCTGACGCGCACCTTCAAGGGTCACCCCGCGGACAAAAAAGTCCAGAAGAAATAAGGAACGACCATGTCTGAAACACGTGCAGTCCTCCGGGGCGTCCGTCTGTCGGTCGACAAAGGCCGTCTGGTCGCTGATCTGATCCGCGGCAAGAAGGTGGACCAGGCCCTGAACATCCTGACGTTCACGCAGAAAAAAGCTGCGGGCATCGTCAAGAAGGTTCTGGAATCGGCGATCGCCAATGCCGAACACAACGATGGCGCCGACATCGACGAACTGAAGGTCAAGACCATCTACGTCGAGCAAGGCACCACGCTCAAGCGCTTCACCGCGCGCGCCAAAGGCCGCGGCAACCGCATCAGCAAGCCCACGTGCCATGTGTACGTGACGGTTGGTAACTGAGGCCAAGGAAGACTATGGGACAGAAAATCCATCCTACCGGCTTCCGCCTGTCGGTCAGCCGCAACTGGTCCAGCCGCTGGTACGCCAGCAACCGCGATTTCGCGGGCATGCTGGCCGAAGACATCAAGGTGCGCGAGTACCTGAAGGCCAAGTTGAAGAACGCCGCCGTGTCGCGCATCCTGATCGAGCGTCCTGCCAAGAACGCCCGCATCACCATTTACTCGGCACGTCCGGGCGTGGTGATCGGCAAGAAGGGTGAAGACATCGAGAACCTCAAGAAGGAACTCGCGTCGCGCCTGGGCGTGCCGGTCGCAGTGAACATCGAAGAAGTGCGCAAGCCTGAAATCGATGCCAAGCTGATCGCCGACAGCATCACGCAGCAGCTCGAAAAGCGCATCATGTTCCGCCGCGCCATGAAGCGCGCCATGCAGAACGCCATGCGTCTGGGTGCCCAGGGCATCAAGATCATGTCGTCCGGTCGTCTGAACGGTATCGAAATCGCGCGTTGCGAGTGGTACCGCGAAGGCCGCGTGCCACTTCACACCCTGCGTGCCGATATCGACTACGGTACCTCCGAAGCCAAGACCACCTATGGTGTGATCGGCGTCAAGGTCTGGGTCTACAAGGGTGACACCCTGGGCCGCAACGATCTGCCTGCCGTGGAAACCCCACGTCCGGAAGAAGAGCGTCGCCCGCGTGGTCCGCGCCGTGATGGCCGCCCAGGTGGCGACCGTCCAGGTGCAGGCCGTGGTCCCCGCCGTCCCATGGGCGCCAACAGCGCCCCTGCCGATGGCAGCGACAAGCCCGTCGGCGCCGGTGGCGCCGATGCAACCGCCGTTAAGCGCGTTCGTAAAGTTGACGCGCCCGCTACAGCAGCGGACGGCAAAGGAGAATAAAGATGCTGCAACCTGCTCGCCGCAAATACCGCAAGGAGCAAAAGGGCCGTAATACCGGTGTCGCAACGCGGGGTGCCTCCGTTGCGTTCGGTGATTTCGGTCTGAAGTGCACCGATCGTGGCCGTCTGACGGCCCGCCAGATCGAAGCTGCACGCCGTGCGATTTCCCGTCACGTCAAGCGTGGCGGCCGTATCTGGATCCGCGTGTTTCCGGACAAGCCAATCTCTACCAAGCCCGCAGAAGTGCGTATGGGTAACGGTAAGGGCAACCCCGAGTACTACGTGGCTGAAATCCAGCCCGGCAAGATCGTTTTTGAAATCGTGGGTGTGCCTGAAGAACTGGCCCGTGAAGCGTTCCGCCTGGCTGCCGCCAAGCTGCCGCTGCGCACCACCTTTGTCAGCCGCCTGATTGGCTCGTAATTCAGGAGAACATGCAATGAAAGCTACTGAACTGCGCCAAAAAGACGTTGCCGGCATCGAAACCGAAATCAAGGCTTTGCAAAAAGCCCATTTCGGTCTGCGCATGCAGAAGGCTACGCAACAGCTGGGTAACACCAACACGCTGCGTACCACCCGTCGCGACATCGCTCGCGCCAAGACCATTCTTGCTGAAAAGCAAGCCGCCAAGTAAGGAGCCATCATGACGGAACCTAAAAAATCCCTCAAGCGCACCTTGATTGGCAAGGTGGTCAGCGACAAGCGTCAAAAAACCGTGACGGTGCTGGTCGAGCGCCGCGTGAAGCACGAGCTCTACGGCAAGATCGTTGCCAAGTCGAGCAAGTACCACGCCCACGACGAAAACGGTGACTTCCATCTCGGCGACGTGATCGAAATCACCGAGAGCCGTCCGCTCTCCAAGACCAAGAACTGGGTTGCGACCCGTCTGGTGCAAAAGGCCGGCCTGCTCTAAGCCCTAACGGCGCAAGCCTGCAAGGACCTTCAAAACGACCCACAATGTGGGTCGTTTTGCTTTGTAGGGTGCACATTGCACCCCGGCGGACTGTCCCAGTTTCTTGGAGATGAACATGATCAAAGTCGGTGATACCCTGCCTGCCACCACCCTGATGGAATACGCGGAAGTCGAGGGCGAAGGCTGCAGCATTGGCCCCAACCCCGTACCCGTGGACAAGGCCACTGCCGGCAAGACCATTGCGCTGTTTGCCCTGCCTGGTGCCTTTACGCCCACCTGCTCGGCCAAGCATGTGCCCGGTTATCTGGCGAAAGCCGCCGAGTTCAAGGCGGCTGGCGTGGACGAGATCTGGTGCGTGAGCGTCAACGATGCCTTTGTGATGGGCGCCTGGGCCCGCGACCAAAAGACCGGCGGCAAGGTGCGCATGCTGGCCGATGGTGATGCCGCCTTCGCCAAGGCCACGGGCCTGACGCTGGACCTGACGGGCAAGGGCCTGGGGCTGCGCAGCAACCGCTATTCGATGCTGGTGCGCGACGGCAAGGTCGTCACGCTCAATATCGAAGCGCCTGGCCAGTTTGCCGTGAGCGACGCCGACACGCTGCTGGCGCAAGCCAAGGGTTGAGGGTCGCTATAAAGTCAATAGCTGCCAGCGCCGATTTATAAGCGCTGGCAGTCTATTTTCCTCAAAGAATATTCGCCTTGAGGTAATGGGCCCCGGCAATGGGGTTGTGGTAGTAGGGCGGAATGTCCTCGAAGCCGAGGTCGGCATACAGGGCCCGCGCGGATTCCATGTCGTCCAGCGTGTCGAGCAGCACGCAGGCATAACCTTTTGCCCGGGCCGCATCCAGCGTGGCCTCGGCCAGTTGCCGGCCCAGGCCAAAACCCCGAAACGCCTTGCGCACATACAGGCGTTTCATTTCAGCGGCATTGGGATAGTCTGCCGCGTCCAGCGGACGCAATGCGCAGCAGCCGGCAATGGCCCCATCGACCTCGGCCAGCAGCAACTCCCCGCGCGGTGGGGCATATTCACCTGGCAGCTGCGCCAGTTCGGTCTCGAAATCCTGAAAGCACAGGTCGATGCCGAGGCTATCGGCATATTCCCGGAAGATGGCGCGCACCGCATCCAGCTCATGGGGGAGGGACGGGGTCAGCAGGGTGACAGGTAGCTTTTCCACAACGCAGGCTGGCTGATTCAAAGGAACAGTGTAGCGGCACCTCCCGAAGCCACCTTTTCACCCATCACCCCTCATGCGGCCGTGACATCCCGCGCGGCACCAGCACCCAAGGTCAGGACGGCGAATGCCGCCACCCCCAGGGCCATGGCGCCATACTCCTGCCGTAGATGCCAGACTGCGGGAGGGTGATGAACAGGTCAGGATGCTGAAAGCTATAAAATATATAGCGTCTTGCGCTTGCCCTTTATGCGCAAAAACCTGTTGGATGGAAACAGGCCTTTGGCGTCTGGCGTGGGAACCCGTGCCGGATCAGGTCTCGGCCAGCAGCTTTTCGATCAGCCGGTGCAGTTCTGGGAAGTCAGGGGCACCGACATAGCTCTTCACGATCTCGCCGCGCTTGTTCACGATGAACGTCGAGGGCGTCAGGCGCACATCGCCCCAGGCCTTGGCCACCGCGCCCGTGTTGTCGAGCGCCACCTTGAACGGCAGCTTGCGCGATTCGGCAAAGTTCACCACGTAGCTGGGCGGGTCGTAGCTCATGGCCACGGCCAGGGTGTCGAAGCCCTGGGGGTGGAATTTGTTGTGGGTGGCGATGATTTCGGGCATTTCCGCCACGCAGGTGGTGCAGCTGGTGGCCCAGAAATTGACCAGCGTCACCTTGCCGCGCAGATCGGCGGTGGTCTGGCGGGAGCCGTCCAGCAGCACAAACGTGGATTCCGGTGCCACGGAGCGCCCGGCGTCCAGATACACCCATGCGCCCACGCCCGCGAAAGCCACCAATGCGGCGCCGACTGCCCAATGCTTGATACCCATGACATCCTCATCCAAAAAGCGGTGGGCAAGCGCCCAAGCCCGCATTGTGCAGGACTGCCTGCACCGACAACTCCGCAGCCCTTTATGACCCTGGAAGATAGACCGCGTCGCGCCATAAAAGTTCGCACCTCCTGGCGCGCAATCGCCTTGCGAGCATGCGCTGTTGCCCATAATCGGGCCATGAACCGGACATTGCCCTGGGCTGCGGCCCTGCTGCTGGCGGCATGCAGCCCCGCCCTGAACTGGCGCAGCGTGCCGCTAGCCGGCGCTGCGCTCACGGCGACCCTGCCGTGCAAGCCCGACCACGCCACGCGCACCGTGGAAATGGCCGGTGCGTCGGTGGAACTGGCCATGGCAGGCTGCGAAGCCGACAGTGCCACGTTTGCCATCTCGCACACCGCGCTGCCCGATCCCGCCCGCGCCGATGCCGCGCTGGTGCACTGGCGGGCAGCGGTGCTGGCGCGCCTGGAGGCCGCTACCGTGCTCTCCGAGCAGCCGTTTGCGTTCGCGGGCACGCTGCCATTGCCGTCCTCGGTGCGCCTGGTGGCGCAGGGCAGGCGCGCGGATGGCTCGGCGGTGACGGTGCAGGGCGTGTGGTTTGCGCGCGCGGTGGGCCCGCAGGTACGGCTGTACCACGCGGTGGTGTACACCGCCCAGCCCCGGCCGGATGTGGCCAGCGCCCTATTTGCCGGCCTGAATTGACTGTCGGCCCGATGCCGTTGCGCGCTGCCATCGGGCTGACCGTGGTGGGCTCCTTTCGGCCCGCCATAATGCAAGGCAAACCATCACACCATGAGCACCAGCATTCTCATCATTGCCCACGCCCCGCTGGCCCATGCCTTGCGTGAATGTGCGCTGCACGTGTTTGCCGATTGTGGCGCCAGTGTGGCGGCGCTGGACGTACAGCCCAACGCGGCGCCTGAAGCCAGCCTGGCCCAGGCACGCTGCCTGCTGGAGCAGCTGGGCACCCATTCCACGCTGGTGCTGACCGACCTGTTTGGCGCCACGCCCTGCAATATCGCCCAGCGCCTGGTGGACGGCGTGGGCTCGCGCCTTGTCGCGGGCGTGAACCTGCCCATGCTGCTGCGTGCCGTGAGCTACCGCGCTGAGCCCCTCGATGCCGTGGTGGCCCGCGCTGTCGTGGGCGGCACCCAGGGGGTGATGCAGGTGGCCATTGCAGCGCCGCAGAACCAGACTCGACGAAACACCCATGACCAAGACCCGCACGACCATCAACAATAAGCTGGGCCTGCATGCCCGGGCGTCTGCCAAGCTGACCAAGCTGGCAGGCAGCTTTCCCTGCGATGTTTTCATGAGCCGGGGCGATCGCCGCATCAATGCCAAGAGCATCATGGGCGTGATGATGCTGGCCGCGGGCATGGGCACCGAGATTGAAATCGAGACCATTGGCGAGCGCGAACAGGAGGCCATGGATGCGTTGCTCGCGCTGATCGCCGACAAGTTTGGCGAAGGGGAATGACACGGTGGGCCCCCTGCGCCCTGATCGCGCGGGAGGCGGTCCCTCCGGGGTGCGCGAGGGCTGACGCGGTGGTTGAACGCTTGCCAAAAAAGGATCTTCGATGACGTTTTCCGTCCACGGTCTTGCAGTTGCACGGGGCATCGCCATCGGCCGGGCCGTGCTGGTGGCGTCAAGCCGCGTGGATGTGGCGCACTATTTCATCCAGCCCGAGCAGGTGGCGGCGGAAATCGAGCGGGTGCGCCAGGGGCGCAACGCGGTGGCCGAGGAGTTGCAGCGGCTGCAGGCCGACATGCCGCACGATGCGCCACCCGAGCTGGCCGCGCTGCTGGACGTGCACCTGATGCTGCTGCAGGACGAGATGCTCACCGGCGGGGTCAAGCACTGGATCTCCGAGCGCCTGTACAACGCCGAATGGGCGCTGACCACGCAGTTCGAACTGATTGCGCGCCAGTTCGACGAGATGGAGGACGACTATCTGCGCGAACGCAAGGCCGACCTGGAACAGGTTGTCGAGCGCATCCTGCGCTACATGAAGGGCGTGGCCAGCCCCGTGGCGCCGCCTGTCAGCAGCCCGCGCAAGACCCCGCAGGACCTGCTGCTCGACGACACGGTCGATGTGCCGCTGGTGCTGGTGGCGCACGACCTGTCCCCGGCCGACATGCTGCAATTCAAGCAGAGCGTGTTCGCCGGCTTCGTGACCGACGTGGGCGGCAAGACCTCGCACACCGCCATCGTGGCGCGCAGCATGGACATCCCGGCCGTGGTGGGGGCGCGTGCGGCCAGCCAGCTGGTGCGCCAGGACGACTGGGTCATCATCGACGGCGATGCCGGGGTGATGATCGTCGACCCATCACCCATCATCCTGGCCGAATACGGCTTTCGCCAGCGCCAGGTGGCGTTGGAGCGCGAGCGCCTGGCACGCCTGCGCCATACGCCCGCCATCACCATCGATGGCCACAAGATCGAATTGCTGGCCAACATCGAGCAGCCCGGTGATGCCGCCGCTGCCGTGCGCGCGGGCGCCGTGGGCGTGGGCCTGTTTCGCAGTGAATTCCTGTTCATGGGCAAAAATGGCAACCTGCCCGGTGAAGACGAGCAGTACCGCGCGTACTGCGAGGCGATTGACGGCATGCAGGGCCTGCCGGTCACCATCCGCACCATCGATGTGGGCGCCGACAAACCGCTCGACAAGGGGGGCAAGGACACGCACCTGAACCCTGCGCTGGGCCTGCGCGCCATCCGCTGGAGCCTGGCCGATCCGTCCATGTTCCGCAACCAGCTGCGCGCCGTGCTGCGCGCGGCGGCCTATGGCCAGGTGAAGCTGCTGTTTCCGATGCTGGCGCACCGCCATGAAATCGAGCAGACGCTGGCCCAGGTCGAACTGGCGCGCGCCGAACTCGACGCCAGGGGCGTGCCCTACGGGTCGGTGCAGCTGGGCGCCATGATCGAGGTGCCGGCGGCCGCGCTGATGGTGCGCAGCTTCCTCCAATATTTCGATTTCCTGTCCATCGGCACCAACGACCTCATCCAGTACACGCTGGCCATCGACCGCACCGACGAGGCCGTGGCCCACCTGTATGACCCGCTGCACCCCGCTGTGCTGCGCCTGGTGGCCGATGTGATTGCCGAGGGCGAGCGCCAGGGCAAGAGCGTGTGCGTGTGCGGCGAAACGGCGGGCGATGTGACCATGACGCGCCTGCTGCTGGGGCTGGGGCTGCGCAGCTTCTCCATGCACCCGGCGCAGATCCTGGCCGTGAAGCAGGAAATCCTGCGGGCCGACACCCGCAAGCTGGCACCATGGGCGCAGCAGGTGCTCGCAGGCGACGAGCCCGCCGCGCTGCTGGTGTCATAGCGCATTTCATCGGCTATCGAACATATAGCGGCTAGCGCTTTGCGGATAGGTGCGAGAGGCCAATTTCCCTTGAAATGCCCGGTCAGCGCGACCGCATCCCCATCACCGCCGCGCCGATGATCATCACCGTGGCCAGCGCAATGCTCCAGCTGAAGGGGCGGCCGCTCACCACCAGCAGCAGCGCGGTGGATGCCAGCGGTGTGATATAGCTCAGGATGCCGATGTGCCGTGCATCCCCGAGCTTGAGCGCCTTGTCCCACAGAAAGAACGAGGCCCCCAGCGGCCCCAGGCCCAGCACTGCCAGCAGTGCCCAGTCCCGCGGCTGCAGCGCCACGGCAGGCTCCAGCACGGCATGGCACAGCAGCGAGAGCGCGCCCGACACCAGGCCAAACAGACCGATGGCCGTGGTCGGAAAGGCGGCCGCGCGCTTGGTCAGCAGCGAATAGGTTGCCCAGATGAATGCCGCCGCCAGCGCGGGCAGGTAGCCCCAGGCCAGTGTGCCGCTCAGCTCGCGCCCGCCCACGATGGCAATCGCCGCACCGCCAAAACCCAGCAGCGCCGCCAGCACATGCGGCAGGCGCAGCGCCACGCCGGGCAGCACCACGGGCGCCAGCACCACGATGAACAGCGGCCACAGGTAGTTGACCAGGTTGGCCTCGACCGGCGGCGCGTGGCGCAGCGCGATGAACAGCAGGAAGTGGTAGGCAAACAGGCCATACACCCCCAGCGCCAGCGTGCGCGCAGGAATGCGCCACTGCGACGGGTCGCGCAGCACAAGCGGCCACGCGGGCACGCTGCCGATGATGAGCGCGATGCCCGTGAGCAGAAACGGTGGAACATGGGTGAGCGACACGCCCAGCGAGGCGAGCGAGGCCCACAGCGCGATGGCGCCCAGGGCATACAGATTGGCTTGCATGCACCGACTATAGGCGGTGCGAGGTGCTGCAATGCTTGGCGGCGCCGAGAGAATGCGAGCCCGGCGGGGCTGCGTTCTGGTGCCGTACTTACACGCCGGCGGCGTGCGCCTGCTGGTCCGCGTGGTAGCTGCTGCGCACCATGGCGCCCACGGCAGCGTGGCTGAAACCCATTTTGTAGGCCTCTTGCTCGAACATCTTGAAGGTGTCGGGGTGCACGTAGCGGCGCACGGGCAGGTGGCTGTTGCTGGGCGCCAGGTACTGGCCGATGGTCAGCATGTCGATGTTGTGCGCGCGCATGTCGCGCATCACCTGCAGGATCTCTTCGTCGGTTTCGCCCAGGCCCACCATGATGCCGCTCTTGGTCGGCACATGGGGGTGCAGGGCTTTGAACTTCTTGAGCAGGTTCAGGCTGAACTGGTAGTCGGAGCCCGGGCGGGCTTCCTTGTACAGGCGGGGCGCGGTCTCCAGGTTGTGGTTCATCACGTCGGGCGGTGCGGCCTTGAGGATTTCGAGCGCACGGTCGTCGCGGCCGCGGAAGTCCGGCGTGAGGATCTCGATCTGCGTGGCGGGCGAGAGCTCGCGGATGCGCTGGATGCACTCCACGAAGTGGCCGCTGCCGCCGTCGCGCAGGTCGTCGCGGTCCACGCTGGTGATGACCACGTACTTGAGCTTGAGTGCGGCAATGGTCTTGGCCAGGTTCAAAGGCTCGTCCTTGTCCAGCGGGTCGGGGCGGCCGTGGCCCACGTCGCAGAACGGGCAGCGGCGCGTGCATTTGTCGCCCATGATCATGAAGGTGGCCGTGCCCTTGCCAAAGCACTCGCCGATGTTGGGGCACGAGGCCTCTTCGCACACGGTGTGCAGCTTGTGCTCGCGCAGGATCTCCTTGATCTCGTAGAAGCGCGTGGTCGGGCTGCCGGCTTTCACCCGGATCCACTCGGGCTTCTTGAGCACTTCACCCCGTTCCACCTTGATGGGAATGCGCGACAGCTTGGCTGCAGCCTTCTGCTTGGCCAGAGGGTTGTAGGCTTCGGTGGATTGTGCTTCGCGAACGACTTCAGGGGTGCTCATGGCGTGTGGACAGCGTGTGGAGGTCAGGGAGCGAGGCGAATGCTGAGCTGCTGGCCCAGCACCTGCGCGGCTTCTTCCCAGGTGGTGTGGACCCCGATTGTAGAAAGGTCGACGGTTTTCAATCCTGCGTAACCGCAAGGGTTGATGCGTTCATAGGGTTCCAGATCCATCGCCACATTGAGCGCCACGCCGTGGTAGGTGCAGTGCCGGCTGACCTTGATGCCCAGGGCGGCAATCTTGCCCAGGCCATCGAAGTCGGGCACGGGGGGGGCGTTGCCGGTGCGCTTTTGCGGACGCTGGGGCAGCAACGCATGGCTGTGCGGGTCATCCAGGCGCACATAGATCCCGGGGGCGCCGCCCACGCGGTGGCCCGTCACGCCAAAATGCGCCAGCGTGCGGATCACGGCCTCTTCCATGCGAAAGACGTATTCCTTGACAAAGTAGCCGGCGCGCTGCAGGTCGATCAGCGGATACGCCACCACCTGGCCTGGGCCATGGAAGGTGACCTGCCCGCCGCGATTGGTTGCCACCACCGGAATATCGCCCGGGTGGAGTATGTGATCGTTTTTTCCTGCAATACCTTGGGTGTAAAGCGGATCATGCTCGCAAATCCAGAGCAAATCGGGGTTCTCGGAGGTGCGGCAGGCGGTGTAGTCCTGCATGGCTTGCACGGTAGCGGTGTAATCGACCCGGCCCAGCCTGCGGATGTCGATGGCCATGCCTTACAGCACCACTTTGACCAGGGGGTGGGACGACAGGGCCCGATACAGGCCATCGAGCTGCTCGCGGCTGGTGGCGGTGATGGTGATGGTGACGCCGAGATAATTGCCGGCGCGGCTGTCGCGCAGTTCAATCGTGGCGGCGTCGAAGGTCGGGTCGAACTGGCGGGCCAGCTCGGTGACTGCATGCACGAAGCCGTCCACCTTGGCGCCCATGACCTTGATCGGAAACCTGGAGGGGTATTCAATCAGCGAGTCTTTGCGCGGATCGTTGGTCTGGCGGTCGATGCCGTTTGCGGGCGGTAGGGTGGAAGATGTCATGGTGCTGAGGATCGTGGTTTCTGCTGCGGATTCAATAGCTGGCAGCGCTTTGGCATTGTGCGCTACATGCCTCGCAAGGGCATAAGGATGGTTGGTCGAATTTGCGCCGGTTGGGCGCGCGCAAGGTGTGGCGAGTCCAGGCATGGTCGTTGGTGCATCACCACAACGGCGCGCACCCAGCATCGATCCTGGCCCCGGGATACAGGTTTTTTGTCTTGCCTCACGGGTTTTTACTTATAATTAGAGGCTTTGTAAATTTCTGGTCTTTAACGCGGGCGTCATTGAACAATGAAAACAATCGCGCCAGAGACTGAATCTGAGGCTGAAGCATCTGACTTCAAGCCCCTGACGGCTCAAGAGGCTGAACAGTGGCGCAGTCGCCATCCTCCCATTTCGGTGGGGAGGGTGGTGGCGGGTCAGGCGCTGGTTGGAATGCTGGTGGCCCTGGGGGCCTGGATTTTGACGGGCAGGGCGTCAGTGGGCTGGTCTGCGGCCTATGGTGCCTTGGCGGTGGTGGTTCCGGCTGCGCTGTTTGCCCGTGGTGTGTTTCGCCGCAAGGCGTCCGCCAATCCGCGGGCGGCCATGGTGGCGTTCTTTGGCTGGGAAATCGCCAAGATCGTGTTGACAGTGGCGCTGCTGGCAGCGGCCCCCCGGCTGGTGCCGGGATTGAGCTGGATTGCCTTGCTGGTGGGCATGGTGATCACAATGAAAACGTACTGGGTGGCACTTTGGGTGCGGCCCGGTGTCCGAAAAACCGATTGATAGAGAGAAGAGTTGTCCGATGGCCGCAGAAGCGCACGCTCCGACTGCAAGTGAATACATCGTTCACCACCTGCAGCATCTTCAAAACATCAACCAGACCAAGATTGTCGACTTCACCGTCTTCAACTATGACTCCATCATCGTGGGGTTGGTTCTGGGTGCTCTCACGCTTTTGATTCTCTGGTCGGCCGCCCGCAAGGCGACTTCCGGTGTTCCTGGTCGCTTTCAGGCGGCCGTGGAAATTCTGGTCGAGATGGTGGATAACCAGGCCAAGGCCAACATCCACAACGCCGAAAGCCGCAAGTTCATCGCGCCGCTGGGTCTGACGGTGTTCGTCTGGATCTTCCTGATGAACTTCATGGACATGCTGCCTGTGGATGCGCTGCCCGCCCTCTGGGCCCAAATCTACGGTGCGGCCGGTCACGATCCAAGCCATGCCTACCTGCGCGTCGTCCCGACCGCCGATCTGTCCACCACCCTTGGTCTTGCTTTTGCCGTGCTGGTCCTGCGCTTCTGGTACAGCGTGAAGGTCAAGGGCGCGGGCGGCTGGGCGCACGAACTGGTGTCCGCTCCGTTCGGTACCAGCAAGAATCCCATCTTCGCCCTGATCCTGGGCGTGGTGAACCTGCTCATGCAGATCATTGAATATGTGGCCAACACCGTCTCCCATGGCATGCGGTTGTTCGGCAACATGTACGCTGGCGAACTGGTGTTCATGCTGATTGCCCTGATGGGTGGTGCGGCTGCGCTGTCGCTGTCGGGTGTGCTGCTGCCTGTGGGCCACGTCATTGCTGGCACCATCTGGACGCTGTTCCACATTCTGGTGATCACCTTGCAGGCATTCATCTTCATGATGTTGGCACTGATCTACCTTGGTCAGGCGCACAACGCGCACTAAGTTTCCCTTTCGTTTTTCTTTCCCTTAACTTTTCTTTCTTAACTCAGGAGTCATCATGGAAAACATTCTCGGTCTCGTCGCTCTGGCTTGTGGTCTGATCGTTGGTCTGGGCGCTATCGGCGCTTCCATCGGCATCGCACTGATGGGCGGCAAGTTCCTCGAATCGTCGGCCCGTCAGCCCGAACTGATCAACGAACTGCAAACCAAGATGTTCATCTTGGCTGGTCTGATCGACGCGGCTTTCCTGATCGGCGTGGCTATCGCTCTGCTGTTCGCATTCGCCAACCCCTTCGCTTCGACGTTCTTGGCCAACCTGCCCAAGTAAGTCCCGTTCAACGCCACTCTAGAAAGGTGTTGCCGTGAGTATCAATGCGACCCTGTTCGTTCAGGCCATTGTCTTCCTGATCCTGGTGTGGTTCACGATGAAATTCGTGTGGCCACCGATCGCGAAGGCGCTGGATGAGCGAGCCCAGAAAATCGCCGATGGCCTCGCCGCTGCCGACCGTGCCAAATCCGAGCTGACCGCTGCCAACCAGCGTGTCGAGAAGGAGCTGTCGCAGGCGCGCAACGAAACGGCCTCGCGTCTTGCGGACGCCGACCGTCGTGCCCAGGCCATCGTGGAAGAGGCCAAGGCCCGCGCCACCGAGGAAGGCAACAAGATTGTTGCTGCTGCCCGCGCCGAAGCCGAGCAGCAAACGGTTCAAGCCCGCGAATCCCTGCGTGAGCAGGTGGCAGCACTGGCCGTCAAGGGTGCCGAGCAGATTCTCCGCAAGGAAGTCAATGCCGGTGTCCATGCCGATCTGCTCAACCGCCTCAAGACCGAGCTGTAAGGGGACATCATGGCTGAACTCGCCACCATTGCACGCCCTTACGCCGATGCCTTGTTCAAGGCTGCTACGGCGGGTGCGGGCGTCGATCTGGGCAGCACTGCTGCCTGGGTGGATGAACTGGCGGCGATTGCCGCCAACCCCCAGTTGCGCCAGCTGGCAGACAACCCCAAGGTGACGGCGAACCAGGTATTTGACGTCTTCACGGGTGTGGCGCGGTCTGCGCTGCCCGACATGGCGAAGAATTTCCTGCGCACGGTCATCGACAACGGGCGTCTCAATGCGCTCCCCGAAGTGGCTGCGCAGTTTCGCGCCCTCGTGAATCGCCGCAGCGGCTCTTCGGATGCCGTGGTGTACAGCGCCTTCCCCATGGATGGTGCGGCACTGGTTGAGGTCGGCGTTGCGCTGGAAAAGCGTTTCGGCCGCAAGCTCAATCTCACCGTGCAGCAGGATGAATCCCTGATCGGTGGCATTCGCGTAGTGGTGGGTGACGAGGTGCTGGACACTTCGGTCAAGGCCCGTCTTGAACAAATGAAAGCGGCCCTCACCGCATAACGCGGTGAGGTCTTCGCGAACCAAAGAAAGAAGGAAAGAGTCATGCAACTCAATCCCGCAGAAATTTCTGAACTCATCAAGAGCTGCATCGAAGGGCTGGCCGCCAGCAGCGACATCCGCAACCAGGGCACCGTGGTGTCCGTGTCTGACGGTATCGTGCGCGTCCATGGCCTGTCGGACGTGATGCAGGGCGAAATGCTGGAGTTCCCCGCCACCGCTGACGGCCAGCCGTCCTATGGTCTGGCCCTGAACCTCGAGCGCGACTCCGTCGGCGCCGTGATTCTGGGCGAGTACGAGCACATCTCCGAAGGTGACACCGTCAAGTGCACGGGCCGCATTCTGGAAGTGCCGGTGGGTCCCGAGCTGGTCGGCCGTGTGGTGAACGCCCTGGGTCAGCCTATCGACGGCAAGGGTCCCATCCATGCCAAGCTCACCGACGTGATCGAAAAGGTGGCTCCGGGCGTGATCGCCCGTAAATCGGTGGACCAGCCCCTGCAGACCGGCCTGAAGTCCATCGACTCCATGGTGCCCGTGGGCCGAGGCCAGCGCGAGCTGATCATCGGTGACCGCCAGACCGGCAAGACGGCAGTGGCCATCGACGCCATCATTGCCCAGAAGGGCCAGGGCGTGACCTGTATCTACGTTGCCATCGGTCAGAAGGCTTCGTCGATCAAGAACGTGGTGCGCGCACTGGAACAAGCCGGTGCCATGGAATACACGATCGTGGTGGCCGCGTCGGCCTCCGAATCGGCTGCCATGCAGTACGTGTCGGCCTACTCGGGTTGCACGATGGGTGAATACTTCCGTGACCGTGGCGAAGATGCGCTGATCGTGTATGACGACCTGTCCAAGCAGGCCGTGGCTTACCGCCAGGTTTCGCTGCTGCTGCGCCGCCCACCAGGCCGTGAAGCCTACCCTGGCGACGTGTTCTATCTCCACAGCCGTCTGCTGGAGCGTGCTGCTCGCGTGAATGCCGACTACGTCGAAGCCTTCACCAAGGGCGCCGTGAAGGGCAAGACCGGTTCGCTGACCGCACTGCCGATCATCGAAACGCAAGCGGGTGACGTGTCCGCTTTCGTGCCTACCAACGTGATTTCGATCACCGACGGCCAGATCTTCCTGGAAACCAGCCTGTTCAACGCCGGTATCCGTCCCGCCATCAACGCCGGTATCTCGGTGTCGCGCGTGGGTGGTGCTGCCCAGACCAAGCTGGTGAAGAACCTGTCCGGCGGTATCCGTACCGACCTGGCCCAGTACCGTGAACTGGCCGCGTTTGCGCAGTTTGCTTCCGACCTGGACGAAGCCACCCGCAAGCAACTCGACCGCGGTGCCCGCGTGACCGAACTGCTCAAGCAGGCACAGTACAGCCCGCTGTCCATCTCGCTGATGGCCGCCACGCTGTTCGCTGTGAACAAGGGCTTCATGGACGACATCGATGTCAAGAAGGTTCTCGACTTCGAACACGGCCTGCACCAGTTCCTGAAGACCAGCTACGCCGCACTGCTGGCCAAGCTGGAACAGGCCAAGGCCATGGACAAGGACGCAGAAGCCGAATTGACCGCAGCGATCGCCGCGTTCAAGAAGTCGTTCGCTTAAACCGGACGAGGAGCCATCATGGCAGCAGGCAAGGAAATACGCGGCAAGATCAAATCGGTGGAAAACACCAAGAAGATCACCAAAGCCATGGAGATGGTGGCTGCATCCAAAATGCGCAAGGCGCAGGACCGGATGCGTGCCGCCCGTCCCTACAGCGAGAAGATCCGCAACATTGCAGCCAACCTCGGCCACGCCAACCCCGAATACGTGCATCCGTTCATGAAAGTGAACGATGCCAAGGTGGCGGGCATGATTGTGGTGACGACCGACAAGGGCCTGTGCGGCGGCATGAACACCAACGTGTTGCGTGCCGTGACGACCAAGTTGCGTGAGCTGCAGAGCGCTGGCGTGTCCACCGAGGCCGTGGCCATTGGCAACAAGGGTTTGGGTTTCCTGAACCGTGTCGGCGCCAAGGTGGTTTCGCATGCGACGGGTCTGGGCGACACGCCCCATCTGGACAAGCTGATTGGTCCGGTGAAGGTGCTGCTCGATGCTTATGCAGAAGGCAAGATCAACGCGGTGTACCTGAGCTACACCAAGTTCATCAACACCATGAAGCAGGAATCGGTGGTGGAGCAGTTGCTCCCCCTGTCGTCCGAGCAGATGCATGCCGAGAAGACGGAGCATGGCTGGGACTACATTTACGAGCCCGATGCGCAGAGCGTCATTGACGAGCTGCTGGTCCGTTATGTCGAGTCCCTGATCTACCAGGCGGTTGCGGAAAACATGGCGTCCGAGCAGTCGGCACGCATGGTGGCCATGAAGGCCGCCACCGACAACGCCGGCAGCGTCATTGGCGAGTTGAAGCTGGTCTACAACAAGACGCGCCAGGCAGCGATCACGAAAGAACTTTCGGAAATCGTGTCCGGCGCCGCTGCTGTGTAAGCAGCTCAACCAACATCTAAATTGGAGCGAAAAATGGCTCAAGTGCAAGGCAAGATTGTTCAATGTATCGGCGCTGTGGTGGACGTTGAGTTCCCCCGCGACCAGATGCCCAAGATTTACGACGCTCTGAAGCTCGAAGGCTCGTCCCTGACGCTGGAAGTGCAGCAGCAGCTGGGCGATGGCATCGTGCGTACCATTGCGCTCGGTTCTTCCGACGGTCTGCGCCGCGGCATCATGGTGACCAACACCGGCAACCCCATCACCGTGCCCGTGGGCAAGGCGACGCTGGGCCGCATCATGGACGTGCTGGGCGCGCCCATCGACGAACGGGGCCCTGTCAGCCAAGACCTGACCGCATCCATCCACCGCAAGGCCCCTGCGTACGACGAGCTGTCGCCTTCGCAAGAGCTGCTGGAAACCGGCATCAAGGTGATCGACCTGGTCTGCCCGTTCGCCAAGGGCGGCAAGGTGGGTCTGTTCGGCGGCGCCGGCGTGGGCAAGACCGTGAACATGATGGAACTCATCAACAACATCGCGAAGGCCCACTCGGGTTTGTCGGTGTTCGCTGGTGTGGGCGAGCGTACCCGCGAAGGGAACGACTTCTACCATGAAATGGCCGATTCCGGCGTGGTGAACCTGGAGAAGCTCGAAGAGTCCAAGGTTGCCATGGTGTACGGCCAGATGAACGAGCCCCCAGGCAACCGTCTGCGCGTGGCCCTGACCGGTCTGACCATCGCGGAATCCTTCCGTGACGAAGGCCGTGACGTGCTGTTCTTCGTGGACAACATCTACCGCTACACGCTGGCCGGTACCGAAGTGTCCGCTCTGCTGGGTCGTATGCCTTCCGCCGTGGGCTACCAGCCTACGCTGGCCGAAGAAATGGGCCGCCTGCAAGAGCGTATTACGTCCACCAAGGTCGGTTCGATCACCTCCATCCAGGCCGTTTACGTGCCAGCCGATGACTTGACCGACCCCTCGCCAGCCACAACGTTTGCCCACCTGGACTCCACCGTGGTGCTGTCGCGCGACATCGCTTCGCTGGGTATCTACCCCGCCGTGGACCCGCTGGACTCCACCAGCCGCCAGCTGGACCCGAACGTCGTGGGTGAAGACCACTACACCACGGCGCGCGCCGTGCAGGGCACGCTGCAGCGCTACAAGGAACTGCGCGACATCATCGCCATTCTGGGCATGGACGAACTGGCGCCTGAAGACAAGCTGGCCGTGGCCCGTGCGCGCAAGATCCAGCGTTTCCTGTCGCAGCCTTTCCACGTGGCCGAAGTGTTCACGGGTTCGCCTGGCAAGTACGTTCCGCTGTCGGAAACCATCCGTGGTTTCAAGATGATCGTGAATGGTGAGTGTGATCACCTGCCAGAGCAGGCGTTCTACATGGTCGGCACCATTGACGAAGCCTTCGAAAAGGCCAAGAAGGTGGCCTGATTGCGCAATGGCTGACCGGTTCCGGCCGGCCAGCCTTTCGCTAATCCTGCCAACCCTCTTTTCCCAGGAGCAATGATGAACACCATCCACGTCGATGTGGTCAGTGCCGAAGAGTCCATCTTCTCCGGTGAAGCGCGCTTTATTGCGCTGCCCGGCGAAGCGGGCGAACTGGGTGTGTACCCACGCCACACTCCGCTGATCACGCGCATCAAGCCCGGCTCGGTGCGCATTGAAATGGCCGATGGCAGCGAAGAGTTTGTTTTCGTGGCCGGCGGCATTCTGGAAGTTCAGCCCGACTGCGTGACCGTGTTGTCCGACACCGCCATCCGTGGCAAGGATCTGGACGACGAGAAGGCCAATGCTGCCAAGGCTGCTGCAGAAGAAGCCCTGAAAAACGCCAAGAGCGAGATCGATCTGGCCAAGGCGCAATCCGAACTGGCCGTCATGGCCGCGCAGATCGCCGCCTTGCGCAAGTTCCGCCAGAAGCGGTGAGTTGACCTTTCGGTTGATCGCCCATGAAAAAACCCGGCTTGGCCGGGTTTTTTCATGGGCACTTTGCAATCCACGGCAAAGCATGCCGTGATGCACCCAGGTCACTGGATATGCGGTTCGTCGGGCAATTCGTTGGGGCGATCCCTGCTGGCGCAGGTGGGGAAATGGCGGCACAGCAGTGCTGTCACCTCGTCCACGGCCTGATCCAGACCCTGTTCGAAATGGCCCGCGCGGAAGGCGGATGACATGCGGGCAACCATCTGCTGCCACTCGCTGCTGGCGACATGCGCGTGCAGCCCCCGATCGGCCACGATGTCGATCGAGTGTTCCGCCAGCAGGAGGTAGATGAGCACACCGTTGTTGTGCTCGGTATCCCACACACGCAGCTTGCTGAACATCATCAGTGCGCGCTCACGAACGGGTGCCTGGCGCAGCAGATAGCTCCAGGGCAGGCCGCCTTCGGCGCAGATGCGGATCTGACCGGTATGCCGCCGTTCGCTGGCCGCGATGCGGGCAGTCAGGCGCTGCAGGGCGCTTTCCGGCAGCGCGCGGCGTACGAACGGATCATTCCAACGGTGCCGCAACAGGCGGGCAAGGGCGCCAATCCAGGAAAAAGGTCCAGCCATGTTCACCAGTCTCCCGAGGCGCCACCGCCCCCAAAATCGCCACCACCGCCCGAGCTGAAACCACCGCCACCGCGGGAAGATCCGCCGCTCCAGCCACCACCGCCACCGGTGCCTCCACCCCAGCCGCCGCCACGCCCGTGCCCGGACATGGCACGGGAGGAGGCGCTGAGCAACGTGTAGACCAGCGCGGCCAGGCCTGCCAGGCCGGCCAGCAGCACACTGGCCGTGGCCACATAAGCCACGACCCCCGCCAAGGCCCCGGTCAGCACCGTGCCCACGGCATTGCCGAGCAGGGCGCGAACCACGGGGCCAACCACCGTGACGCCCAGAAACAGGAAGATGGTCCATTCACCCCAGTCGATGGCGTCGTTCTGGGCTGACGTGCGCGCCGGCGATGGCGGTTCGGGCAGGCCTTCGTTGGCGATGCGGGCGGCAATCAGCGTGACAGCGGCTTGCAGGCCGCCGGCAAAATCGCCTTCGCGAAAGCGCGGCTTCATGGCGGTGTCGATGATGCGGGCCGCGGCGATGTCAGGAATGGCCCCTTCCAGCGTCTTGGCGACCTCCAGCCGCATCTTGCGGTCGTCTTTGGCCACGAGCACCAGCACGCCATCACCGACCGCGCGGCGGCCGATTTTCCAGTCGTTGGCGACGCGGTTGGCATAGCTGGCGATGTCTTCGGGGGCCGTGGTGGCCACCATCAGCACCACCACCTGCGCGCCTCTGGATTGTTCGAGGGCTGCCAGTTGCTGCTCCAGCGCCTGCAGCTGGCCAGGGTTCAGGGTGCCGGTCTGGTCCAGCGCGCGGGCGGTGAGTGCCGGAACAGGTTGCAGCGTGTCGGCGCGGGCATCGCTCCAGTCAATCGCTATAAATAATATAGCTAATAGCGCAATGCGGATAAGCGCTAAAGGCATAAATTATCACATATCAGGGTTTGGATGCCGAAAAATCCACCGCGGGGGGCGTCGTGATCTGCGCCTCGTTCTGTACACTGAAAACAGGTTTGGGGGCGTAGCTGAACGCCATGGCGGTCAGGTTGGTGGGGAAGCTGCGCGCCAGCACGTTGTATTCCTGCACCGTCTGAATGTATCGGTTGCGGGCTACGGTAATGCGGTTTTCCGTGCCTTCCAGCGTCACGCGCAAATCCCGAAAACCCTGGTTGGCCTGGAGGGTAGGGTAACGCTCGGCCACCACCATCAGCCGTGACAGTGCACCCGATAGCTCTCCCTGCGCGGCCTGAAATTTGGCGAAAGCGGCGGGATCATTGAGGGTTGCCGGCGTCACCTGAATGGAGGTGGCCTTGGCGCGGGCCTCGATCACCTTGGTCAGCGTATCCTGCTCGAAGCTGGCTTCACCCTTCACCGTGGCGACGATGTTGGGCACCAGATCGGCGCGGCGCTGGTACTGGTTGAGCACCTCGCTCCAGGCGGCCTTGGACTGTTCATCCAGGCGCTGAAAATCGTTGTAGCCGCAGCCTGACAAGAGCAGTGCAGCCGTGAGAAGGGCAAAAAGACGTTTCATGGTGGCGGGCCTGTGTCTGAAGAAGCGGGATTGCAAAGAGCCAAGTGCCTTCGAATTCTGCCGCAAGGCGGGCGTGGCCCCAAGACCCGGGCAGCGCTGGCGCCGTCCGGGACAACGCACAATACCAGTCTTGCGACCGCCACCCCAACCCATGACCCGTGCAGACAGCGATGCCGCCACCCAGCGTGCCCCTGCAGTCCCCTTTGAAGCGGCGACTTGCCAGGCGCGTCAGCAATGGGTGGCCGGAATGGCTTGTGCAGGGAGAAAAAATGCCTGAAAAACCTGCTGAATGTGCCCAGGAATCCCTGAACTATGTGGCACCACGCTGGTTGCCCGGAGGGCAGCTGCAGACGATCTGGCCGGCACTGTATTCGCGGCGTGTGGCGGGGGTGCCGCTGCCTTACCGGCGCGAGCGCTGGACGACGCCCGACGCAGATTTTGTGGACGTGGACTACCTCGCAGACGGCGTGCCGCCGGGCATGCAGCGGCCGTTGCTGGTGGTCTTCCATGGCCTGGAGGGTTCTTCCCGCAGCCACTACGGCGAGGCTTTTGCCGATGTGGCCCGCGAACGCGGCTGGGCCTGTGCGCTGCCCCATTTTCGCGGCTGCAGCGGTGAAATCAACCGAGCGCCCCGGGCCTACCATTCGGGTGATTACGAAGAGATGGGCTGGATTCTGCAGCGCCTGCGTTCGGCCCACCGTGGGCCGCTGCTGGCGGTGGGTGTCTCGCTGGGCGGCAACGCACTGTTGCGGTGGGCAGCAGAGGCCGGAGCGCAGGCAGGGCGCTGTGCTGATGCCGTGGCAGCGGTGTGCTCGCCGCTGGATCTGGCGGCCGGGGGCAGGGCGATTGGTCGGGGGTTCAATCGGCAGGTGTACACACGCATGTTCATGCGTACGCTCATTCCCAAAGCCCTGCAAAAGCTGGCGCAGCATCCGGGTCTGTTTGACCGTGATACGCTGCTGCGGGCGCGTGATCTGTATGCGTTCGACAACGTGTTCACCGCGCCCTTGCATGGCTTCAGAAACACAGAGGACTACTGGTGTCGCGCCTCTGCCAAGCCCTTGCTCCACCGCATCCGCATCCCCGCGCTGGCGGTCAATGCCCGCAATGATCCCTTTGTGCCGGCAGCAAGCTTGCCGACCGCCAGCGAGGTGGGGCCGTATGTCCGTTTGTGGCAGCCGCTGCACGGCGGGCATGTGGGTTTTGCACAGGGCTGCCTGCCAGGGCATGTGCGTGCCATGCCGCAAGCGGTGGCGATGTGGCTGCACCAGCATGCCCATGGATCGCCGGACGCAGGCGTGGCGCTGAACGGAGCACAATCGGCCCATGGATGACATCGTCAAACAGGCCCTTGCCAAGTGGCCCAATGTGCCCGCTTGCTACGGCTGGCTAGGTCTTGATACGCGCGGGCGGTGGTACCTGCGTGACGATGCCGTGCAGGCGGCAGGGCCTTTCCCCCAGAGTCGGGGCTCCTTGCTGCAGCACGAAAAACTCATCGACTTCATTGAGCGCAACTACGAGCAGGACGCCCAGGGGCAGTGGTTTTTTCAGAATGGTCCACAGCGGGTATACGTTGAGCTGGAATGCGCGCCCTGGGTGTGGCGGGTCGAACCAGACTTTTCGCTACGAACCCACACGGGCGCCAAAGCCGTTGCGTTGGACTGTTTGCAGGATGAGTTCGGTCGGATTTTTTTGACCTCTGCCATCGGAGTGGGCCTGGTTCACACCCTGGACATGGGGTTGGTGGCGGACGCCGTGGACCAGGGGATCTGGTCGCCGCAAGCGGCGCTCAATAGCGAACTGCCGGGCCGGTACGGTTTTGTGTTGAGTCCCAAGGCGCACAGTTCGCAGCGCTGACGCGTCCGTCTGGGTGGGGGTGCCGCCCATTGCGGACACAAAAAAGCCGACCCCACGGGTCGGCTCAGGTCCAGGAGCTGGGATTACTTGGCCGCAGCAGCCATGTAATCCACGGCAGCACGCAGGTCTGCATCCGATGCCTGGGTGCCGCCGCGTGCTGGCATACCGCCCTTGCCCTGCACGGCATTGGCATACACCGCATCCATGCCAGCAGCCAGGCGAGGAGTCCAGGCGGTTTTGTCTCCAAACTTGGGTGCGCCTGCGATGCCGGCACCATGGCACACCTGGCAAGCCTGCTTGTACAGATTCTCGCCATTGGCCGATGCCGTGGTGGTTGCGGCTGCCGCCGGTGCCGCGGCAGCGGCAGTGGCTGGAGCTGCGGGAGCCGCAGGAGCACCTGCGGCCGCTGGTACTGCAAAGGTGGCGCCAGCAGCATTCGCCATGTAGACCACCGCACGGGCTATCTCGGTGTCATTGAACTCGCCACCACCCTGTGGTGCCATGGCATTCTTGCCCTTGAGTGCGGACTGAACCAGTGCGTCCAGGCCCGTCTTGATGCGTGGGCCCCAGGCGGCAGCATCCCCGAGCTTGGGAGCGCCTGCTGCGCCCGTGGCGTGACAGGCGGCGCATTGCCCCTTGTAGACATCCTCGCCACCGCGCAGTGGGCGGTTGGCGTCGCGGATTTCCACCAATCCCACCTTCTGGATGCGCTCGGCAATGGCTTTTTCGGGATTGGCCGAGCCCGCCGCCGTCTTGTTGTCGGAAGTGACATACAGGACGAGGCCAATGATGGCGAAGATAGGAATCACAAACGAGAAAATGACCGCGACCAGCAGCTGCTTGGGGTTTTTGATCGGGCCGGTATGCGCTTCTTCGTGATGGTTGTTATCGCTCATGACGTCCTCAGGGTATCGGGGGCTTGATGAAATCAACCTTCGATTATAGATGTGATGATCTATTGCCAGTGCAGACTGCGACGCCTTCGATGGAGGTGCATAGACTCCGGGTGGCACAAGCGAGCTCACAGGCCCGCGACAGAGGAGCCGCAGGCGCGACGATGTGTCGGCGCCTCTGGCCTCTTGTTGTTGCGATTGGGTGCCCGCAGCGCATGATTCCGCAATGGATTTGTGGGTGTTCGAGTGCTTGCTCGTGCAATAATCGCAGGATTGGTTCAGTGCATCTCATGCGGCTGTAGCTCAGTGGATAGAGTATTGGCCTCCGAAGCCTATAGTCATTCGGGCTGCCAGCGGAATTTTGAGTATTGGTCTTTTAAGAGTTGCGGCTGTAGCTCAGTGGATAGAGTATCGGCCTCCGAAGCCGAGGGTCGTGGGTTCGATCCCCGCCAGCCGCACCAAAATCAATGACTTACGTGGATTTTTCATGGCCCACGTAGTCGTCTCCCAACCTCCCCAACTCTGAAAATTGCACCTTCTGTGGGCTATCCAGCCACCGAGGCCCATGGTCGTGGTGCTGGATGCGCAGAACTTTATGGCCCATCTATGGCCCACGCGTGGCCCAGCACCAGTGTGGAGTTGGCAACTTTTAGGATTTTTTGACTATTGGCCCGCTGGCCCATGGAAACCTCTCTCGCTTAACGCTTGAGATGGCCTGACGCGGTTTGTATGGCCTCGCAGTGTTGAAACCATCTGTCCCGCACCGCGCTATGAAGATTTCTCGCGAATGAGCAAACGCTGCCAGTTTGTCTTCAGCGGCAGGCTTGCTAGGGCATTAGATGGCGAACCGAGAGAGGGTAATTGCACACTCGCGTTAGTGACAGAACTGCAGCGATTGCTGCTGTTGCCGGTCAGGCACTGCACTCACGGTCTTGGCCACATTGCGGTCAATCGGCCAACGCGCCTGAGGCCACAGGAATGACCGGTTTCGACGGCAGTGCTGACATCGTCAGCGGTCGATGCCCAGGCAGCGCCGCTTCGGTCGGCCCGATGACTGCTCCTCAAGGCGCCGAACTCACGCACCCGACCCTAAGCAGGCGAAGAAATCTCGAGATTGGGCGCTCCGAAGCGGACGCGCGCAACCCCTCTGGTCGAGGATGCCTGTACCATCGTGCGTGAACAAGTCTCAGGGAATCGCGATGGATGGTTTAGGTTTTGTTCGAGGTGATCACCTCTCGATTGCCGACGGCTGTTTTCTCCCGTACGCTGATCTTTTGGGGCTGGTTCAAGCGCGGCTTCACGAGATGGTCTTCAAGCATCCCGAGTTGAAGAACTACGTTCCGAAAATGATGGATGTTGACCTGTTCTTCACCTGGGACGGCGACAAGTTCATGCTCTTGGTATCTCCGGAGAAGCGTGGACATCTTCCCGCCAGAGGCATGGAAACGAAGCACCTGCCGAAGCTTCGCGAGGAAGGCCATGACCTGCTTGGCCCGATGGATGACTTCGTTGACATCAGTGAGATTCAGACAACGAAGGAGATGTTCCAGGCGATGCAGTTCACCGAGGGCTTCGGTGCGGCTGGCATATTCCCTGCGGGGACGTACGATGACACGTCCAAGGCAAAGAAGGAGGCCGCTGGCCTCGCTGTTGCCCAACTCATGATTGCCTGGGCGCAGAAATGGAGACACGCAATGGAGAACTCGCGGATTTTCTTGAGCCATAAGGGGGCGAACAAGCCCCTCATCGACAAGGTCGATCAGGCGCTCAGGCTCTTGGGCCTCAAGACTTGGTTTGACCGCGATGACCTCTCCGCGGGCGACCCGCTGGTGCGCGGCGTTGACAACGCCTTCGCGGAGTGCTCCGCAGCGGTATTCTTCCTGTCAAGTCAGTTCGTTGACGCAGGCGTCATTCAACGCGAGATCGACCGAGCGATCCACGAACAGACGATGCGTGCCGACGGGTTCAGGGTCATCCCTATCGTGTTGGCCCAACATGGCGGCTCAGACGACAGAGTTCCCGCCCCATTGAAGATGCTTGTGTGGAAGACCGTCGATGACATCGACATCGTGCCGACGATCCTGAAGGCGCTGCCTGAGTCCGCGAAGGCACAGATCAAGTACACGCCGCATAAATAACGAAGGGACCATCAGGCCCCTTCGCGTTTTCGGCTATCTGTGCGGTCAATTCGGTTCCTGGTACTCACAGGCTCGGCGCGTATCCCGCGAATGTCGCGTTGAACGCAAGGTGGCGGCGCGCGCTCCTAATCCGTTCCAGACAAATGGCACATTGGGACCTCCGCCGGGCCGCTGACAGCCAGCCCGATTACGGACGGTCGTAACGAACCGCTTGTGACACTCAGCGATCTTTCACTCCTGGCGCCTGACCGGCTGCTCTGCAGCGATAGCGGTAGTTCGCCCTGAAGCGACTGATTCACACCGTATTGGTCACATATCGGTGATTGGAGTGCCTCACCGCGATTCTGGTGGAGTGCCGCTGTAGCAACCATCTCTATGACGCGGCTACCCCTTGCCCCTACGCCGGTATTTCACCAACCGGAAGGAAGTCGCCCTGATCATCATCTCGCAGGCTGATGAACTCCAGGCGCCACTGATCCACGCGGCGTAGATCAGCCAGTGTCAGGTGGGTGTCTGCCACGGCTTCGCAAGCGTCGAGCGCGATCTCCGTGGCTAAGTCGGGCATGCCGTAGGTCTTCTCGAACAGCTCGCGCAGCTGCCCGGCGACCCGCTCAGCCGACAGCCTCGCGTTGATGCCGCCCTCGGTTGCGTCGTACACAATGGACATTGACAGGGCGTATGGCTCCCCTTCGACGGCTTCTGCGCCCCGGTGCTTGCCCAGATCGAAGAACAGCCCGACCAGGTACTTCGCGTCGGGTTCCAGAATCTTGGCGATCAGCTGTTCGACGGTACGCTTGCCAGATAGCTTGCGCAGCCGCTCCTCGAAAGCATTGGGGAAGACCGGTCGGCCGTATCGCGCGGCAAGCCATTGCTTCAGGGCACGCTTCGCGTCAACCGGCAGTGTGAGACTGTTGTCTTTGACTGCGCGCTCGGCGAAGTCACCTTTCGGTACGCTTCGGCGATCACCATGCCGGAGCTCAAGAATCAACGGTGCAGCGTCGGCGCCCGCGTAGGCGAGGTGGAGTCGTCGCGGGTTCTTGGCGTAGGAGAGCTGCGGGTCAGGCTTTGGGTCCTTGACAACCAACTCGGCGACGATGACCTCGACGCGGTGCTCGCTTGCATGCGGCAAGTCGCAGTCATGGGTGATGACAATGACGCGGTGTCCGTGGTGGGTCACGCCGACCAAACCCAATGCAGCAGCTGCCTGGCAAGTTATAAGATCACCCTGTCGCCAGTCCGTATCGCGCGCCAGCATCTATCGCCCCCCGACCTATCGCTCGGGGGATCCGGGAATGGACACCTCGGTACGCCAATCTTCCGAGGGCTTCGCTTTCGACTTCGCCAAGCCTGATCGGTCGTAAGCTGCATCCATCGCCTGGGATTCGGCGATCAGCGACTGGATGTGCGATGGCAAGAGTTGACCGGCAGCAGCGAGATCCATCAAGGACCGGCCCTCAAATGCCTTCATCTTCAGCATGGAAGACGCACGAGTGATGTCAGCATCTCGAAAAGCGTCGGCTGCATGGCTCAGGGCGTGAATCCGCTCGAACTTGTCAGGCTCTGGCGTCGCTTCTCCGCCGATCCACTTGTAGATTGCCTGTCTGGAGACGCCGAACACCGTGGCCAGATCAGCGATGGCCGGATTCAACACCTGGCGGATGTTGCCGAGGTGGTCAGATGCTGATCGCAGATCAGGGCGTTGCTCCTGGCTGTCATCAGCCATCTCGACGTCGACGTGAAAGGGAACTCGCGCTTCCAACATCTTGCGCCAGTCACCTGCGCGAGAGATGTCGAAGACGCTGCCCGTGCCACCGACCGCAAGGGCCGAGCCAAGCAACGCAAAGGCTGCAGTGGCGGCAGCGCCAATCGGCGCGGCGAACGGCATCGGTCGGTAAGTAGGTAGTGTCGCGGTGTACATGGCGTCGGTTTCGGCTGGTTTAGGCCCATGCATCGCGCGCGTTATCCGTCGTGGTCGCTCCGAAGACAGACTTGATGGTCGCATGCAGCGAGAGCACCTGCTTATCTAGGATGTCCATATCAATAGGCATGCTGCCTTCGACAAAGTGGTCCGTATCGATGACCGCATGCGCCCGGGCCTCCTTCACCTCGAATTTCGGATTGATCATCAAGCCGTTGGGCTGCATGTCTGGCGGGAACCCCAAAGGCGCGGTCATCCTATGCACCCGTGTCACGAGCGTCCCGGTCCGCACCAGTGGGCCGGTGTCCGTCCCAAAGACAGATTCCGTCAGCCTGTACCGCTGCGTTGCATTGAACTCAATGCCGTGCAATCCACCGACGAGGTACTGCTCCACGCTCTCTCCGGCGCGAGGCAACACGGCATCTAGGTAGCGAAGGCCCAACCGACTGACATGATCGAGGGTGGCCACCTCGTGCACGGCCGCCAAGCCGCGCAGTAGCTCCGGTATGAACTCGTTGTGCGTGTCGTAGTGGGTCGTGTGGTACGTGATTGCAGACGGCGCTAGGATGAAGCCGGCTGTACGGTCGCTGCGCGTGATGAGCCAGGAGACCGTATGCGTAATCTGCGGCTCTGCTTGCTGCGCTTGGCCAGGGCCCGGCACAACCAGGTGCGTGACCTGTTGCGGCTCGAACAACGGATATCCCTCGCGCCGCAGACGATCCTGGATCTGATCCACGTACTTGGACATCGCTGCGACAGGATTAAAGTGCGCCTGCGCGAGCGCGTAGTACACCGGCGCGTTCGACATCCTCTCGCTCACTGGTAAGCTCCAATCTTCTCTTGGTTGACAGTTCAGTTGTCAGTTTACACCTTAGTTGACACTGCGGCCAGAAAATTCGCGCGCCATTCTCCAAGTATTGCTGCAGAACCCGCGCCGGTGGGACCCCGCCGAGCCGACCGACGACGCGCACAAACAGCAGGTTTTTGAAGACCTAGCCAACTCTCTGTCCGCCAAGACGCTGGACATCGCCACCAGCCGCGTTCGGGCCGAGCGGATGCCGGGAATGGCAGTCGGCGTTTAACCAGTTTGGTCGTGGTTCTAGCTACAGGCATTCCTCGATCATCGGCAGACACATCCACGAGGGCGTTGCGCTGATTCCTGACGTCACGCCTTCCCCAGACAGCAACTCATTCCTTTACGAAGTGGTGGTACCGTCTGCGACGAGGTTGCAGCCAAGTTAGCGTAGTGGCCGATCGGTGATCGGTCGCTTTGAAGTCTTGGGCGAACGCTCGATCGCTGCAAGCTGATCGTCTGTACACAGCCTGAAGCAGCCAGATCGTAGAGCCGCTCTGCAGCGGTTCCAGTCTCTCGGCAGCCGCAGACAAATTCACGCTGACCGCCACAATCCGGTCAACCAGATGTTCGAGCCCGCAAACCAGCGCATCACGCACACATCTCAGAGCGATTCGACAAACTTCCCGTAGCTCAGGTGGCCTCGAATGACATCGGCGTCTTCGACATCTTCACCCTTCGTCCTCTCCAAATGGTCATAGGCACGCAACCTGTTCCGGTAGCCCTTAGTCAGCCGCGCTCGTTCCCCGTGGACCAAGAGCCCATGTACCTTGAGCCTATTGGGCAACTTATCTAATCTGGTCTTCCGTTCAGAAAGGCGCCATGGTCCAGAGCTGAAGATGGCAAACAACTCCGTCTGCAGGCGCTCGGGGAATTCACCCATTCCAGAGAAGACGATGTCGTCTGCGTAGCGCGTCAGACGAACTCCAAACTCGGCTGCGAGCTCAGTGAGTCTCTGGTCGACGTGCAAGAAGCAGATGTTCGAAAGCACTGGGCTGGAAGGAGCGCCCTGCGCAAGAACGCCGTTAAGACAGCACAGGCTCGCGACAACACCGGCCCCGTTCTCGTCAAAGCCGATTCGCAAGAGGCACTTCACAACAACTTTGATCGGCGTCGTCTGAAAGAAGTCCTTGATGTCAACGCCGAAGGTCCACGTCGCCTCGCAGTGCTGCGCGGCCGCATGCACATGCGAAAGGCCGGGCACAAAGCCGTATACGTGCTCTGGCCTCTCGTAGCAGTTCTGCAGCCTCTCGGCGACCCACTTCTGAATGATCTTCAAGCCAACCCGGGGAGCGTCGATTCGACGGATGCCCCTCCTACCCTTCGGAATTTCAAAGGTCCGGTAATAGCGCTGCGGCCATGTGATGAACGCGTGCGTAAGCCCTGGATTGATGCCCAGCATAGCTGAGAGCGCAGCGCGCGAGGTTATGGGCGGAAGCCCGCGATCGACCATTCGGCGCATCTGCACCTGTTCCGACGGAGGCACCAATTCGCCCGTCGCTTTCAGCAGCTCGGCCAAGCTTGAGAATTGGAAGAACTGAGAGTCAAGAAGAGGTTGCGGGAGTCTCATTTAGCAAAGCAAAGCTTTCGTAATGCGGCCTGAGAACTGGCTGGGGATTCGAAGGAGCCCCAGCCAGTTCTCAGGCCTCCTTCTATCCGTGGTCTTGGCAAATGGGCATGATACACACCCGCGCCTGAGACTCCCGCAGAACGTAGCTTAACGGCCACCGCGAGCCAATGCAAGAAGACGCCTGACGTCCGGGCTATTCTTCCCGCGAGCTGAGCCAAGTCCTCGCAGGGCGTCAAGCGAACAGGCGTAGGAGCCACCTGCAATCCAGACTACCTTGCCCGTCCGACGTAGCATGTCGAGCCGTCGCTTTAGCCAGTCCTCAGAGGGAATGGTGAAGCTCTTCGCCAGCTCCACCTTCAGTTCATCGAAGGATGCCGGGGCGACCTGCCTAAGAACTCGAAGGCACGCGAAGTTGCTCGGTAGGTTTTCGTCACCAGTCGCAACGAGCTTGTGCAGTTGGACACCCAGGACCTCGAGATAGTCTCTAGCCTTCTGCTCGATTCTTTTGACTTCTTCATCGTTCAATGCATGCTTGGGTTCGACCCAAACGCGAGCCTTTGGCCCGTCTGCTGAAAGAAACACATTGCGCAGGTCATTCGGAAAGGCGTAGAGCAGCGTTGCTCTCAAGCCTGCTTCCAAGTCTAGCCCAGAGGCGTCGTGAAGAAGAAACTCGACGCGTCGCCCCTCTGCAGCGAGGGTTGCCTTGAGGTCGGTGAGGCGTCGGTTGCTGGGTTGCTGGAGGTTGTTGCTGTCGCGAGTTACCGCGACTCTGACGTAGTGGAAACCATTGACATCAGAGTCCTCGATGATCGACCCGACTACTGGAATTCCATCCTCTTGCAGTCTTGCGAGCAGCTCGACCTGGAAGTCAGGCATGAATTTGCCTCCAAGCATTGCCAATCAGGTGCATCTGCACTCTGGCCCTCTGCGGCCAGTGTCGAGCGACCTTCACGCCCACCTTGTTGAGCTCGAAGTCTGGTGAATGGACGAAGTCCACTGGAATGTCAGGATGGTAGTCCGCAGTCACTCTGGTCACACGCCCTTCGTCAAGGAGCTCAGCTAACTCCGCAGCGGCACGGCAGGCGTCCTGGCACAACTGAGCAACCTTGTGGTCATCAGCTCGAGACGCTTGCTTCCGCCCGGCAGTCAGGGCGGTCTTAACCTTCCCTCGCAGAATCTCTGGCATGGCGGCGTGCTGCATCTCATTGGCCCACTCGGGTCGCAAAGTAGCCAGCTTGGCTTTGACTTCCAAGAAGGTCGCGTAATAGTAGCGGTTGAACGCAGAGCGCGCGAACTGGTCCGCGTCTGGCCCCGGACTTCTCCGGACCGCCTCATCCTGCAAATGACTAGCGACTACCTGCATGTTTCGCTCCCCTAGGGCAAACGTTGCCTTTAGTGTATGCGCCCCAGGCTAGTGTCTTTCCGCCACGGTATGGGCCGGAGCGGCCATTGGCTCCAAGAAATCGAACGACCGTCGTCAGCCTGAAGCAGCCTTCAAATGCAAGCGCCACTCGCTCATTGCGCCCTTCGCCGGTGCGCTGATACCAGTTCGCACAATTGGGCTTGTGCAACAAAGCCACTGTAAGAACACCGTTAATTATGCTATTTTATCGAAAATACGATAAAATATCTTTTTCAAGATAATTTCCGATAATTGACATGATCGCTTTCCCACGCGCCGCACTCGCCCAAGAGTTAGTCGCCGCCCTGCAAGGCAAAGCCCTGCTGGGAGACGCCCACAACGGCCTGTTCTTGGCCGCCCCCCGCCGCACCGGCAAGTCCACCTTTTTGCAAGGTGACTTACGACCCGCGCTGGAAGCAGCCGATGTGGTCGTGGTGTATGTGGATCTGTGGGCCGATACGCGACGTGACCCGGGTGGACTGATCGCCGAAGCCATTGCTCGCGCGTTGGAACCCCAATTGGGCATTGTGGCCCGAACCGCCCGCAAGGCGGGGTTGGACAAGGTGAAGGTGGGCGGGCTAGAGGTGGACACCAGCAAGATCGGCAAGATCGATGGACTCACCCTGACCGATGCGCTGCGCCTGCTGCATGACCACGCCGGCAAGCCGATCGCGCTGATCATCGACGAAGCGCAGCACGCCCTTACCAGCGAAGCCGGCGAGGCAGCCATGACTGCCTTGAAATCAGCCCGCGACCAACTCAATCAGCCCGGCGTGGTGAACCTGATGCTGGTGATGTCAGGCTCAGACCGCGACAAATTGCTGCGCTTGGTCAACACGGCCGGTGCACCGTTTTACGGCTCACAGATTCAGCGCATGCCGCCCCTGGGGCCTGACTTCATTGCCCACATAGCAGCGTTGATCGAGGCGCAGCGGCCCGAACTCAAACCGGTGGATCAGACCCTGCTGCAACAGGCATTTGAAGTGTTCGGCTTCCGTCCGCAATTTTTCATGGCCGCATTGGGCCAGGTGCTCAGTCCCCTCGCTGCCCTGACCGGGCGCTTTGAATCGGCATTGCTGGATGCGGCTCAACAACAACAAACCCACGACGAAGCGCAGATGGAGTCGGACTACCTGGGGCTGAAGCCCACCGAGCAGGCCGTGCTGTGGCGCATGCTGACGCAAGGTTCACGATACCGCCCTTACGATGCCGAAGCACTGCGCTTTTACCGGGAAAGAACTGGCCACCCAGTAAACGCTACCCAAGTTCAGCGGGCGCTGGAGGGTTTGCGACAGCGTATGCCCGCGTTGGTATGGAAGTCGGCCCGCGGTGAATACGCGCTAGAAGACGTGGCCATGCACCGCTGGTTTGAAAAGCGCGGCGGCGCAGGAAAGTGGCCACCCACACCGCCACAGGGCGTGCTGCCCCTTGATGATGATTGAATACAGGGCAGAAGGGAACAGCCCTCTTGTCCCATCGACCAGTTGCTGATCACATGCATAAAGTTACCGGGCAGTCAGCTTCTGATCGGACGCGCTCAATGGGCATTGACAAAGAGCCATCAGCTCCGCTAGATTAGCGCGAGCTAGCTTTATGGCCTGCTGGTGTGAGCCCGCCGCACCAAAAATACTTGCGGGCCCCTGAACAAGCTGGGCCCGATCCCAGCAAAAGGCCCCTAGGCCGGATATTTCTGCTTGCCCAGATAAAAATTTCGTGGGCTTTTGCTCGCGATGGCTTTTTTGCCAAAAGTCTCTTTGAGGTCGTCCTGTACCTCAGTGGAGGGCGTTCGACTGAACGATCTCCGATGTCCGGAAATTAGGCCAGCAAAGCCAAGCCCCAAAAGTTGCCCTGATTAGGGGCTATCAATGCGGCGCGCTCACGCGCGCCCCTTCAATGCTGCCCGCCTGACGCGTACCACGTTCGGGCCGGCGCAGCCACATCACGAGCGGCGTCACGCCGCCCCCCTTGATGCCCGACACCTCGGCTGGCGCCGATCGAGGTGCATCCGCGCGCGCCTACATGGCCCTTCCCCCCTTTCTCGGCCCGGCTTTTTCTATGGAGTTGCTATGACTATTCCGGCGTCCTTCGTTTTCGCTCAAACCTCCGTTGCCGTGGAGGGGCCTGATGCTGCGCGACTGCTTTTGAGCATCATTCCGGCGCCACCGCATCAACCGGGCATCGGCTTAGTCGCTAAAAATGCCTTGACCTGCCTGACGGCACTGCTGATCGAAGTTCCCGCTGCCGGATCTCATCTCGCGCAACATATCTCGCTGCTCAACAAGTTGAGCGACGATTCAGGCGCCTGCATTGCTCATCCGAATGCAATGCTCGGCCTCGCGAGCGATTACCCAGCCTGGGCTTGGTTCGTATCGGCCAGTTTTCCTTGCGCGCATCGACTCCAGAGCTTGGTCGGCAAGCATTTGGCCGCGGCCCTCCTGAAAGAAGCCTCCATAGAAAAGAGCTTCGTTCAAAAACTGCGCAAGCTCATCAAACAATCTCACGACGAGATCCTGACAAACCAGCAGTTCGAAGCGGAGGTCACCAAGCTTGAAGGGCAAGCACATCAAAAGCTCCTGCAGTTGCTGGCGTTGAACTCCTGCTCCACGAACAGCGCGCAACTGTCATTTAACGCAGCGGTGACCTCCTGCCTTTCCAATCGACTGAGCTCCCTACGTCAAACCGAGCGCCAGGCCGTAGATACCGGCCAAACACTCCGCCGCAACGAGCTCACACGCACCGTCGTCCTTCTTCTCGACCACGCACAGCAGGGTCACTCTGATGACCTGGTCACCCTCATCTGCCTATGCGTTGGCCTCGGCCTAAACCTCGGCAAGCGAATACCACTGGTTTCGGGCGAAAGCGGACAAGGCTGGATGGCCTGGATCGATCCGGTTGCAGGCTCAACATACGTGGACTTGTCATTCGCACTGGCAGGTCTTGGTAAACGTTCAAGCCCGCGGCATCAAGCGTCCACGCTGATCCTGAAGCGCCCCCTGCCGCAGGGTGTTGCCACCATGCTGCGAGAGGCTCACACGCAAAACAGCCAGTTGCGCACGCTCGCCGATCTGTGCATTAACAAACCAACCAGCCGCAAAAAAATCTCGTTGCTGGGGGTTCATCACAGCGCTTCGTTGGCCGGACTGATGAACTCCGCGCGATCGATTTCATTAGAGACCACCGACAGGCGTGATATCTCTGCCTACGCGACTCTTGCCCTTGAACTGGTAAACAAATCCGATCTCCATTACGTCTGCCCACGCGAGCGCGAGATCTGGCAGGCCTGCTCCGACTTCTATGACGCCGTCGGCCTGGGGCCAGCAGTACCGCAAAGTGGTGGCAACTCCAACGTCCGCATCGGCTCCCGCCTGACACCATCGGCGGATTGGATCAAAGAAGTATTTGCAAGCGCTGGCGATGAACTGCTCGCGAAAAAGTGTGGTCGCAGGTACTCGTTGCCATCATTGATCGAGCACCACAACGCGTGTGCGCGCTACGTCGGCCTCTTGATGCAGTTTGTCGTTGGAGGCCGCGACCGCCGCCTTATCGACTTTCGTGCGAGCGTTTGGAGCAGCACCACGACCTTCGGCTTGATGGAAGACAAGCCCTTGAGTGCCACGCGAGGCACGACACCGATCCCCATCCCAGCAGCGCTCTCCGAGCAGCTCAAGCTTTGGCACGCGCACATCGCCGCGCTGGATAAGCGGCTATTGAAATTGCAAGCCCCCGGCTCTTCGGCCGCCTTTCAACTCATCCGCCAGATCAGGGAACTCCAGAACTTGCCCATGCTTTTTTTGCTGGACACGCATGGCGCCCCCGTCCCCTTGAGCTCAGATGTCCTTTTCACGGGCCCAGCCAGCCAGCTCAACCGGGACTTTGGTCGCCATTCTCTGCCGGATCTTTTGCTGGATGCGGGCATGCCATTCGAGGATATCCAAGACTGGCTCCGCCATTTCTCGCCGGGAATCTCAACGCACGAACTGAACTCCAACCGCGTCAAGTACCACAGCACCGAACGCCTTATTTCAGGCATCGACCAAGTGCTACTGGAGCTGAACATCCGACCCAGGTCCGGCCTGAGCAAGGAAATCGCTCCATGACATCTCTGTCACAACCCTGGACAACAACAAAACGAAATCCAGTCCTGATTCCGGCCTTCAGCGCTCCCGGCGGGGTCGCTCGCTTCGACAGCTTTATTCGATCGGCCGACCGGCTGGTGACCCAACTCGCGCCTTCGCATGCCCTGATCTTGTGCGCCATCCTCTACGAAGGCATGGGCTCATCCGCAGAGCTATCGAACTTCCTTCATGCCTTGGTGTCATCGCACTCCACCTGTGACGGCCACTACGTCCAATGGTCCGATGAACAGGACCGTCTGCATAGCCGGGCGCTCGATCCACGCACGCGCATCGCATTGTTCCGAGTCCCCAGTGGAACGTTGCCCAAGAAGGACCTGGACTCCTTCCATCAAGTATTGCTGAAGAACTACCCAATGGCCCAATCCCAGATGGGCAAGGACCTCTGGCATCTCATCTTCCACGACGCGCTGGCCTGGCTACATCAGCACATCCCCAATTTTTGTCTGGGGATGCTCACGGGCAGTATTCCCATCACGGCACTGCCCCGCGATGTGCTTACGCGATGGAACCTACGACAAAAGGACGTGCACTGGGAAACGCGGGATGCTGCAGATGACGATGCTCTCAGTCCCTCCCACGACGGAGCATTGGAAATACTCCTTGAGATGGAGGCGCCCATCAACCGCCGCGCTCGGTGCCTGAAGGAGATTCAAGACCTGTTTACTCTACCCAACCAGGCAACAGACATCCGGCTTTCTGATCAGCATTGGCGAACAAGCCTGTACAGCAGGTTGGCCATGACCGCCGACTTGATTGCACGCCAAGGCACAGAAGGCGATGCGCTGGTCCTGCTGTGGGTGCACCACCTGCTCAGCGTTGGCAGCGTGCGCCTGAAGAATCCTTCCGTCGCAACAATCTCTCGCTACGTCAGCGCTGCCGCGGGGCTCATCTCCGAAAACTACACTCAATGCCCGTGCTCTGCAGTTCACATGGACGATGAACAGTGGATCGCCTTCTTCGATGCACTGAAGCATGCCGTTAACAGCGACCCACAACGCCCGGCCCTTGCCTCCTTCCATCAGTTTTGCATCCAGACATTTGGCGCCCCGCCGATGGCGCAGGTACTTTTTTCGGGTGACGGAAACACCACGGTAGTGCACGCCAACACGGTCTGGTCCCAAGAAATCCACAGGGCCCTGGAACTTGCCCTCACTGCCAGCAGCGATGCACGCATCTGCGCCAGTGTGCAAGCGCTGCTGGCTCTTGCCGCTATTTTTCCCCTGCGTATCGGCGAGGCACAAGCCCTACGCCTGGAGGACTTCGTCATCACTGATGAAGGCATCGAACTCCGATACCACCCTCGGCGAGGGCAGCATCAAGGTAAAAGCTACAGCGCGAAGCGATGGATGCGCAGCTTCGGCGAGCCGGCGTGGGTGGCGTGCGTAGTCAGCTGGATCAAGCGCAGGAAGAGTGAAGAAGAGGGCAGACATGGCAAGTCTGCTCTGCTGTTTGGAGATCCCCACAGCAGCCATCGCACCTACATGTTTTCCGCCTGCAGCCGACTGGTCAACCGCGCTCTTAAGCAAGTCTGCGGCGACAAATCAGTTTCCTTCCATACGCTGCGGCACGCATGGGTCAACCGCAACATCATCCATCAGCTGGATCAGCCTTCTTCTCGTCCAAGCCCCGTTTCCTGGTTGCAAAAAGTTGCCGCTGAGGTGGGACATGCCCAAGTTCCGACAACCCTGCAGCACTATTTCCACCGACCCGACATGGCCTTGCGCTGCTCTCTGAACAGCTATTGGCAGACGAGGCCACTTACCGCTGAAGTCGCAGCCTTCTGGACCGGACGTTCCGCTGCCGCATTGCGAAAGGCTAAACAACGCAGTGAGAACAAAGCGGAATTCTTGTGGTCTTGTCTCTTCGAGACATCCACTGGGCTGGCTGTACGCCAAGCGCCGCCCCCATCTCTGCTGGCGGCGTTGCCGCCGCCACCAATAGCGTCAATCGGCCTGATGCATGTACGCAAGATCCTCTGCGACCTTCACACTGGCATACCAGTCGAGGCTGTGGCTTCTCGCTGCAGTGTCCCTTTGGCCACCGTCTTGGAAGTGATCGATCGTGCTGTATTGATCGCCAACCAGCTTCTTGTCTTGGGAAGTGTCCGTGGTCGCTGCCTGATCCTCGAACATGCCACGCGGGTGATCAAACTTGCACGGCTACTTCAGATCTTTATGGATTGCGATATTCGGCCGACAGTCACCGATGAACCTTCCTGGCAAAAGTTGGCACCTCAAAACATTGCTCCTACGTTTGCACAGCGCAATGCCGTGCGCTCATGGATGCACTGCCGCGATGGGCAAAGCATTGCATTGCGACCCGATGGATCGGCCGACGACCTTTTGCGTTGGCTGAGCGACGGCTCCGTTCCTGGCAGCTGCATTGTCCTTCGAGTTCCAATGAAGCATGTTGCTGATCCTCATTCTCGCGCTACGACTGTGAGCAGTGATTCAGCCAGAAGTGCGCAAGATCAGCTAGGACAGTACTTCGGGACCTCCGTCACGATTGAAGGGGTTCGCCAACGGAAACTCGAACAACCTCCCTACATGCTGATCTCAAGAAAGCCTTTCACCAAAACATCCAAGCCTTGCCCTTCCGCCAGATTGCGCATGGGATCTTTTCATGGCCTTATGTTTTCCATGGCCGTATGGCACGGCATGATTGGAATGGATGCGCATGAGTAAGCACGAAGAAATATTTCGGGTGTTCATCAACTCGGTGCAAAAGGCCAGAGATCCCGCCAAGGAGCAGCGGGAGATCATGCTCGTGCAGAACACGATGAACACGGTCTTGGGGCAGCTGTCTGAACAGGACCGCCTGTACTACTCTCTGGAGGTAGACCCGTGCAAACTTGACCAGTGGTTAGTGGTTTCCTGCTGTGACAGTCTTCAGCGCAGGCTCTTTGAGGACAGAAAGGCGCCTTACTCAGCATCCTCCACCGAGGATCCGCTTCTCGCTGGAACAGTCATGCAAGCGACTAACGCATTGAAGCACCTGAGAACATTGTCTACCTCGACGGGCTTGAGCCCTGATGACTTCATTGATGCCATACGCACCACTGCGCCAGCATTGATCCGCCTGCTTACGGACCGGGAAGAAACCACGAGCTTCCGGACCAGCGATGGCGTGACTATCTCTGTGGATTCAATCTACCAATCGCGAAGAACAATGCTTCCCGACCCCGTCTCCGTTCGCTTTCGTGTAGACATGGTAGGTCGCGAGAAAGCTGTTATTGAGCCGACCAAGGAACATCGATCACAACTGAAGACCAAGAGCAAGCAGATCCAGCTTCACTGGCTTCCGCTGGAGCATCCATTTCTGTATGAAATTCTCCTGGAATCCATGGAGTCACGAGCACTCGTTGAGGTTGACGCATGCCGCTATGTCAATCGGATAGGCCAAACCGTCAATTTGTCTTTTCTTAGGATGATTGAATCGCCGGATGACTGTTGACATACATGAGGAGCGCTCGAATCTGTGCCTTTGCCTTCGGGTAATGTTTACGTTGGGGTGGCAGGGGCATCCACCGTCATTGCGGGTACGCGGAGTTCGATGCGGATGGCGCGCGGCGTGACCTCGCCTTGCTCCAACCGCTCGGCCAGAACGCGCAACGCTACGGCCTGGGCCTTCGCCATGGCATCTTCAGCCGTGGCTCCCAAGGCACGTGCTCCCGGCAGCTCCGGGACAACCTCGGCCAGAAACCGTCCGTCGTTGTCACGCATGCACTCCAACGTGTAGTTGGCGGCGCAGGGGCCAGAAGGTTGCGTTTGGCTCGTGGCCACATATATGCCGAACCAGGTAATCACGCCGCCGATAAGGCATAGGGTAATTAAGCCCACCATGGCGCATATTCCTTTCATCTTGTAGAGAACTGCCAAGCAGATCTCATGCGATACCGATCAACGCCTGCGCACCAGCATGGGTTGCCTCACTCGCCAACATAGACAGGGGCGCGATGTGTACTTTGCGTCAGGGCCTTCGCGGCGGTCTACCGCGCGAGCGGTTTAGTCCTCCGCTGCACAGCCGACTTCAAGTGAGCCCACTTGCAGTGCCCGCACAAAGATCCTGCAGTCTTGCGTCCAACCTTAAAATCGTCTTGAGCTACAGTCCAATGGCATTGGAGAGCACTTCGTCGGTAAATCCCATGAGCGTGCCAGCGCGAAGCGCACCTTGCGTCAACACATGGTCTTCGATCAACAGCGCCGGGGTAACGAGCCAAAGCGTTCAGACGCCCAAAGCGCTTTCGTCCACTGGCCACTGCAGCTCTCGCGCAACCCTGCGCATGATCCATACGCACTGCGCATCTGTGCACCATCGCTTGGCCAGAAGACCTTTTAACGCAGTCTTCACCGTCGCTTCCTGGCCCCCTTCAAAGGTGGGCAGCTTTCGCTGGCAGTACGGAACCATCTGCGAGACCAGGTCGTCACACATCTGAAAGGCTGCCACGACTTCTGAGGGCGAAGTACCTGGCGCATAGAACTTTCCATCTTCCTCAACGAGGCTCATCTTCGGCTGGGCGCCTCCAATGGCAGAGGGAACCGCAGTCACCGGGAAATCATCCGGCACGCCTGGATAGCTGGCACGGTCAATCGTCATATCAATTCCTTGCGTACTACTTCGCCATACAGCCGGTACTGCCCTGTCCATTCAAGCCTCTTCAGGCCTTCACTTCAGGGGCAGTGTGGTGGGCGGGAGCCAGTACGGCCCGCTCGCGCAGCCAGCTTGCTTTGTCGTATACAAAGTCCGGAAACTCTTGGGTCAAGGTGGTTTTCTGCAAGATGAGTTCTCGGGCCAAGTGCGCCACTTCTGCCAGCTCCTTTTCATTTCTTACTTCAAACGGTGCCACAAGGCTGACACCCATCGCCCAACTGAGACGCTCCCATTTCCATGAGGGCCGAACCTCCAAGTCAATCCCATCCCGGGTCAGCCGTTCTTCAATTTTCTGAAGCTTTGCGTAGTGCTGTGTCTGGGCCTCGGAAGGTGCGCGGCTGGTGAAGCTGCTCAGTTTTTTCCGCTTGCTCGACTTGCCAACCATCTTGTAGCCTTTGGTCCCGCCCTCAAAGAGCCAGTCATCCCGTGGGCCGTCACCCGCCTCGTCCCAAGCCATGGAAGAAATAGCCTCCCCATAGATGTGTCGAGGGTGATGCCACCAGACGATGATGCGCCGCCCGTTGAGGATGAAACCCACGTCATCCCAATACGACAGACTTTCAGGCCCCATGTTCCAGTAGGCGTGCGGGATGAACAGACCGCCATCTGAAAGACGCCACTGTTGCATGCGGTGATACTCACGCATGCGCCTACCCAAATACTCATAATGCGGATTTCTCATGTGGATTCCTTGGTCAACCCTTGGGTGCTAAGGCCCAGGCAGACGTCGACAGGCGCAGCCAGGGACCCAGTGTTTCCTTCAAACAACTGTGGCAAAGATCGATATCCACCCGCGTTCCATCGCCCAGGGGCGATCCCCAGCCCGCGTCGAACCCCAGCTGCAGGAAGTTGTTCAGGCCATCGCCCTCATCGTGTCGCGCCTGCGTTCCACAGCGGTCGCAAATGAGTTCCGCGACGAACGGTGTCGACATCAATTCATGAACTCTCATTTTGTGCACCTTGATTGATAGCTAAGGCATCTGCATCATCACACTGCCAAGCGCAGCCTGTATACGCGCTACCTGCTGCGGGTCAGCCGTGTCGTCATGTTCCATCCCCAGCACTTGAGCAAGTGTGTATCCCAGATCCGCGTGGCAGCGTCGCAGTTGCCTGAGGGGCTCTTCCAGTAACGCTTTGTGTGCCGAGGCTATGCGGCTGCGATAGAAGCGCATGGTTTCGGCATTCTGGGCAGCAGGCCGCCCCAGGACTTGTTGGTAGGCACACCAATAGTAGCCACAGGATTGCACAAAGGCGGCGACTGCTGCCAACTCTCTTTCGTGGCGGTGCAACAGTCTCGGGTAACGGCTCGCTTGGTTTGCGGCGCGTTCGCAAAGGTCCAGAGGCATGGTCGCCGGCTCTCCCGCAGGAGTTGCCACGGGATGAAGATAGGCACGCACCAGGCCATCATCGCCAAAAAGATTGCGAATGAATGCGTTCAGCGCGCCCTGTGCAGCATCGGGCATACGAGCGTAGATCTCGTCGCGATATTGCGTGATCACGTCACAGTCATGTTGCTGCACGCGCTCCGACATGAGCGTGCGGAGGGAGATGCGGTTACGGTTTCGATGCAAGTGAAGTGATGCGGTCATATGAAACTCCTTGGCACTCGAAGTGCAGATTCGGCCAATCGGGCTTACAGGGTGGGCGCAGGCAAGGCTCCGCCCTGCCCTGCGCGTCGGGCACTTGGCGTAGGTTCAAAAAAGCGATGTGGTTAGGTAGTGGTTGCCACTGCCGGTGAAGCCTCAAGCGCCAGGATCACGGGGGTCACGTTCCCCGTGACGGACGCTAACGAGATGTGCTGCTTGAGCAAGCGCTCCATGGCAGAGCCGTCCCGGCGCGTCAGGTTGGGCACATACCGGCTGTAGACACGGAACAGCATTTCGGTGCTGGTGTGACCCAACTGTCGCGCAATCCATTCCGGCGCTTCCCCGGCAGCAAGCCACAGCGTTGCCGCCGTATGCCGCATCTGGTAGGCCCTGCGGTGCTCCAACCCCAGGTGACGTAGCAGCGGCGCCCAGACCCGGTTGAGGAAGTTCTGGTTATCAATGGGCTTGCCACTGCGCAAGCTGAATACATACTCCGAGTCAGGGTGCCGAGTCTTGAACTGCGCCTGCAGGGCATCGAACACCATCTCGTTCATCTGGATGTCGCGCATGCTGCCATCCGTCTTGAGCTCGTCTTCCTCGTTGAGCACGATCGTTTCACGCACCAGGATGAGCCGACGCTCGAAATCGATGTACTTCCATTTGAGACCATGCACCTCTCCGGTTCGCATTCCTGTGAAAAAGCGCACGGTGAAGTAGTTGCGATAGTCCGCCCTCGCGGTGGACAGGATGCGCTGCACGTCCTCCAGCGTGAAGGGCATGACATCGCTGCGCTTCATCTTCAAGGGTTTGATATTGCGGAAGGCGGACGTAAACTCGAACCGGTCGGCCGCTTCGTTAAGGATCTGTCGCAAAGGCTTCATGATGGAGTTGATGCGTCGGTTGGATAGGGTGTTGCTGGACTTTCGGGCGGGAACTTTGGCGAGTGAAGCCCGAAATGCCAGTACGTCTGCCTTGGTGATCTGGCCGACCTCCTTGTCCCCGAAAAAGGGGATCAGGTATTTGTCCAGTGCACCGCGTTGCGTGATGCTGTAGCTGCGCCGCCATGTCACCTCGGCCTCTACGAACCACACCTCGGCGAAGTCGCTAAACAGCGGGGTTGTGCTGGGAGGCTGCTTCAACGCGCCTGGTGCAGGCCCGGCAAGCATGGGCTCCTGCGGGGGGTCTGTCTCCACGGCAGGCAAGGGTTTGCCGAAGGTTTTTTGGTAATCGAAGGCGCCCAGGGCGATTTCTCCTTCGATGCGCTCCAGCACCTTCAGTAAGCGCTTGCGGTTGGCTGAGGTGTCGGGCAACGTGGTGTATTCCCGCAGCCGCTGCCCCGCATATCGGAAGTCCAGGAACAGCGTCCCTTTACTTTCCAGGCGGCGGATACTACCCATGAATCACACCTCCATTGGCCAGCGGTATGCCCTCTGCACATACGGCCGAATACTGAGTCATGTCTGTTTCGATGTGCTCCCAGATATAGAGAGTTTTGCGTCCACCGAAAGGGCGGATGTAATGCCGACCCTCAAGTAGGACGCTGTCCTTGAGCCTGTCCCGGATGGTCCGTGCGTCGTACTTGATGCGGTCTGACAACTCGTCAGTGGTCAGATAGGTACACGATGTCATTTCTCTCTCCTTGCAATGGTGGACAATCAGGATTCAAAAAAGTCACGCACTGCGTTTTTTTGTCATCCTGGATGGCATTATGAGCGCGAAATCGCCCTTGTCAATGACTTTTTGTCGTTCTGAGCGATATTTCTACATGGAGAATGTCTTGATCAAGTGTCACCTGTCCAGGCTTATGGGAGAACGAAAGCTCAAGATCAGCGACCTTGCGCGGGACACTGGTCTCCATAGGAACACCATCACGCTGCTCTACCAGGAGACGGCTACACGAGTTGATCTGGATGCGATCAACACCTTGTGTGGCTACTTCAGCGTTCCGGTAGGTGAATTGTTCGAATACGTCCCAGACAGTACGTCGGACCAAGAATGACAACCCGTCCCCTGCGGCACAACACGAAGTTGCCTCAGAGATCTGCGTATAACCACCATCAATGAACCAACAAACCCTCTCCGCCTTCATCTGGTCCGTGGCCGACCTGCTGCGCGGCGACTACAAGCAATCCGACTACGGCAAGGTCATCCTGCCCTTCACCGTGCTGCGCCGCCTCGACTGCGTGCTCGAATCGACCAAGCCCGCCGTGTTGACCGAGCTGGTCGCCAAGCAGGCACAGGGCGTCAACCCCGAGCCCTTCCTGCTGCGCAAGGCGGGCCAGAGCTTCTACAACACCTCCACGCTCGACCTCCAAAAGCTGCGGGGCGACCCGGACCACATCGCGCAGAACCTGTTCAGCTACGTGCAGGCGTTCTCGCCCGCGGTGCGCGATGTGTTCGAGCGCTTTGAATTCCACACCCAGGTCGAGCGCCTGGCCAAGGCCGGGCTGCTGTACCAGGTGGCTGAAAAGTTCGCCCAGATCGACCTGCACCCCGAGGTGGTCAGCAACATGCAGATGGGCCTGGTGTTTGAAGAGCTGATCCGCAAGTTCGCTGAAATCAGCAACGAGACCGCCGGGGAGCACTTCACCCCGCGTGAAGTCATCCGGCTCATGGTCAACCTCATCTTCATTGAAGACGACGCCATCCTCAGCAAGCCCGGCGTGGTGCGCACCATTTACGACCCCACAGCAGGCACCGGCGGCATGCTCAGCGTGGCGGGCGAATACCTGGCCGAGCACAACCCCCAGGCGCGCCTCACCGTCTTTGGCCAGGAGCTCAACCCCGAGTCCTACGCCATCTGCAAGGCCGACATGCTGATCAAGGGCCAGGACGTGGGCAACATCGCTTTTGGCAACACCCTCAGCGACGACGGCCATGGCAACAAGAAATTCGACTACATGCTGTCCAACCCGCCCTTTGGCGTGGAGTGGAAGAAGGTCGAGAAGGAAGTGCGCAAAGAGCACGAAAGCCAGGGCTACAACGGCCGCTTCGGCCCCGGCCTGCCCCGCGTGTCCGATGGCTCCATGCTGTTTTTGCTGCACCTGCTCAGCAAGATGCGCCCCACATCAGAGGGCGGCAGCCGCTTCGGCATCGTGCTCAACGGCTCGCCGCTGTTCACGGGCGGCGCGGGCAGTGGCGAGAGCGAAATCCGCCGCTACGTGCTGGAGAACGATCTGTGTGAAGCCATCGTGGGTCTGCCCACCGATATGTTCTACAACACCGGCATCAGCACCTACGTCTGGATCATCAGCAACCGCAAGCCCGAGGCCCGCAAGGGCAAGGTGCAGCTGATCGACGCCAGCGGCATGTGGCAGAAGATGCGCAAGAGCCTCGGCTCCAAGCGCAAAGAACTCAGCGACGCCCACATCGAGCGCATCACCCGCCTGTTTGGCGACTTTGCCGAGGCCGAGCACGACGGCACCCCCATCAGCCGCATCTTCGACAACGAAGCCTTTGGCTACCACGCCATCACCGTCGAGCGCCCGCTGCGCGATGAAGCGGGCAACGTGGTACTGGGCGTCAAGGGCAAGCAAAAGGGCAAGCCCCAGCCCGACGCCAGCCTGCGCGACACCGAAAACGTGCCCTACACCGAAGACGTGGGCGAATACTTCCGGCGCGAAGTGCTGCCCCACGCCCCCGACGCCTGGATCGACCCCGAAAAAACCAAGGTGGGCTACGAAATCCCGTTCAACCGGCATTTCTACGTCTTCAAGCCCCCGCGCCCGCTGGCCGAGATTGATGCAGAACTGAAGCAGACCACCGACCGCATCCTGGACATGATCAAGGGGCTGTCGGCATGAGCTTTCCGCGATACCCGGAGTACAAGGACAGCGGGGTAGCGTGGCTGGGGGAGGTGCCGTCGCATTGGACCATCTGCGGGACAGGCCATCGACTCCAGTCACCTCCTTGCTACGGAGTTTTGGTCCCAGACTTTGATCCAGATGGCGTGCCCATGCTCAAGATCATGGACCTCGCGAATGGGACTCCCGATAGGTCAGCTCTCGCCACGATCAGCGAACGCCTTTCCGATGAGTTCCAACGCACCATCGTTCGTCGCGGGGACGTTGTTCTATCGGTCGTTGGAACGATTGGGACCGCACTTGTCATCCCTGAAGCTCTAGACGGAATCAATTTATCGAGAGCGCTGGCACGCCTGCTTCCAAATGTAGATCTACTACCCCAGTGGCTGGTGTGGGTCTTCTCGTCTGACAACTTCACACGGTTCGTTGACCTTGTCTGCGTTGGTTCTGCACAGCGCGTGCTGAACATGGATGATTTGCGCTCGTTTCGGGCACCGTTTCCACCTATAGAGGAACAAACCGCCATCGCCACCTTCCTCGACCGCGAAACCGCCAAGATCGACGCGCTGGTGGCCGAGCAGGAAAAGCTGATCGCCCTGCTGCAGGAAAAGCGCCAGGCCGTCATCTCCCACGCCGTGACCAAGGGGCTGGACCCGAACGTGCCGATGAAGGACTCGGGCGTGGAGTGGCTGGGGGAGGTGCCGGGGCACTGGGAGGTTTGTGCATTGCGCCGCGTGATCGCCGCAATCGAACAAGGTTGGAGTCCGGAATGCTATGCCCGCGAAGCTGAAGAGCAGGAATGGGGCGTGCTCAAGGCCGGTTGTTTGAATGGCGGAAATTTTCGGCCATCTGAAAACAAGGCCCTGCCGCCGGAGTTGCCTCCAGAAGAGGCATACGAAGTCCGAGTTGGCGATGTGCTCATGTCCCGCGCCAGTGGCTCTCCTGAGTTGGTGGGGTCCACTGCTTTGGTCAAAGCCACCCGAGAGCGGCTCATGCTTTCGGACAAGATCTTTCGACTCAAGTTGAAAGAGTTCGTCAACGCAGCTTTTTTTGTTGCGGCACTCAACTCGCGCCCATTGCGGATTCAGATCGAGAACGCTCTGAGCGGTGGCAATGGCATGGCGAACAACCTGCCCCAGTCGAGCTTGCTGACTTTTGCAATGGCGGTGCCGCCACTGGCAGAGCAAGCGACGATCACAGTGTTTTTGGAGCAAGAAACCGCCAAGCTCGACACCCTGACCGCCGAAGCCCGCTCTGCCATCACCCTCCTGCAAGAACGCCGCACCGCCCTGATCTCCGCCGCCGTCACCGGCCAGATCGACGTGCGCGGGCTGGCGGGCAGCGCAAATGCTCCTGATTCAGTAGCTGCCAGCGCTTATCCAGCAAGCGCTTGAGGCCAATTTTGCTTCAAACCCACCCTATCCCCTTGCCGCATGAAGCCTTCAAGGCAACCATCGTCGCCTTATGAGCAACAAACAGAACGGACCGCCATAGCGCCCTTGCATGGGCAGATGGGTAGTGAACCGGCGGCCAGGAAACTGAGAAATAAATCGCCCATCCCCGCATTTCTGAGAAAAATTTCCTGGCGCTGAAAATTCCCCCCGATTGTTCGGGCGCAACGCCGACGCCAAGTTCTGCGGGCGCTGTCCAGCAAGGCGCCTCCACGCAAACGCCCTCTGACAGCCCTCCTGCTACCATTCAGTCATCTCATTTCCAGACGGTCCCTCACCCAAGGTTTTTCATGCAAGCGCCCAACATGCAAGCACGCCAAGGCAAGCAAGCGCAGGACGAAGCGCTGCGGTCCTTGCACCGCTATGTCTACGAGCAGCTGCAGTCAGACCGCAAGGATGAGATCCTGCAACATGCGCGCCAGCGCATCGGGCTGTGGAAACAGGGCCGCCTGTGCAGCGATTACTACATCCGGTTTTGGTCTGGTGTGGTGAGCTCGGGCGACAGTGCTGTTTACAAGCAGAAAGTGCTGGAAGCGTCGGAGCGCCGCTCGCTGGGAATGATGCAGAACACGCCCTTTTCGTTCTTGCTGCGGGAATTGCGTTGAACCGCGAACAGCTTCATGCACTGCTGACGCAGGCCAAAGCCATCGTTCACCACACAGACTTCGTGATCGTTGGCTCGCTCTCCATCCTGGGCGCCGTCAGCGACCCACCCCGCACGATGGTGATGTCCATTGATGTGGATACCTATCTGAAGAACGACCCCCAGCGCACCTACGAACTGGCCCAGGCACGAGCCTGTCAGAAAGTTTGTGTGTGAGGCATAGCATGTCAACAAGGAGCATGAATGCCACGCAAGACGAAGACCACC